>CAZALT010000020.1:0-31419 GCA_964485515.1 uncultured Rhabdothermincola sp. | reverse complement strand
AGCGCCACGCCGACCGCGGGTTCGCCGGGTTCGCCGGGTTCGCCGGGTTCGCCGGCCAGCAGAGCGAAGGTCCCCTCGGTGGCCAACAGGCGACGGAGTCGACCGGTGAGGGTGTCGACCCCCGGTGTGGGTGCGTCGAACTCGGTGTTGAAGTCGTGCAGCAGCGCGGCGACCTCGGCCGAATCGTCGACCGTGGCCAGGCGGGCCACCCACGCGGTTGCGGTCATGGATCCGACCGTAGCGGTCGCGTCAGGCCTCGCTCGCTTCGGTTGACAGGCGCTCCTCGGCATCGGCGACGGCGCGGCGGGTGCGGTCGACCGCGTCGGGGTTCACCGAGATCGACGTGATGCCAAGACGGACGAGCGCCTCGGCGAACTCGGGTCGGTTGCTGGGCGCCTGACCGCACAGCGACGAGGTCATGCCGCACTCGCGGGCGGTGGTGATGATGACCTCGATGGCCTTCATCACCGCCACGTCGCCCTCGTCGAACAGCTCGGCGCACACCTCCGAGTCGCGGTCGACGCCGAGCACGAGCTGGGTGAGGTCGTTGGACCCGATCGACACGCCGGTGATGCCGAGCGTGGCGTACTCGGCGAGGCGGTACACGACCGAGGGGACCTCGGCCATGATCCAGCGCTGCAGGTCGCGCTGGGCACCGAGCGCGCTGGCGTCGATGAGCTCGAGGCATGCTTCGAGCTCCCACCGGGTGCGCACGAACGGGACCATGACGTGCAGGTTCGGCGTCTGCTCGCGCACCCGGGCCAGCGCCTCGAGCTCGAGGGCGAACACGTCGGGTTGGTGCAGGTACCGGAAGCACCCCCGGAACCCGATCATCGGGTTCTCCTCGTGCGGTTCGAACTCCTCGCCGCCCACCAGGCCGCGGAACTCGTTCGAGCGGAAGTCGGTGGTGCGGTACACGACGGGGCGGGGGGCGAAGGCCGTGGTGACGGTGGACAGCGAGGCCACCATGCGGTCGACGAACTCGGCGCTGCGACCATCGGCGATGAGCTTGCGGGGGTGCACGCCGCCGAGG
This sequence comes from uncultured Rhabdothermincola sp., assembly GCA_964485515.1. GTDB lineage: Bacteria > Actinomycetota > Acidimicrobiia > Acidimicrobiales > Acidimicrobilacustridaceae > CAZALT01. The sequence continues at coordinate 30,386 of CAZALT010000020.1, read as the reverse complement.
GCGTCGGTGAGCATGAACTCGGCGCGCAGCAGACCGACGCCGTCGACCGGCAGAGCTGCGGCCGCGGCCGCCTTCTCGGCGAAGGCGAGGTTGACGTAGATGCGGGTGCGCAGGTGCTCGACCGGCGCCGGCTCTTTCGTGTCGCCCGGAGCGGCCGGCGTGGAGGAGGCCTCCGGCGAGGACAGCTCGGCGGTGGGTGGCAGCACGTCGCCGTGGTCGCCATCGACGATGACCTCGTCGCCGTCGCGCAGGGTCGTGGTGGCGGTGCGGGTGCCGACCACCGCGGGCACGCCGAGCTCGCGACTGACGATGGCGGCGTGACAGGTCATGCCGCCCCGGTCGGTGACCACCGCCGCGGCCCGGCGGAGGGTGGGCACCCAGTCAGGGTTGGTGGTGGGCGCCACCAGCACCTCGCCGTCTTGCATGCGGTGGCCGTCGGCGGGTGAGGTCAGGACGCGCACCACGCCGCGTCCGACGCCGGGCGACGCGGCGAGGCCGTGCACCAGCGGCTCGGTCGAGCTCGCCGGGCCGGGCACGCCCAGGTGTGCGGACCCACCGGGAGCGGTTGGGCCCAACGTGGTGATGGGACGGGCCTGCACGATGTGGATGCCGGCGTCGTCGAGGGCGAACTCCACGTCCTGGGGTCGGCCGTAGTGGGCCTCGATGCGCTCCACCATCGAGGCGAGGGCGAGGATCTCATCGTCGTCGAGCACGCGGGCGTCGGCCTCGTCCGAGTCGAGATCGACGCGGCGGTCCTGGCCGTCGGACCCGGACACGATCTTGAAGTGTTGGTGGCCGACCGTCACCTCGACGACGGCGCCCGCGGCACGGTCGACGACGTAGGTGTCGGGCTGGACCAGTCCCCCGACGACGACCTCGCCCTGACCGCGGACCGCTTCGAGCACGAGGCGGTTGGTGTCGCCCGTGGTGGGGTCGACGCTGAACGCGACGCCGGAGCGCTCGACGGTCACCATGATCTGGACGACCACCGCGATGGCCGGCTCGTGGTCCTCGCCCCGGCTGGCCCGGTAGGAGATGACCCGTGGGCCGTACACCGAGGCCCAGCAATCCACGATGCGCGCCGCCAGGTCGTCGACGCCGCGCACGTTGGTGAAGCTCTCGTTCATCCCGGCGAAGGAGGAGTCGGCGCCGTCCTCCCCCGCAGCCGACGAGCGCACCGCGACCGACACGTCGGCACCGGAACCAGCGCCGGCGGACAACTGCCGGTAGGCCTCGTCGACCGCGGCGCGCAGGTCGGCGGGCATGTCGGCCCGCCGCACGAGGGCGCGCAGCTCGGCCGACGCCGACTCGAGCGAAGCGGCGTCATCGGGCTGTGCGTCGGCCGTGACCCGCTGCAGCTCGGCGCGGACCCCGCCGGCGTCCATGGCCGCGAGGAAGCCCTCGGACCGCACGACGAAGCCCGACGGCACCGGGAACCCGGCACGGGTGAGCTCACCGAGGTTGGCGGCCTTGCCTCCCACGGAGGGCTCGTCGGCCAGGCCCACCTCCCTGAAGGCGACGACGACCGACTCCATCGCTGACTCGGCCATGTGGGCCTCCCTCACCTCGACGCGAACACGAGCACCGCCATCCTCCCAAGATCCCGCACCGGCCGCGTCCCCGACCCGATCGGCGTGGAGCCCGCCCCGATGGCAGGTCCTCCACAACCCGAATCGCTCAGCCCGTCTCTCCGGTCCAACCGCTCAGGGTCGTTCGCCCGCGCCCTTCGATGACGAACCCGTGACGACTTGATCGCGGATTGTTGTCGGTCACCGAGCGCGGCCGTCTAACCTCGGTTCGTCCGGTTTCGGTACGGGGAAGGCCCGTCGAGCCGGATCTTCTGCATGACCCACCGGATCACCCGGCTGATCGCCTCGATCGTCCTGCTCACCAGCGCCACGCTGGCCGCGCTCACCACCGCGCCCGCGACGCCGTCCGCCGGGGCCACCGAGCCGGCCACGACGACCTCCACCTCCACCGCCACAACCATCGCCGGGGCCGCCACCGGCCCCAGCGCCCACCCACCCGAAACCGACCTCGTGCCACCGGCCGCCGAGCGGTCATCGAGCGTCGCCGCCACGCCCGCAGCCGTCGGCACCGGCTCGTACTCCCCCGTCCAGTGGTGGCCGCTGCGGGGATCGTCCGCCATCGGATGCGCCTACAAGTCGCCTGGGGCCTATTGCGGCAGCCACCACGGCTACCACGCCATCGACATCGACGGGCCACTGGGCCAGCCCGTGTACGCCGCCGGCGGTGGCATCGCCACGGTCTACGACACCAACCGGGGTTGCTCCGGCTACGGCGTCACCGTCAAGGTCGACCACGGACCGCACGGCGCCAGCATCTACGCCCACCTCGACGACATAGCGCCGGCCGTCAAGAACGCCGCGGGTGGGCTGTGGGTCGATGAGAACACGGTCATCGGCTACGTCGGCCACACCGGCAGCGTCTCAGGCTGCGCACTCGACCACCTGCACTTCGAGTACTGGTCGAGCAGCGAGTGGAGCTCGACCCGGACCCCCACGCCCGACCTCAAGGCTTGCGTCGGCGACACGTTGCGCACCTATCCCGACTTCTTCGGCCACGACACCTGGCAGTTCCTGCCCGGTCACACCTACACCGCGGTGAGCGACGGCACCTCCTGCACCAGCGGACCGAAAGGCGTGCTCGAAGGATCGGCCGGCACCCTCGGCGGCTTCGCGCAGCTGCGGGGATGGACCCTCGATCTGGACGCTCCCACCACCTCCACCCAGGTGCACGTGTACGTCGACGGACCGTCCGGATCCGGCCCACCGGCCGCCGTGCTCCTCGCGAACCGGAGCCGGCCCGACGTCGCCTGGTCCTATCCCGGTGCCGGCAACGCACACGGGTTCCACGCCGCCGTCGGCGGGATCTCGCCGGGCACCCACCAGCTGTTCGTCTACGCCGTCAACACCGACGGCACGCCCGGGAGCGACACCCTCCTGGCCAGCCCCACGATCACCGTGCCCACCCCGCAGACCGGCATGCCCAGGGGCTCCCTCGACGACGTGACCACGTCCGGAGACCGACAGGTCCGTGTGCGGGGCTGGGCGCTCGATCCCGACGTTCCGTCGACCACGAGCCAGGTGCAGGTGTTCATCGACGGCCCGGCCACGTCCGGCGCGCCCAGCGTGGTCCTCGACGCCATCGTCTCGCGTCCCGACGTCGCAGCCGCCGTTCCGGGAGCGGGACCGCTGCACGGCTTCGACACGGTCATCAGCGACATCGAACCAGGCGTCCGGAACCTGTGGGTCTACGCCCTGAACAAGACCGGACCCTCGGGCAACCCGCTGCTGGGGATGCGCTCGGTGACCGTCACGGGCCAACCCTCCGCCTGCGTGGCGGGCTCGACCGCAGGCCCGTTCACCGACGTCTCGCCCTCGCACACCTTCTGCCGCGACATCGAGTGGACCGACGTCCAGGGCATCGACCGGGGCTACCCCAACGGCACCTACCTGCCCTCTGGGATCAACACCCGAGCGATGATGGCCGACCAGCTGTACAACCTTGCCGGCAAACCGACCTTCGCTCCGCCTGCCGTGTCGCCGTTCCGCGACGTGGCCACCTCGCACCCGCTGTACCGCCAGATCACGTGGCTGGCCACCACCGGCATCACCACCGGCTACGGCGACGGCACGTTCCGCCCCGACGGAGCGGTCGCCCGCCAGGCCATGGCCGCCTTCTTCTACCGCATGGCCGGTGGATCCGCTGCGGCCGGCTCCACCGCGACGGCACCCGGCTTCCGCGACGTCGCCTCGCTCCACCCGTTCTACGACGAGATCGCCTGGCTCACCGCCAGCGGGATCACCACCGGGTACGGCGACGGCACGTTCAAGCCCACGGGCCCCGTGGCCCGCCAGGCCATGGCTGCCTTCGTCCACCGCTACGACGGGCTCTGACGCGCGGCGCTCCCCGTCCCGCACGCCCGACGACGGGCCGGGGCGCGCTCACCGGCTGTCGCGCTGGTAGCGACGCAAGGCGAGGGTGCTGAACACGACGAGCAGCGCCGCGGACCACACCAGCGACCTGATCACCGGGCCGGCGGTGGGTCCGCCGTGTGACAGCGCACGCACCGCTTCGACGACCGAGCTGACCGGGTTGATGCGGGCGACAGGCTGGGCCCAGCCGGGCAGGTCGTCGAGCGGCACGAAGCCCACCGACAGGAACGACAGGCACAGCAGCAGAGCCGTCATCACCGTGATCATCGACTCGACCGACTCGACGAGCACGGCGCCGTACACCGGCACCCAGGCGAAGCACAGGCCGAAGACGACCATGACCAGGACCGCTCCGACCGCCGGGACGAACCCCGCGCTGAACCGAAACCCCATGGCCGATCCGACGGCGAACAGGATGGCCAGCGTCATGAGGTTGCGAGTCAGGTCGCCGAGGATGCGTCCTGCCAGGGGCGCGATCCGCGACATCGGCATCGACCGCAGCCTCGTGTCCATGCCCGCGTGCAGGTCGGTGTGGGCCGCCACGCCCGTATCGACCGTCGAGAACACCAGGCCCATGGCTGCGAACAGGGGCAGCACCTGGTTGACGTAGTCGCTGTAGTCCGCACCGGGCATGACGACCTTGGCGAAGCTCAACGTCATCACCACGAGCAGGATCACGGGCAAGAACGCGGCCGAGAAGATCGCTGCGGGGTTGCGGAACACGACCTTCGACGTCCGGCGAGCCATGACCAAGGTGTCGGCCACCGCACGCGGTGCCACCTGGGTGGACACCCCGACGCCTTCCCGACGGCTCGTCGTGGTCATGACGCCCTCGCGAACGCTCGGGTGGCGAGCCAGGCGAACACCACGAACATCGGGACGAGCCACGCCCCGGCCTGCGCCACCTCGACCGGGATGTCGTAGCTCCGGGTGGTGCACGCCCGGAGAGCGTCGGCCACCTGGCTCACCGGCTGGTTGCGCACGAACGGCTGAAGCCACGTGGGGAACGCGATCGTCGGGGTGAACGCGTTGGAGAGGAGGAGCAACGGGAAGTAGGGCAACGGGTTGAGCGCGCCGGCCGCTTCGGGACGTCCGACCCGCAAGCCCATGGCGATGTAGCCGGCGCACAGCGTGAGAGACAGGGCGACCGCCACCGCGATGAAGGCGGCGAAGCCGACCAGACCGCGCTCGAGCCGGAACCCGATGACGAGGCCCACACCGAGCAGGACCACGAGCGAGATGAGCGCCCGGATGCCCTCGGCACTGAGCAGTCCGATGAACGGTGCCGATCGGCTGACCGGCATGGCCTTGAGCCGGCTCAGCATTCCGTCGGCGACGTCCTCGGCGGCGAGCACCGACGCCGACATGCCGGTGAAGAACATGGCCTGGATGACCACTGCGGGCACCAGGTACTGGGCATAGTCGATCCCGACCCGTTCCATCGGGATCTTGAACACCGTGAAGAACAGGACGCTGAAGATGAGCGGGGCGATGATCGCCCCGAAGATCGATGCCGGCCGGCGCGACATGAGCACGAGGTGGCGGACACCCAGCACCGAACCGTCCCGGGGCAACGACGGGCGCACCCGGCTCATGGTGTGGTCGTGGCCCACCAGGGCGGTGTCAGCCACGGCCGGCCTCGGCGGGCGCACCGTCGGGGTCGTCGTCGAGGTCTTCGAGGTCGTCGAGCTCGTCGAGGTCGTCGAGGTCTTCGAGGTCGTCGTCGCTGGGCGTTGCGGCGTGGCCCGTCACGGCGAAGAACACATCGTCGAGGGAAGGGCGGCGCAGCTCGATGTCGTCGGGCACGATGCCGGCCCCGTCGAGGCTTCGTACGACCGCCGCGACCGCCGCGACCCCGTCGGTTGCGCCGACGGTGATCACGTCACCGGCGACCTTCACCTCGCCGGTGCCCACGAGCGCGGTCGCGGCACGGTCGCGCCGGTTCGCATCGACGATGGTGAGCACCACCAGGGTGCCTCCCACCTGGTCCTTGAGCTCGGCGGGCGTACCGTCGTCGATCACCCTGCCGTGGTCGATCACGACGATGCGATCGGCGAGCTGATCGGCCTCCTCGAGGTACTGGGTGGTGAGCAGGATCGTGACCCCGGCGTCCTTCAACGCCTGCACGACGCCCCACAGCGACTGACGACTGCGCGGATCGAGGCCGGTCGTCGGCTCGTCGAGGAACAGCACGGCCGGGCGGTTGATCATCGACACGGCGAGGTCGAGCCGGCGGCGCATGCCGCCCGAGTACTTGCCGACCCGGCGGTCCCCGGCGTGGGTCAGGTCGAACTGCTCGAGCAGCTCACCCGCCCTCGTGCGTGCCGCCGCCTTCGACAGCTTGAGGAGCCGGGCGAACATCACCAGGTTCTCGCGACCGGTGAGGTTGTCGTCGAGCGCGGCGAACTGGCCGGTCACGCCGATGACCCCGCGAACGGCGTCGGGCCGGCTCACCACGTCCAAGCCGGCGACCCGGCACATCCCGGTGTCGGGTCGCAGCAAGGTCGTGACGACGTTGATGAGCGTGGTCTTGCCGGCCCCGTTCGGCCCGAGCAGACCGAGCAGCTCGCCGCGCTGCACCCGCAGATCCAGTCCGGCAAGCGCCTGCACATCACCGAAGGCCTTCGTGAGCCCCTCGACCTCGATCATCGGCTCGCTCATCGGGATCGCCCTCGCTCACACATGCGTTGCACCGTAGCCCACGAGTGTTAGGTATCCCTAACAGGATCGCGGCCTAGTGTTGGACCGTGCCCGACCGTCTCCCCGACCGTCTCCCCGACCCCCTGCCCGACCCCCTGCCCGACAAGCTCGCCGTGCGAGTGATCCCCCGGGCCAAGCGGGACGAGGTCGGCGGAGAGCGCAACGGTCGACTCGTCGTGCGGACCACAGCCGCGCCCACCGACGGCAAGGCCAACATCGCGGTCGCCAAGCTCCTCGCCGGCCACCTCGGCATTCCCGTACGTCGCCTCGAGCTCCTCTCGGGACACACGAACCGCGACAAGGTGTTCCGCATCCTCGAGTGAGCCGCTTCACCCGTCGGCCCGTGGTCGACCTCGGCGGAAAGAGCACGCCTCAGGGCCCTCATAGCCACCGAGCCCGCGAACCTCGGCGGAACCAGGAACCGTCAGCCGAACCGGGGAAGCTCCTGCTCCAGCGTGGCAGCGTCGGCGAAGAGGTCGCCATGGCGGTCGACCCTCGCCAGCACGTCGTCGCTCTCGAAGTAGAGCGGGTCGTCGCCGTCGGCCGCGGCCGACACCTCGTCCCACGTCACCGGGGTCGACACCGTGGGCGACGCCTTGGCCCGCAGGGAATAGGCGCACACCGTGGTCTTCTGGCCCGTGTTCTGGCTCCAGTCGATGAGGACCTTGCTCTTGCGGATGGCCTTGGTCTGGTCGACCACCACCAGGCCCTTCATCTGCTTCTCCATGAGCTGCGCCACGGCAAGGGCGAACTCGCGGCCGTCCGCGGGGCCGGTCGACTCGACGTTGAGCGGCAGGTAGATCTGGAGGCCCTTCGACCCCGAGGTCTTGGCCAGCAGCTCCAGCCCGAGCGCGCCGAGCGTGTCGTGGAGAGCGAGCCCGACCTGGGCGCACTCGGTCATGCCGGCGGGTGAACCCGGGTCGAGGTCGAACACCACCATCGTCGGGTTCTGCGGGTCGGGAGCCCGACTCATCGGCGTGTGCAGCTCGAGCGCAGCGAGGTTGGCGGCCCACACGAGCGCGGCGGTGGAGTCGAGCACGCAGTAGTTGATGTCGCCGCCCCGGTCCCCCGCCCCGAGCGCCACCGGCACCCAGTCTGGCCGGTGCTCGGGGCAGCGCTTCTGGAAGAAGGTCTTGTCGTCGACACCGTTGGGCCACCGGCGCAGGGTGACGCAGCGGTCTCCCAGGTGGGCCAGCATCACCGGGGCGATGCGGGCGTAGTAGTCGATGACCTCACCCTTGGTGAACCCCACCTCGGGGTACAGGACCTTGTCCAGGTTGCTCAGCTGGAGCTGGTGGCCGTCGATCTGGACCAGCGACTTCTTCGGCTCAGACACGGGTCGGCTCGGGCACGGGTCGGCTCAGCTCAGCTCATGTCTTCTTGTCGACCGATCAGGCCGACTTGCGGGCCGGGGCCTTCTTGGCCGGCGCTTTCTTGGCCGCCTTCTTCGCCGGGGCCTTCTTCTTCGCCGGGGCCTTCTTCTTGGCCGGGGCCTTCTTGGCTGCCTTCTTCGTGGCGACCTGCGACGCGGTCCCCTTTGCCGGCTTGGCGTCGTCGTCCTCCGAGTCGTCGCTTCGATCAGCGTCGTCGCTTCGATCAGCGTCGTCCGAGCCCGACGAGTCCTCCGACGTGGGGTGACGACCGCGTGCCTCACGTGCCGCGGCCACCGACTTCTCGAGGGCGGCCATGAGGTCGATGACGTTGGTGGGCTCGGCTGCTTGCTCACCCGTGGTGATCTCGACGCCAGAGGTCTTGGCCTCGATGAGCTCGAGCACGGCCTCGCGGTAGGTGTCTTTGAACGTCTCCGGCACGAACTCCGAGGAGAGCGACTCGATGAGGCTGCGGGCCATGTCGAGCTCCTTCTTGGTGACCTCGGCGTCCTCGACTTCGTCGAGACCGGGGATCTCAGTCGGATCGTTGATCTCGTCGGGGTACACCATGGTGGAGAGCAGGAGCACACCGTTCTCGGGACGGATGGCAGCCAGGTACTGCTTGGTGCGCATCACGAAGTGGGCGATGCCGACCTTGCCCGACTCCTCCAGCGCCTGGCACAGCAGCGCGTACGGCTTCGAGGACCGCTCCGGGCCCAGGTAGTAGGCGGCGTCGAAGAAGATGGGGTCGATCTCGTCGAGGTCGACGAACTCCTCGATCTCGATGGTGCGAACGGCCTTGGGGTCGAGCTGGGCGAGCTCGTCATCGGTGACGATGATGTAGGAGCCTCCCGGCATCTCGTAGCCCTTGACGATGTTGTCCCAGGGGACCTCCTCGCCGGTCTCGGCAGAGACGCGCTTCTGCTTGACCCGGGCGTTGGTCTGCGAGTCGATCTGGTTGAAGCGCACGGTCTTGCGGCTGATGGCGCTGTAGAGCTTCACCGGGATGTTGACCAGCCCGAAGCTGATCGCCCCACTCCAGATGGCTTTCGGCATGGAGACAGTGTGCCACCGCTCCGTCGAGCCGCCCGGTTTCACCTGTCAGACGCAAACCACGCTTCTGGCGTTGATCCTGTCCGGCTTCCGCTCAAGTTCAACGCAATTTGGATCAGTTGGGCTGGTTGGATCAGTTGGGCTGGTTGGGCCGGTTGGATCAGTTGGGCCGGTTGGATCAGTTGGCAAGCAGGGCCCGGGCCACGAGGTCGGTGCCGAACACCGTGAGGATCGCCAGGTAGAGCAGACCCGTGGCCGCCATGACCGCCGAGTACTGGCGCTCCTTCAGTGCGAGGCGGGTGACCACCAGCAAACCCCCCGTCGTGACGGCGCAGGCGAGCCAGAACCAGCCGAGCAGCCCGCCGTAGCCGTCGTCGATCGTGCCGTTGATGACCGACCACATCCCGGTCGGGACGAGAAGCAACACGATCTCGGGGATCCAGATGATGAGCGTCCACCGCACCAGCTCGAGCAGCGGAGCACGAGGCAGGCCGGGCTGCACCAGGTACCAGTGACCCAGGAGCATGGCGTCGGTGATCACGCCCATGAACAGGCCGCCGACGAGGAACCGGGCGATAGCCAGCCAGTGGGGGCCGCCGGCATCGACCGCCGAACCGATCACGCCGAACACCGCGATCGAGGGAGCGATGAGGTCGAGCCACGGCGGGAACTCCTTGGCCCCTTCGACCTTGTCGGCGGCTTCGCGATCGATGCCGGTCATAGACGCCACGCGCTCCGAGCGCGCCTCGGCCAGCGCCATCTGGCCGGACACCCCGGCCTTGCGGCGCACGATCGAAACGCCGAGCGCGGCGAAGGTCGCAACCGCGGTGAGCAGCGACGCCACGTCGCGCACCGCGAGCGGTTCGATGACGAACTGTCCGACGTAGAAGGCGCCCGCGGCCATGAGGCCGTAGGTGCCGCGCATCATCCAGCCGTAGCCGAGCCCGACTTCGCGCCGCCGGGTCGTGACCCACAGGAACACCAGACCACCGAAGGCCCACTGCAGCAGGAGCGACGCCCCGTCGAACCCGATCACCGGGCCACCCCCCGCGTCCGATCACGCCCGTTCTGGCTGGGAAGACCCGGGCTATTCGGCGTAGGTGTCCAGCCAGTTCGGCGGGAGGTCGCCCTCACGCGTCCACCACCGCCAGTCCGTGATCCACCGTGTTGAGGGGACGGGGGCCCTCGGTCGTGGCCACCACGATGTCCTCGAGGCGCGCCCCCCACCTGCCCGGCACGTAGATCCCCGGCTCGATCGAGAAGGCGTGGCCGGGCGCGAGCGGCGTGGTGTTGCCCGCCACGATGTACGGATCCTCGTGCTCCTCGACCCCGATGCCGTGACCGGTCCGATGCACGAAACGGTCGCCGTAGCCGGCCGCGGCGATGACGTCGCGGGCCGCCGCGTCGACGTCCTCGCAGGTCGTGCCCACCACCGCAGCCGCCACCGAATCCGCCTGCGCCCGGCGCAGCACGGCGTACAGCTCGGCCAGCTCGGCGGGCGGTTCACCGGTGTGCACGCACCGCGTGATGTCGGAGCAGTACCCCGCACCGGTGTCGTCGGCCATGGTCCCGCCGAAGTCGCACAGCACGATCTCGCCGGCCTCGATCACCCGATCGCCGGCCTCGTGATGCGGGCTCGCCGCGTTGGCCCCCGCGGCCACGATGGCGAAGTTCACCCGGTCGTGGCCTTCGGCGACGATGCGACGACCGAGGTCGGCCGACACCTCGGCCTCGGTGCGTCCGATCAGGGGGATGTTCCCGGCCTGGAGGTCGGCGGCGATCCGGTCGACCGCGGCACCGGCCTTGGCCAACGCGTCGATCTCGGCCGCGTCCTTGACCGCACGCAGCGGGCCGACGACCTCGCTGGCGTTGCGCCAGGTGGCAGCCGGCAAGGCGTGCTGGAGGTGCACGGTGAACCGGCTCCAGGTGCGGTCCCCGATGGCCAAGGCGGAGCCCTCCACCAGGTCCGAGACGAGGTCGATGGGGTCGTCGGTCTCGCCCCAGCCCGCGATCGAGAAGCCGGGCTCGGCGACCACGCGGGGCACCTCGAGGTTGGGCACCACCAGGGTCGGTTCGCCTTCGAGGGGCACCACCAGCATCGTCAGCCGCTCGAGCGGCATCGCCTCGTAGCCGATGAGCCACGGCAGGTCGGGCCCCACCGACAACAGCAGCGTGTCGACCTCCCGATCGGCCATCGACGCCCGAACCCGAGCCAGCCGGTCGGCATGCACGCGCTCGCGGGAGCGTTGGTCAGAGGACGAGGAAGTCACCCGACGAGGTTACGGGGAGAGCCCCGTGATCGAAGAACCCGCAGCTCCCGGCGCTGGCGCGCAGGGACGGCGAGTTCCAGAACCCGGTCAGTGATCAGTGCACCACGTCAGCTGTGGGCGCGCTGGAGCCAGGCGGCCGCCGCTTGGCGAGCGACGGTGGCGCCCGGGCGGAACGTGCCATCCGAGTGGCCGGTGGCGATGCCTTGGACTTCGAGCCACGCGATCGCGGACACGAACGGGTGGTTGAGCGACACGTCGCGGAACGGCGCCACCGACGGCGTCGCCGCCGACCTGCCGGTGGCCCGCATGATCCACTGGGCCGCGGCCTGGCGCGTGACCGGCGCCGTGGGCTTGAAGGTGCCGTCGACGTAGCCGGCGATGATCTGGTGCTGACGGGCCCACTCGATCGCGTGGAAGAACGCGTGGGTCCTCGGCACGTCGGGAAAGGCCGTCGGGCCCGACGGCACCGACACCGGCGGCGCCCCGGCTGCCTTGTAGAGGAACGACGCGAACGCCTGACGGTTCACGACGTTCGTCGGACGGAACGTTCCGTCCGCGTAGCCGGTCGCGACGTCCTCGGCCGCGGCCCACTCGACCTCCCGGAAGAACGGATGGCCGTACTTCACATCGGAGAACCGGGGATCGGGCAGGCTCGAACCGACCACCGCGAACGGACTGGGCGTGACCGGTGTGGCCACCGGCACGTCGTCGGTGGTCCACGTCGCGGGGAAGCAGTCCCGGAGCACCTGCACCGAGGTCGGCGTGCCGGGGTTGAGTCGCACCGTCAACGCCCTCTGACGAAAGGTCGGTGCAGCTTGTCCGGTGCGGGTCCAGGTCGAGGACGGCATCACGAGGTTCGTGACCTTGATGATGTGACCGGCCTGGGCCGCGGGGGTGAACGGCTGATTGGGATCGAAGGTGACCGAAGCCGTCACCCAGGCGACGACGTCCTGGGCCGCCGGTGACGCACCGGTGGCACCGATCGTCAGTCGGACCGCGAGGGGGATCGTGTTCGGACCGGCCTTGATGAGGCCGAGGTCGTAGGCGACCTGGGCCGCCCACCAGGGCATCGCACCGCTGACCGTGACCGACGACAGGGTCAGGGTCCCGAGGTAGGCGGGGTTCGTCGGCGTCCCCGAACCCGAGACGGTGAGCTCCATCGGGACCAGCTCCCCGGTGAGCCACCGACACGCGTTGGTCTGGGTGACGGTTGCCGCTCCGATCGGAGCGGCGGGAGCGACGAGGACACCGACGACCACAGCGATCACGGCGATCACTCCCGCGAGCGTCCCGAGCCGGGTTCGAGGTGACCGACACATCGGAACGGGGTGCATCCGAGCAACGATAGGAGGGTCCGCCCCGCGAACCGTGGCACCCCGACGCGACGGCCACGACCGCCACGACCACCACGACCGCCACGACCGCCACGACCGCCACGACCGGTCTTGCCCGATCCGGCTAGGCCGAGAGCACGACCACGGCTCCGGCCACGGGCGGGTCGTGGGTGAGCGAGACGGCGATGTCGAGTGGACTGCGCGGACTCAGCAGCCTCGTCGAGGCCTCGAACGATGCGGCCACGGTTCCGTGCAGGCGCAGCGAGGGGCGGCCGAAGCCGTCGAGCACGAGCTCGATCTCGCGGAGGTCGAGCACGGAGGGATCGAGCGCCGGTGCCGACCCCACGCGGATGGACCCCCATGCCTTCACGAACGCCTCCTTGGCGGCGAACCGCGCCGCCAACCGCTCGGAGCGACGGCCTGGTCCCGACTCGGCGGCTGCCAGCTCGCCAGCGGTGAACGTCGCGGCCGCGAAGTCCGACGCCGAATCGGTCAACTGCTGGTCGAACGCGGCCAGCCCGACGAGATCGAGTCCCACACCCAGCACGGTCACGACCCACCACGATCTGTAGCTGCTATCGACCCGTGTGGGATCGACCCGTGTGGGATCGACCCGAGGCCGTGGTTCACCGCCGTCGAGAGCCAGGCAGCGGGCGGAGCCGGCGCCGACGTCACCCGCCGATCGCCCCACCCACCTGGCACCAGATCCGCAAGCTTCACTCGAGCTCCCCCGTCGGGGTCACAGGCGGGCGTCGGGGTCGAGCAGCATGGCCGCCTCGTTCTCGCGGCGGGCGGCGGTGTCGGCGCCGGGGATGCGGCGTTCGGTGCGCTTGGCGAAGATGGGCCGGCCGTGGCGCACAGCCAGGCGGTCCCGCTCCCCCACCGCACGGCGATGGGCAGCCCGGGCGAGGTAGTCAGCACGATGCGCCGATGGCACGGCGGCGAGGAACACGTGGGGATGCGCCACCGCCACCAGCGCGGACACGTGCCCGAAGCCGAGGCTGGTGAGCAGCGCGGCCCGCACCGGCTCGTCCGGGGCGAGCTCGATGGTGCGATCGCCCACCGCCAGGTGGGTCGACGCCCGCAGCAGCACGTCGGCGTCGTCGAGGTTGCGGTTGCCCGGCACCTGGCCGGTCGCCATCACCTGGATGAGCCCGGCGAGCTGCCACGCGGCGGCCCCGCCCTTGGCGTGACCCGTCACCGTCTTCTGGGACACGACGAGCAGCGGGTTCCCAGGAGTTCGACCGATGGCGTCCTGGATGCGCTGGTGCAGGTCCGCCTCGTTGGGATCGTTGATCTCCGTCGAGGTGTCGTGCTTGGACACGACCGCGATGTCGTCGGCGGTGAGACCCAGGCGAGCGAGGCCGCGGGCGAGGGCCGAGTCGGTCCCTCCCCGCGCTGCGCCCAGCACGCCGAGGCCTGGAGCAGGGATCGACGTGTTGATGCCGTCACCGAAGCTGCCGGCGTAGGCGACGACGGCCTGCACGGGCAGGCCGAGGTCGAGGGCGAGGTCTCCGCGCATGACCAGCATCGAGCCGCCCCCCTGCGCCTCGACGAAGCCCTTGCGCCGCGAGTCGTTCGATCGGGACATCTCGCCCGGCGACAGGCCCATGGCCGCCATCTCGTCGCTGTCGGCCGTGGCACCCATGTCGGCGAAGCCGATGATGCCGTCGGGGGTGATGTCGTCGAAGCCGCCGGCCACGGCGACGAGCGCACGACCGGAGGTGATCTTGTCGACCGCCTCCTCTATCGACACGGCTGCCGTGGCGCAGGCCGCGACCGGGTGCACCATCGGACCGTACGAGCCCACCAGCGATTGCACGGTGTGCGCCGCCATCACGTTGACCAGGGTCTCTTGGAGGCGATCGGGTTGGCGAGCGCCGTCGAGGAGGTTGTCGACGAGCATGCGGCGCAGGCTGGCCATGCCGCCCTGCCCGGCACCTTGGACGTTGGCGATGAGCGCCGGGTGCACCGCGCCCACCAGCTCGTCGGGATCGAGCCCGGCTCGGGCGAACGCCTCGGCCGTCGTCACGAGGTCGACGAGAGCCATGCGATCGACGCCGGCGATCATGTCGGGGGGGACGCCCCACGACGCGAGGTCGAAGCCAGTCGGGAACTGGCCGACGACGCGGCGCGGCAACGGTGATCGCCGCGGGATCTGCACGACGGCGCCGACGTCGAGCGTGACCCGCAGCCGTCCGTCATCCTCAATTCGGATCGTCGTCCGATCGGGCGCCGCGGCGAGGAACGTGCGCGCGTCCGCCTCGGTGGTGACCGTGAAGCTCACCGGTCGATCGAGCGGTTCGGGCGTGTACACCAGCGTTCCGGCGGGATCGACGACGCCGTCCTCGACGAGCGGACGCAGTCCGACCCGTTCCAGGACCTCATCGCGATACCGGTCGGCGAGCTCCCACTCGTCGACCGGTTCGTCGGAGATGACGTCGACCCAGCCGGTGCCTGCGGCGACGAGACCGGAGTCCTCCCACCGGATGAGGCCGCACATCCAGGCCAGCTCGGCCACGCCGTCGGCCGAGAGCTCGCCGAGCTCCAGTTCGAAGCGGGTGGCCACCGACCCGCCCGGACCGAGCTCGCCCGTGGACACGACGACGACGAGGTCGGCCGGTGTGACGTCGGCGGGCAGATGCGGCCAGGCGTCGTTCGGGTTCGTGGCCGAGCGTGTGCTCGTGTCCGGCGCCGGCAGCGCAGGGATGGTGAGCGGCGCATCGACACCGACCCGAGCCGCAACCGCGGCATCGAGCTCGGCGTGGCGGCGGGTGTCCCCCATGACGGCGGACAGCTCCGAACCCAAGGCGGCCAGACGTCCGTGGAGGTCGTCGACGTCGGCGAGACCACCGGTCAGATCGGTGTCGGCATCGAGCAGGGCGACGAGCGAGCCCATCTCCGCCGCGGAGTAGGTGTGGATGCCGAGGCGCTCGGCGACCGATGAAGCGATCGTGGTGTTGCCCGCCATCAGGCCGGTGCCGCTGACCCACCCGATGCGAGCCGCCACCGGGCGCACGAAGCGAGCCCAGCCCGGCTCGCTGCGATGGCGGTGCAGGATCGCTTCGAGCGCAGCCTTCGTCTCGCCGTACGGGAGGTCGCCGCCGAAGTCCCCGTGGTTCGGCGACAGCGGGAGCACGACCCGGAAGGGCTGGTGTCCCACGCGTTCGGCCTGTTCGGCGAGGCGCCCGATGAGCCGCTCGACGCCGAGGAGTTGGAGGCGGATGGCGATCTCCGAATCGGCACCCGCGTCGGGGAGCCGCCCGATGGTGGGCACCGCGGCGAAGGGGAAGACCGCGGTGACGGTGAAGGGATCCGGTCGGTGCCGTTCGATGCCGGTGCTCGGTTCGACGAGCCAGGCCACGACGGCGTCGACGTCGTCGAACGATGCGAGGTTGGCCGGGACCACGTGCAGCTCGGCGCCGGGGGCGGCGTGGATGCGGTAGAGGTCGCGGTAGAAGCGGCGGCGCTCTGGGGTCTCGGTCGACGTCGTGGCGACCACTCGAGCGCCGCCTTCGAGCAGCGTGGCCACGACCGACGCGGCGATCGAGCCGGGGCTCGCTCCGGTGACGAGCGCGACCTCGGGCACGGCCGTCGCGGACGCCCGACCGTCCGATTGATGGCCCGCGCCAGAGCGCAGCGTCACCGCGAGCTCGGGGAACGCCGAGGCCGGGGCCGAAGCCGCCTTGGCCTCGAACCACGCGAGCGTGGCGTCGAAGGTGGGATCTCCGAGGTGGCGGGAGAGCCGCCGGGCCTCGGCCCGCAGCTCGTCGCCGCTTCGTGAGCCTGCCGTCGCGTCGTGGTAGAGGCAGATGAGGTCCCAGCGCGCCGATGCCCACGTCGAGGTGAAGGCGGTGTGGCGGCGAGCGTCGAACCGTGGTTCCACTGCGGCCGCACGTCCCACACCCATGGCGGCGTCGAGCGCGGCGAGACGGGCACGGTCGGGGTCGGCCGCCGCCAGCTCGGGAGCGTCGTCGGGCCTCGGCCGTCCGAGCGCCGCGGCCAGCGATCCGGTGGCGTCGACGACGGCGTCGGCGATCTCACCGCGGAGGTCCTCGACCGCGGCAGCGTCGACGGTCGCGCCAGCACCCGAGGTGCGGGGCCGGAGGTCGAGGCCCAGTGCGGCGCCGACCGAGGCGGCGGCACCTTCAGTTGACGTGTCCCCGCCGAGGCTCCCGCCCCGAGCGCTCGGGCCATCGCGGCCGTCGAGTGCGATCTGCAGCAGCACCCGGTCGACGAGCCCCGGCCCGAGGCCGAACGTCGAGGCGAGCTGCCCCTCGACCTGCGAGCGCGACAGCCCGGCTGGCGCGAGCACGGTGGTGAGCGAGGCGTTGACCGCATCGCGCAGGTAGGGGCCCGGATAGCGGTAGCGGGGCGCCCGGTCAGCGATCTCGACGACCAGCCGGTCGATGGGCACCTCGTGCGCGCCATCGATGCTGGCGAGGCCGAACTCCTTGCCGAGGTCGACGAGCACCTGGTTGCGACGCGACGACACCCCTTCGAAGAGGCGGTCGAGCGACTCCGATCGGTCGATCTGCTCGGGACGCACCCACGCCTGGAAGGCCAGGAGCGCGAGCAGCGCGTCGCCGGCACCCATCGGCACATCGGCGACATCGCCCACCGGTCCCGGTCCCGGACCGGCGGAAGCACCAGGACCGGCGGAAGCACCAGGACCGGCGGAAGCACCAGGACCGGCGGAAGCACCAGGACCGGCGGAAGCAGCAGGACCCGGGTCGGTTGGCACGTCGTCCGCGTCGATCGGTTCGTCGTCCGCCAGGACCTCGTCGATCCCGCGGAGGCGGTCGAGGTCGAGCTCGGCGTGGAGCAGCACCGGTCCTGGCTCGCCGGAACCGGCCAAGGTCATCCGGGCCAGGTTGGTCAGCACAGGCGACGTGTCGGGCCCGATCTCGATGATGCGATCGACCGCGCCGAACAGCTCGCGCTGGGTCTCGATCCAGCGGACCGGTGAGGCGAGCTGGCGGGCCAACAGGTCGATCACCACGGAGCGATCGACCGATTCGTCGAGGAACCCCGCGGTCACGTTGGGCAGGTAGCGGCCGACCAGCCGGGCGGCGTCGATGTCGTCGACGAGCTCGTCGAGCACCCGCCGAAACACGTCGGCCGCCGGCGAGAGCACGGTGGAGTGGAACGGCACATCGATGCCGGGCACCAGCATCGCGACCTTGGCCCCCGGCTCGGCGTGGCCCGCCAAGAGGTCGGTGAGCGCGGCGAGGCCGGCTTCGGTGCCAGCCACGGCGTACTGACGACCGTCGGCGTTGTGGTTGACGATCTCGACCAGCTCGCCAGAGCGCTTGGCCGCGTCGGCCACGACAGCTTCGAGTCCCTCGTGGCCCAGACCGGATCGACTCGGGTCGACCACCGCGAGGCGGTAGGGCGACGAACCGTCGTCGGATCGGGGCACCTCGGCCTGCATCGCCTCGCCCCGCCGGAAGACCACCTCGACCACGAGATCGAGCGGCAGCACGCCGAGCGCGGCGAGGGCGTTGAACTCGCCCACGCTGTGGCCCGCCACCACGACGTCGTCCCACACCGAGTCGATCGGCCCTGCGGGGAGCACGCCGACGTCGCGCAGCTCGGCCACCTGGGCGGCAGCCAAGGTGGCGAGGACGACCTGGGTGATCTGGGTGAGGTTGATGACCCCGCGGGGGTGGCGCAGCACGGTGCCTTCGCCGAGGGCCAGCGTCGTCGGGTTGCGCCGGACGACGTCGAGCACCGAGAAGCCGAGCCGCTGACGGGTCACGGCATCGGCGGCGTCCCACACCTGGCGGGCCGGTGCCGAGCGGGCGTAGCCGTCCATGCCGATTCCCGGACGTTGCACGCCCTGACCGGGGAAGACGAGCGCGGTCCTCGGCGGGGCGACGACCGCGGTGGCGCGGGCGACCGGCCCGTCGGTCGCCGACACCACGACGGCCACGACCAAAGCCCCGTCCTGGAGGCCGATGCGGGTGATCTCGATGTCGATGGGCGCCCCGACCGCGAGCGGCGCGAGGAACTCGACGTCCCACGAACGCAGACGGGTCGGGTCGTCGTCGGCGACCTCGCGCACAACGGCGGCCTGGGCCCGCGCCGAGGTCCACATGCCGTGCACGATCGGCTGGTCGAGCCCGGCCCGTCGCGCACCGAGCACGCTGCGGTGCAGCGGGTTCGTGTCGCCTCCTAGGCGCGAGAACGCAACCATGTCCTGGGGCGCCTCGTCCTCGATCGAGGCCAGCACCACGCTCGTGGTCGCATGGATCTCGCGGGGAGCGCGGCGGGCCAGCAGGTCGACGGCGACGAGAACGGGGTGCTCGCCGTCGGGCTCGGCGCCGGGTAGCGCGGCGTCGACGGGGGCCACCAGCTCGTCGCCCACCCACAGGCCGCCCACCGTTCGGTGCAGGGCCTGGGACACCGTCCGGGCACCCGTCCCCACCGGTGCGTTCTGCACCTGGGTGATGGTGTCGACCCGGAGCGAGACGACCTCACCCGGCCGGGGAACCCGCTCGACGGGACCCACCCAGGCCTGGTCGAGCAGCCACGCGAGGTCGGTCGGATCGAGCGCGAGATCGGCCTCGACCAGATCGTGCCGCCACCGCTGCGGATCGCCCGACTCCGGGGGGATCGGCACGATCGCCGTCATGGTCAGCTCGGCCAACGTCCCCCGGTCGGAGCTGACCACGAGCACGAGCTCGTAGGTGGAGGCGTCCGGGTTCGTGCGCAGCTCCCGGAGCCAACCTTGGGAACGGCCGGTCTCGCCGGGCACCGGGGGCCACGCCGGTCCGGGCGTGACCAGGTGGCGGCGATGCAGCAGATGGGTGAACTCGGCGGCGAGCGGCCCGTCGGCGACGAGCGCGACGAACGCGGGCCACCCGAGGGTGAACGCCACGTCGAGCGCGACGCCGCCGTGGGTCGCTCCCGTGGCGACTCCGTGAGCACGAGCTCGTTCGGCGTCGAAGCTCCACGGCCTCTCCACCGCCTGCCCGAGATCGATCCAGCTCTCGTCGTTCAACGCGTGATCGTCGGTGAGCAGGGCGGCACGGGTCTCGATCGCAGCCGACACCTCCCGGTCGACCTCGAGGAACCGCCAACCCGCGGGGTCGTCGATGACGTGGAACGCGCGGCTCGTCCGGCGGAGCTCGCCGTCGATGTCCACCAGCGTGGTCGCCAGCTCGATCTCGGTCTCGCCGTCGGGGCCCGGGACGCCCCGGACCTCGACCGCTTCGCCGACCTGAGCGCCGTCCGGGACGACGACGAGCCACCCGAGCTGTCCACCGTCGCTGCTGCCCGACCGGTCGACACCGATCTGGTCGCCGGGGCGGACCAGCAGCCACAGGGGGTTGGGTTGGGTTCCGTCGCGTTCGACGACCTCGTCGCCGACGGCCTCGCCCACGCCGATCGCCGGAGCCAGGCAGAACGCCGGTACGGGGCCGCGGGAGTCCGCGACCGCATCGGCGACCACGGTGGGGGCGAGACCCCGGCCCGTCACGCGGTCGCGTTCGACCGCGGCCGCGCCGGTCCGGTCGTCGTCGGCCTGCAGCGTGACGCGGAGGTGCGCGTCGAAGCGACCGAGCAGGTCGGCGACCGGCTCATCGGCGGCGACGATCCCCTCGACGGCTTCCGGTCCGGGGATGACAAGCACCTCGTCGGCGGCGAAGCGGTCGTCCTGCGCGGCCCACAGCGAATCGGTGCCGTACCAGCGGCGGATGTCGCGGTCGACGACCGGAACGAACGGCACGGGCTTGCCGGGCTGACCGCACCGATCCACGAAGTACGCGGAATCGGCGGGATGCAGGAGGAGGTGGTCGGCGTCGGCGTGCTGGTCGACGAACGCGGCCAGCGCGGCGGCCGGGTCGTCCAGGTCGGTGATGCGGCTCACGACCGGAACCACGGCTCCGGTGTCGGGTGGGGCGAGGCGAGCAGAGAACCGGCGGTACAGGTCGAACGCGAGGTTCCGCCACGTGGGGTCGCCCCACCGGCCGTCGGCATCGGGCCGATCGTCGCCGATCGCGCACAGGTCGGTGAGCCGGCGCAGCACGTCGCCGTAGCTCAACTCGTCGAGCTCGCCGAAGAATGGACGGCTCGTTCCCGCGAGGGCCTCGATGATCTCGGAGCGCTGTGCGGCGATCCGCTCGGGGTCGCCCGCGAGCTGGTGCAGCAGCGCGCTGACGCGGGCGGCGTGGTTGTCGAGGTAGTGGATGTCGGCACCGAGGTGAGACCGCCCGCTGACCACCGATGCGGCGCCCGCCTCCACCAGCGCCTGCTTGACCGACGGTGACGCGGTCGCCTCGGCACATGCCATGGCCGCGGTCCCCAGCAGCACGGCGTCGACCGGCCGCGCGATCAGGTCGTGTGCTTCGGCCCACGCTCCGGTGAGCAGCGCTGTGGCGCGCTCCTCGGTACCCACCCCGCCGCCGACGCACAGGACGACGTTGGGTCGCAAGCGGATGTCGTCGTAGGCGGCCAGGAGGAGGTCGTCAAGCGGCTCGCCCGAGTGGTGCCCGCCGGCTTGTCCGCCCTCGAGGTGCAGGAACACCGTGTGGTGGCGGGCGGCGTCGGCGATGGCGAGCACCTTGCGCACCTGGTCGACGGTGCCGGGCTTGAAGGCGTTCTCGCGCATGCCGACCGCAGCGAGCCGGTCGAGCAACGCCACGCCGTCGTCCACGTCGGGCACACCGGCGGACACCGTGAGGCCCGCGAACGGGACGCCGGCCCGGCGAGCCCGTTCGAGCAGGTGGTCGCCGTCGAGGTGGAGCGACCAGAGGTAGGGGTCGAGCAGCAGGGTGTTGAAGACGACTTCTCGCCCGGGTTGGAGTCCCTCGGCCAGGGCCGCGGCGCGGAGGTCGAAGAGCTCCGGGGTCACCTGGCCGCCACCGGCGAGCTCGGCGGTGAAGCCGGCGTTCGACGCGGCGACGACGATCGCCGGGTCGACGGTGGTCGGGGTCATGCCGGCGAGGATGAACGGGGGGCGGCCGGTGGCCCGCGTGTAGCGGTTGTCGATGCGCGCGGCGCCCCGCACCGACACGAGCGTGGGCGAGAGCGTCGAGTAGTCGAGGTCGGGCGTGGGCGACGAGGCCCCAGGGGTGAAGAGCAGGCGTCGACCCTCCGGCGAGGCGAGCGCCAGCGATCGGACACCCGTCCCGCGCGCGATCGCGGCGTTGAGCCGGGCGACGTCGGTGCCTGGGCCGGCGTCGAGGATCCAGCGGGCGCCGCGCGCCACCAGTGCCCCGACCGTGCGGTCCCAACGGATCTGGTCGACGAACTGCGAGCGAGCCACGGCCCGGGCGAGGTCGGGGGCGGCCCGCAGGTCGGTTCCGTCGACCGGCGACAGGACCGGAACCGAGGATGCGGCAAGGTCGCCGAGCAGGCCATCGACGTCAGTGGAGGCGAGGAACCGCTCCATCGCAGGACCGAGCGCAGAGGTGTGGAAGGGCACCTCGACCGGAAGCTGCTCCCACGACGTCGACGGGTCGAAGCTGCCGACCGCCGAGGCCAGGCGAGCCCGGAGGCGCATGAGCGAGCGCGGCGGGCCGGCGACCACCAGCTGACCACCGCCGTTGCGCAACGCGATCTGGACCTGATCAGCCGCGTCGACCGACGAGTTGAGCTCGGCGAGCACCCCGTCGAGGGCCTCGAAGGTGACACCCCGGAGCGCAGCCATCGGGGTGACGGTGGTTCCGCCGGACGTCACCGACCGATGCCGACCGCCCGACAGAGCGACACCCATGGACGCGGCGAGCAGGAGGCCGCGTTCGAGGCGGTCGTCGTCGATCGGCGCCGCGGGGTCGCCTGCCACCAGGGCCGCGGCCAGCAGGCCCTGCGAGTGGCCGGTGAGCCCGACGATCGCACCGGCGTCGAAGGCTGCCCCGATGCCGTCGGCGACGAGCGTGTCCCACACGACAGCCTGGGTGAGGAGGTTCAAGGGGTACGAGACGGCGGCAGACCACAGGTGGTCGGCTCGGGGCGCGGCGTCGGGGAAGTCAACCCACGTGGCGACGTCGAACCCGCCGCGGTGGTGCCCGGCGGCGGCCGGACTCGTCGCGAAGACGTCCAGCACCTGTGATCCCCGCTCGACGAGTCCCCGTCGGTCCGGGTTGTCCCGCACGAGGGCCACGAGGTCGTCGAGCGCGGCGCGTCCCTGACCGGCGAAGGTGACCGCGGCCGTCCCCTCCCCGGCCCTGAGGTGGTCGATCAACGCGGCGGGGACCGGCCGTGCGGCGGCATCGGGCGAGTCAGGGCGTTCAGGCTGGGTCGTGTCGGTCACGGTGAGCTCGAGTCGAGGGGCGAGCAGTCGATGGCCCGGGGGCGATTGCCCGGGCGGCATGAAGCAGGATAAGAAGCAGGACTGAGACTAGCTGTAAGGATCTCCTAACACCTAGTCTGTGGCAACCTTCCGCTGGAAGGTGCTGCTCGTCACGACCGCCCGAACCAGAGGCCCCCACGACCCATGCCGTCCCTCGCCCGGCCGTCCACCAGCCGGATTGCCCTCAGCGACAACGCGAGCCTCCTGGACCGCCAGCGGGCACGTGAGTCGAACGCTCGCACCTACCCGCGTCGAATCCCGATCGCCGTGGCGAGGGCCCGCGGCACCACGGTCGTCGACGCCGACGGACGCCACTACCTCGATGCCCTGGCCGGGGCCGGAGCCCTCGCCCTGGGCCACAACCACCCCGCGGTGGTCGGAGCCGTGGAGGAGACGCTGCGCTCCGAGGCGGCCTGGACGACGCTCGACCTGCCGACCCCGATCAAGGACCGGTTCGTCGACGACCTCTTCGAGGTGCTCCCCGATCACCTCCGCGACGGGCGCATCCAGTTCTGCGGACCCACCGGCGCCGACGCGGTCGAGGCGGCCCTCAAGCTCGTCCGCCACGCGACGGGGCGAACGGGCACCATCGCGTTCGGCGGGTCGTACCACGGCATGACCAGCGGGGCGCTGTCGGTCACCGGAGCCCGATCGGCCAAGGAGCACCTCGGCACGCTCGTGCCCGGCGTGACGTTCCTCCCCTTCCCCGATGCGCACCGGCCCGTGCTGGGCGACGACGCCGACGACGACGTCGCCCGCTGCGCCGGGCTGCTCGAATGGACCCTCGCCGACGACCACAGCGGCACACCCACCCCCGCGTCGGCGATCTTCGAGCCCGTCCAAGGCGAGGGCGGCATCAACCCCATGCCATCGGCATTCGCAGCCGAGCTGCGGCGGAGCACCGCCCGCCACGGCCTCGCGCTCATCGCCGACGAGGTGCAGACCGGACTCGGCCGCACCGGGCGCCTGTGGGGCAGCGACCACCTCGACATCGAACCCGACGTGCTGGTGCTGTCGAAGGCGATCGGCGGCGGACTCCCGCTCGCCGTCATCGTGTACCGCGAGGAGCTCGACAGCTGGGAGCCCGGCATGCACGCCGGGACCTTCCGCGGCAACCAGCTGGCGATGGCCGCCGGCAGCGCCACGATCCGCGAGGTCGCGGCCGAGCACCTCGATGAGCACGCGGCGCGCATGGGCGAACGCCTCCTCGGCAACCTCGGCGCAGCGGCGGCCACCAGCGCGCTGGTCGGCGCCGTACGGGGTCGAGGCCTGATGGTCGGCGCCGAGATCACCGGCGACGACGGCGAGCCCGACGAGCCCCGGGCCGCGGCGGTCCAGACCGCCATGCTCGACCGCGGGGTGATCGTCGAGTGCGGCGGTCGGGACGGCTCGGTCGTGCGGTTCCTGCCGCCGTTGATCATCACCGCCGCTGAGATCGACCAGATCGGCGAGGTCTTCGCCGACGCCGTCACCGCGGTCGAGGGCTCGGGCACGGGGTCCCGCACGCCGTGACCCCAACCTTCGCCTCGCTCACCCCCGATGGCCAGGCCGCTCTGCGCACGGCCGTGACCGTCGTGCTCGACGCGCTCAGCGAGACCCGACCAGACGCACACGGATCGTGGACCGGCACCGACCCGGTGTCGCTTGCCTCGACCATCGCCCAGATCGACCCGTGTCCCGACGAGGGCCTGGGCCTGGCGGACGCGATCGGTGACCTGGCACCCACGGTGATCGCCAACAGCATCTGGACCGACGCGCCCACCACCGCCGCACACCTCCACTGCCCGAGCCTGCTGTCGGCGGCGGCCACCGAGCTCGTCATCGCCACGCTCAACCAGTCGCTCGACTCCTTCGACCAGTCCCCTGCGGGCACCCTCGTGGAGGACCACCTCGTGCGGTGGACCGGCCAGCTCCTCGGCCTCGGCACTGCACGCTCCGGGGTGCTGACCGCAGGCGGAACCGCGTCCAACCTGCTCGGCCTCACCCTCGCCCGAGCCCGCTTCGCTCAGCGCAACGGACACGACGTGTCCCGCCACGGGTTGCCACCCGGTGCCGACCGGTGGCGCATCCTCTCCTCGAACCACGCCCACTTCAGCGTGCAGCAGGCCGCCGCGCTCCTGGGCCTCGGACACCGCAGCGTCATCGCCATCGCCTCCGATCTCGACGGCCGCATGGATCTCGACGACCTCGACCGCCAACTGGCCGAGCTCACGCACCAGGACCTCCGCCCCTTCGCCCTCGTCGGCACCGCCGGCACCACCGACCTCGGTTCGATCGACCCCCTCGACGACCTGGCCCGACGGGCCACGGCGCACGGGCTGTGGTTCCACGTCGACGCCGCGGTCGGGTCCGGCTTCGCGCTCTCCGACCGGCTCCGCCCCCGCCTCGCCGGCATCGAGCTCGCCGACTCCGTCACCGCCGACTACCACAAGCTGTGGTGGCAGCCCCTCGCCGCCAGCGCGCTGCTTGTCGGCGACGCGGCGTCGTTCGACCTCGTGCGCACCAACCACCCGTACCTCAACCGGGCCGACGACGAGGCGCTGGGCGTGCTCAACCTCGTGGGCCGGTCGCTCGACACGTCACGGCGCTTCGACGCGCTCAAGGTGCTCGTGTCGCTCCGGGCGGAGGGCCGTCTCGCTCTCGGCGCCATGGTCGACCACGTCGTCGACCTGGCCACCGAAGTCGGACGTCTCGTGGCGGCCACGCCGAACCTGGCCCTCGCCGCCGCCCCCCAGTCCGTCACGTGCGTGTTCCGCTTCGTGGCCGATGACCCCAACGTCGACCTCGACGCCCTCAACACCGACATCCAACGGCGGCTGTTCGGGTCGGGTCGCGCCACGGTCGGGCGCACCCTGCTCGACGGACGCACCTGGCTCAAGATCACCTGCATCGACCCGAACCGCACGGTCGCCGATGTCGTGCAGCTCCTCGACCTCGTGGTCGCCGAAGGCCGCGAGCTGTCCGCGGAGGTCTCGCCATGACCCAGGTCGACGTCGATTCGGGCCGCTCGGAGACCTCCGACGCCTCTGGCACCTCTGACAACTCGGGGCCCGGACGTCGTCGCGATGCCGAGCGCATCGAGATGTGCACGCTGCTCAACTGCTTCCTGCGCGAGACCGAGCACTGGTCCGTCGAGGACCTGGCCGATGGACGAACCGTCCTCCGCATCACCCTGGCGCTCGACGGACGCGACCTCGTCACCCCCATCACCTACCTGTCGGCCACCGCCCGCCACCAGTACGCGTTGCCCCCGCTGCTCGTCGAGCGAGGTGGCCCGCTCGCCCTGCCACCCGGGGACGAACCCCTCGGCCAGCCGGTCGATCTCACCACGCTCGTGGCGCTACTCACCGATGCCCTTGGCGGCACCGACCCGTCGCTGGTCGAACGGATCGCCGACAGCGTCGACAACGTCGAGCGCTACCTCACCGAACGCGCCGGCGAGATCGACCACCTGTGGAGCGCGGCGCCGCTCACGTTCATCCAGTCCGAGCAGGCCCTGCTCATCGGCCACCAATTGCACCCGACGGCCAAGAGCCGCTGCGAGATGAGCGCCGACGAGCGGTGCCGCTTCAGCCCCGAGCTCCGGGGCCGCTTCCCGCTCGAGTGGTTCCGCATCGACCGGACACTCATCCGCGAGCAGAGCGCGACCGACACGCCCGCCACCACGCTGCTCCTCGACGCGCTCGGCGCCGACCCGGCCACCGATCCCGGTGCGATCGACGCGGCCGTCGTCGACCCGGCCAGGTTCGCGCTGCTCCCCGCCCACCCCTGGGAGGCCGACCACCTGGTCGAGGACCCGACACTCGCCGAGCTGTTCGACTCGGAGCTCATCACCCGGGTCGGTCCGCTGGGCAGCCCCTTCACGCCCACCACCTCGGTCCGCTCGGTCTACGCCCCGAACTGGCCGTGGATGCTGAAGTTCTCGCTGCACGTCCGGGTCACCAACAGCATGCGGGTGACGCTGCCCAAGGAGCTCGACCGCGCCGTCGAAGCGGCCCGGCTCGCCCAGACCTCGCTCGGCGACGCGGTCGCACAGCTCACGCCCGCCTTCACGATGCTCCACGATCCCGCCGCGGTCACCGTCGAGTGGGACGGCAAGGTCGTCGACGGCTTCTCCGTACTGCTCCGGACGAACCGTTGGCCCCTCGACAACCGCACCGACGTCACGTCGGTCACCACACTGTGCCAGGACCACCCGACCGGCTCGATGGACGGTGACCCCACGGCACCCAACCGGCTCGGCAGCATCGTCCATGCCATCGCTCACCGCGAAGGCCGCCGACCTGCCGATGTCGCCGTCGCCTGGTTCGACCAGTTCCTCGAGGTCGCCACGCTGTCGATGGTGCGCCTCTACCTCGACCTGGGCCTCACCTACGAGCCCCACCAGCAGAACACCGTCGTCGAGCTCGTCGATGGCTGGCCCGTGCGCTGCGTCGCCCGCGACAGCCAGGGCTTCTTCCACCGCGAAGCCGCCCATGGCGACCTCACCGCCGTGATCGCCGGCCTGGGCGAGCGGTCCGAGTCGATCTTCCCCGAGGCGCTCGCCGACGAGCGGCTCACCTACTACCTGTTCATCAACCTCACCTTCGGCGTGATCAACGCCCTCGGCACCGCGGGCGTCGCCGACGAGCAGCAGCTGCTGCGCATCCTGCGCCGGCGACTCGACGCGCTGCGCCACGGGCGACACCGCTACCCCGCGTCGCTGCTCGACCAGGTCCTCGATCCGGAGCGCCTGCCGTGCAAGGGGAACCTCTCCACCCGGGCTCGAAACATGGACGAGCTGATCGGCGACATCGCCACACAGTCGGTGTACGTGACGATGCCGAACCCGCTCGCCACGGGCAAGGTCGGCCTCGACCCGTCCGTGCATCTCGTCCCCCTCGACGTCGAGCGCGACCTCGACCTGGTCCACGAGTGGATGCACGAACCCCATGTCGTCGAGTTCTGGGACATGGCGTGGGACCGCGAGTGCCTGGCCGGGTACCTCCGCAAGCAGGTCGGCTCGGACCACGGCGACGCGTGGATCGGCTGGGTCGACAGACGACCGATCGGCTACATCGAGACCTACGAGGTGGCGCACGATCCGCTCGCCGGACACCTGAGAGATCACGCCGTCGAGGTCCTTCCCGGCGACCGCGGCTGGCACATCCTGATCGGACCCACCGACGCGCTCGGCACCGGCGCTCCTCGCCGACTGGCCCGCACCGTCATCCGCCAGCTGTTCGACGAGCCCGGAACGGGCCGCGTGCTCTGCGAGCCCGACGCACGCAACACCCGCATGATCCGCTTCTGCGAGGCGTTGGGCCACGAGGTCACCGCCGAGGTCGACCTCCCCGACAAGCGGGCCGCGCTCCTCGTGTGCCCCGACCCCGACGCTGACCCCGACGCCATGAACCGGGAGGGCAGTCGTGCCTGATCTGCACCACGACGATCTGTCTCATCACGACGTGTCTCATCACGACGTACCCCACCACGACCTGGTCGGCGTCGGTCTCGGACCGTTCAACCTCGGGCTCGCCGCGCTGAGCGCGCCGCTCGACGACGTCGACGCCGTGTTCTTCGATCAGCGCACCGAGTTCTCATGGCACCCGGGCCTGCTGCTCGACGGCACCACCCTCCAGGTCCCGTTCCTCGCCGACCTGGTCACGCTGGCCGACCCGACCAACCCCTACAGCCTCCTCAACTACCTCCACACCCGGGGTCGGCTGCTGCGCTTCTACTTCCACGAGGACTTCTTGATCCCCCGCCGCGAGTTCGATGCGTACTGCCGGTGGGTCGCCGACCAGCTCGACTCCTGCCGTTTCGCCAGTCGGGTCACATCGATCCGGCCCGATGCCAGTCCCCGGGCAACGGGCGACGAGCAGCGCTGGATCGTCGAGGTCCACACCCCCCAGGGGATCGAACGCCACACCGCCGACCACGTCGTGCTCGGCGTAGGCACCCGGCCCCGCGTGCCCGACTTCGTCGTCGAGCACCTCGGCCACCACGTCACCCACACAGCCGGGTTCCTCCCGCACCGCGACGCCCTCGTCGACGCCGGTCACGTCACCGTCATCGGCGCCGGCCAGAGCGCGGCCGAAGCCATGCTCGAGCTGCTGCGCTCGCGGGGCGACACCGATCCCCTCGACTGGTTCACCTGCGACGACGGGTTCTTCCCGATGGAGTACTCCAAGCTCGGGCTCGAGCACTTCACCCCGGAGTACACCGCTCACTTCCACGGTCTCGCCGAGGAGACCCGCGACGACCTGCGGTCGCGCCAGGACCTGCTCTACAAGGGCATCAGCACCGCGACCTCGGCCGCCATCTACGACGAGCTCTACGAGCGGTCGATCGACGGCGACGACCTGCCGGTCACCTACGCCGCGGCGTGCGAGCTCATCGGCCTCGACCTCAACGACCAAGGCGACGGCCAGGGTGAGGGCGCCACCAGGTACCGGGTGACCTACCGCCACCTCCACGACGGCTCCACCTTCGAGCGGGGCACCGACGCCATCGTCCTCGGAACCGGCTACGAGCCGTCCCCGCTGCCCATCGACGACGTGTCGATCCTGGCGCTCGACCAGGCGGGGCGACCGGTCATCGAGCGCGACTACCGCGTCCGACTCCGCGACGGATCTCCGTCCACGTTGTTCGTGCAGAACGCCGAGCTGCACAGCCACGGCGTGGGCGCGCCCGACCTCGGGCTCGGCGCCCACCGCAGCTCGGTGATCCTCAACGCCATCACCGGACGCGAGGCCTACCCCGTGCACGACCGAAACGTCTTCCAGACCTTCGGCGTCCCGACCACGAAGGAACCGGCGTGAGCGACGCCCCGCACGGCGACCAGACGAGTGGCCCACCGGTGAGCCAGGCGACCCCTGCGGTGATCCAGGCGACCCCTGCGGTGAGCCAGGCGACCCCTGCCCTGAGCCAGGCGACCCCTGCCCTGAGCCAGGCGACCTGGGAACGGGCCAACCGCGAGCTGCTGGCCAAGGTCATCACCGAGCTGTGGTTCGAGGACGTGCTCTCCCCCGAGCTGCTGATCGATCCGGCATCGGCGGCTCCGAGCCTCTACCGCCTGACCCTCGGCGACCACTCGGTCACCTTCACGGCGCGAGCTCGCATCCTCGGCCATCACCGCGTCGACCCTGCATCGCTCACGTCGATCGACGAGCCCTCGCTCCCCGACGTCCCCGACCTGTTGGCCGAGGTCGGACCCGGCCTCGGCATGGACCCCTCCACGCTGGCCAACGCGGTCATCGAGATCACCAACACGCTGGTGGCGGACTGCCAACAGCTGGCCGCCGGCCGTCCCGTCGAGGAGCTGCTCGACGTCGAGCCGGTCGACCTCGAAGCCGAGCTGCGGGCCCACCCGTGGATCGTGGCCAACAAGGGCCGCCTCGGCTTCGACACCGCCGACCTCG
>CAZALT010000019.1:0-31676 GCA_964485515.1 uncultured Rhabdothermincola sp. | reverse complement strand
GCGAAGGGGCCATCCTGCTCGTCGACGCGTCGCAGGGCATCGAGGCCCAGACGCTGGCCAACTGCTACCTGGCGTTGGAGAACGACCTCGAGATGGTCGTGGCCCTCAACAAGATCGATCTCCCCGCGGCCGACCCCGAGCGGATCGGTGCCGAGATCGAGAGCGTGCTCGGCATCCCCGCATCGGAGATCCTGCACATCAGCGCCAAGACCGGTGAAGGCGTGACCGAGCTGCTCGACGCGGTCGTCGAGCGGATCCCGCCGCCCGAAGGCGATCCCGATGCCCCCCTCCAGGCGCTCATCTTCGACAGCCACTTCGACACCTACCGCGGCGTGGTCAGCTCGATCCGCATCATGAACGGCACGCTGCACTCGGGCACCAAGCTCCAGTTCGTGCAGGCCGGCGATACGCACTCGGCCGACGAGATCGGCACCCGCAACCCCGAGCCCACCCCGGTGGAGGACCTCAGCGCCGGCGAGGTCGGCTACCTCATCGCCGGCATCAAGGACGTCGGCGAGGCCCGTTCCGGCGAGACCGTCACCGACGCGGCTCGTCCCGCGCCTGCGCTGCCCGGCTACCTCGAACCCAAGCCGATGGTGTTCTGCGGCATGTACCCCATCGACGCCGACGAGTTCACCACCCTGCGCGAGTCCCTCGAACGGCTCGGCCTCAACGACTCCAGCTTCACGTTCGAGCCCGAGAGCTCCGGCGCCCTGGGCTTCGGGTTCCGGTGCGGCTTCCTCGGGCTGCTCCACATGGAGATCATCCGTGAACGGCTCGAACGCGAGTTCAACCTCAGCCTCATCGCCACGGCCCCCTCGGTCGAGTACCAGGTGTTCACCACCGCGGGTGACCTGATCACCATCGACAACCCGAGCGAGCTGCCCGCCACCCAGGAGATCGATCACATCGAGGAGCCGTTCCTCAAGATCACGATCCTGACGCCCACCGACTACACGGGCACGCTCATGGAGCTGTGCCAGCACCGGCGGGGCGAGATGACCAAGCTCGAGTACCTGTCGCCCGAGCGCGTCGAGCTGCAGTACCGCATCCCGCTGGGCGAGGTCGTCACCGACTTCTTCGACCAGATGAAGAGCCGCACGCAGGGCTACGCCAGCCTCGACTACGAGCCCGACGGCTACGAGAAGACCAAGCTGGTCAAGGTCGACATCCTGCTCAACGCGCAGCCCGTCGACGCGTTCAGCTCGATCGTGCACACCGACAAGGCGTTCGACTACGGGCGCCGCATGACCGAGAAGCTCAAGGAGCTCATCCCGCGTCAGATGTTCGACGTGCCCATCCAGGCCGCGGTCGGCGGCAAGATCATCGCCCGCCAGACCGTCAAGGCCAAGCGCAAGGACGTCCTCGCCAAGTGCTACGGCGGCGACATCACCCGCAAGCGCAAGCTGCTCGAGAAGCAGAAGGAGGGCAAGAAGAAGATGAAGAACATCGGCCGGGTCGAGGTTCCCCAGGAGGCCTTCGTGGCCGCCCTCAAGCTCGACGACTGATCCTGCACCTGCGGGTGAGCCGGACAGCGATTGGCAGTCGGTATCATCGACTGCCAGCCTGAGTCCGCCTGCGTCGGTCGCCCGCCACCGACCAGGCTCGGACCCACCCAGGACCAACCATGCCCGAAGACCCCACAAGCGAGCTCGACGAGCGCAAGGCGCAGATCCTGCGCGCCGTCGTCGAGGAGTACATCGAGACCGCCCTGCCCGTCGGGTCCGGCCACGTAGCCAAGGCCGCGTCGGTCCACGTGTCGCCGGCCACGGTCCGCAACGACATGGCCACGCTCGAACAGGACGGATTCCTCTACCAACCGCATACGAGCGCGGGTCGCATCCCCACCGAGAAGGGGTACCGCTTCTTCGTGGACGGCATGAGCGGATCGGGCCAGCTGGGCGACGGTCAGGCCAAGCAGGTGCGCACGTTCTTCGACGAGGCCCACGGCGAGATCGAGCAGATGCTGCGGTCGACCAGCCAGCTCCTCTCCAGCCTCACCAGCTACACGTCGGTCGTGGTCGCTCCGCCCCACGAGGTGGCCACGATCCGGTCGGTGCAGCTCGTCCGTCTGAACGGTCCTCTCGCCCTGCTGGTCGTAGTGCTGTCCAACGGAGCCGTCGACAAGCACACGGTGGAGATCGCCGCCGACGTCGACGACTCCAAGCTCGCCATCGCGGGCGGCCACCTCGTCGGCCTGCTGCTCGGCCGTTCGGTGGCCCATCCCACCACCGACCTCCTGCCGCCGGCCACCGGCGACCTCGAGGTCGACGACGTGATCGCGGCCGCACTGGGGGTCATCTCGACCGATGTCGACGAGCCAGGGGTCTACATCGGCGGCGCGTCGAACACCGCGGCGGCCTTCGACGCGGTCGGCACGGTGCGCGAGGTGCTGCGGATCCTGGAGCAGCAGCTCGTGGTGGTCACGCTGATGCGAGACGTCGTCGACCGCGGGCTCAGCGTCGCCATCGGCACCGAGACGGGCATGGAGCCGCTCACCGAGTGCTCCGTGGTCGTGGCGCCCTACGACGTCGACGGCGAGCCGGCAGGCTCCATCGGGCTGCTCGGCCCGACCCGCATGAACTACCCCCAGGCCCTCGCGGCCGTCGCGGTCGTCAGCAAGCGCCTCGGCAACCGACTGAGCGAGGGCACCCGCCCGAGCGGCGGAGAGCTGAACTGATGGCCGACGACTACTACGCAACCCTGGGCGTCTCATCGGACGCATCAGCCGACGAGATCAAGCGGGCCTACCGCCAACGCGCCCGCGAGCTGCATCCGGACACGAACCCGGACCCCACCGCCGAGGCGCGGTTCAAGGAGGCCGCGCTGGCCTACGAGACGCTGAGCGATCCTCAGCGCCGCGCCCAGTACGACCAGTTCGGAGCCGATGGCCCCTCGTTCGGCGGCGCCGGATCGGGCGGTCTCGGCGACATCTTCGACATGTTCTTCAACGGGGGCGGCGGCGGCTCGCCGTTCGGTGGCGGCCAGCGCCGACCTGCGGGCCCGCCCCGCGGCGTCGACATCGAAGCGACGGTCGAGCTCGACTTCGAGCAGGCCGTCTTCGGCGCCGAGTCGACCTTCACCGTCCGCACCGCCAGCTACTGCGAGCCGTGCGAGGCCACGGGGGCGACGGCGGGCACCCATGCCGAGACCTGCGCCGACTGCCAGGGCATGGGTCAGGTTCGTCAGGTGCGCCAGTCGATCCTCGGTCAGATGGTCACCGCCGGGCAGTGCCCCCGATGCGGCGGGCTCGGCACCGTCATCCCGAACCCCTGCGTCGCCTGCAACGGCGACGGCCGGGTGATCGAGGAGCGGTCGATCACCGTCGAGGTGCCCGCGGGCATCGACAACGGGACGACGCTGCGGCTCAGCGGCCGCGGCGCGGTCGGGCCCCGAGGCGGTCAGGCCGGCGACCTCTACGTGCACCTCCGGGTGCGGGGCCACGAGCGGTTCGAGCGCCAGGGGTTCGACCTCGTCTCCACCCTGGTGCTCCCCATCACCCAGGCCGCGCTCGGCGCCCACCTCGAGTTCGAGACCCTCGACGGCTCAGAGGACCTGGTGGTCCCGAAGGGCACGCAGACCGACCGCGTGTTCCGCCTGCGCGCTCGAGGTGTCCCGCACCTCGAGGGTCGAGGGCGCGGCGACCTGCTCGTGCGGGTCGTCGTGGACACGCCGGTGCCGGGCTCGGACGAGGAGGAGGAGCTGCTCCGCCAGCTCGCGCTGCTCCGCGGTGAACAGGTCGCGCCGGCCGACGACGGGTTCTTCGCCAAGATCCGCTCGGCCTTCAAGTAGCGCGACGTGGTCGGTCCGATCCCGCCGGGCCGGCCGCCCCTCGTGCCGCCGGCCAAGCCGCCCCTGGTCTTCGTGTCGTCGCTCGACGATCCCGAGCTCGAGCCCGGCGACCACCACCACCTGGCGAAGGTCCTGCGGGTGCGCGACGGCGAGACCGTCACCATCTCCGACGGTGCCGGGCGGTGGAGGCCCGCGGCGTTCGGCGTCCGCCCCGAAGCTACGGGGGGGATCGTCACGGCGACCCCGTCGCTGCCTGCCATCACGGTCGCCTTCGCCCTGGTCAAGGGGGTGAAGCCCGAGCTGGTCGTGCAGAAGCTCACCGAGCTGGGCGTCGACCGGATCGTCGTGTTCGTGGCGGAGCGCTCGGTCACCCGGTGGGACCGCGACAAGGCGGAGCGGAACCTGGAGCGCCTCGGCCGTGTGGCCCGCGAGGCCTGCATGCAGTCGCGCCGCAGCGACCTGCCCGTGATCGGCGGTCCGCTGGGCTTCGCCGAGGTCGTGGATCTTCCGGGGGCGGTCCTCGCCGATCGGACAGGCGACGCCCCTTCGCTGGAACGGCCGACCGTGCTGATCGGACCCGAGGGGGGCTGGAGCGACGCCGAGCGATCTCGGCTGACAGGAGTCGGGTCCGTCGGGTTGGGACCGAACGTGTTGAGGGCCGAGACGGCAGCGATCGTGGCGGCCGCGGCGCTGACGATGCTGCGCTCGGGTCTGGCCGTGTCCCCCTGAGTGCCGGGTGGACCGAGGCGGTTGTCGCTCTTGGTGACGCAGAGTAGGGTCGGTCCACTCGGCAACCACCGTTGGTGGTCTTCTGGGTGTCCGTCAGGCCCGCCTGCGGGTTGACCTCGGCGCGGTGATGCCTTCGGGCTGTGTTCCAGTGGGACAGGGGCGGCTCGGTGAGTCGGCTCGATGATCTGAGGGCCGAGGCCCGTCATGGAGGAAGCGATGACCGTGGAGAACGGCGAGGTCCCGGCCAGCTACAGCCGCAAGGTGGGCGACCGCTTGCGCTCCATCCGGCGCCAGAAGCGGCTGTCGCTGCAAGAGGTCGAGATGGTCTCGGACCAGGAGTTCAAGGCTTCGGTCCTCGGCGCCTACGAGCGGGGTGAGCGGGCCATCTCGGTCCCCCGACTCCAGCGCCTGGCCCGGTTCTACAACGTGCCCGTCGACCAGCTGCTCCCCGGTGACGAGGGACCCGGCTTCGACGACAGTCGCGTCAGCTCGCCGCCCGGCGACGCGTCGGTCACCATCGACCTCCACAAGCTCGAGGCCATGACCGGTCCCGAGGGCGACATGCTCACCCGCTACCTCTCGATGATCCAGGTGCAGCGCCAGGACTTCAACGGCCGCGTCCTCACCATCCGACGTGACGATCTTCGGGCCATCGCCTGCCTGCTCGGCGTCAACGTCGACGGCGCCCCGGGCAAGCTCCACGACCTCGGACTCGCCCGCACGTCTTGAGCTGTGCTGTGGTGAGGTCGTGACCTGGTCATGACCACCACCACGAGCGCGAGAGCAACCACCTCGGACTTCGGTGTCTACGTCCACATCCCGTTCTGCGCCCGGCGCTGCGACTACTGCGCGTTCGCGACCTGGACCGATCGCCACCACCTGCAAGACGCGTATGTCGGCGCGCTGATCGACGACATCGACCGTGCCGTGGCCGACGGCATGCCGAACGCCACGTCGGTGTTCGTCGGCGGCGGGACGCCGTCGCTGCTGCCCGGAGCTGACCTGGCCTCGGTGCTCGCGAGGATCCCCACGGCACCGGGCGTCGAGATGACCGTGGAGTGCAACCCCGACACGGTCACCCCCGAGCTGCTGGCCGCCTACCAGGAGGTCGGCGTCGACCGGATCTCGCTCGGCGTCCAGTCGATGGTGCCCCACGTCCTCGAGGCGCTCGGCCGCACCCACGACCCGGCATCGGTGGAGCGGGCGGTGAGCTACATCCGACAGGCCGGGATCTCAACTTTCAACCTCGATCTGATCTACGGAGCGGTGGGCGAGACGATCGAGGATTGGCAGACCACCTTGGATCGCGTGGGAGCGCTCGAGCCTCCGCACGTCTCGGCCTACGCGCTCACCGTCGAGGCCGGCACACCACTCGCCGCTGATCCGGCCCGCCGCCCCGACGACGACGACCAGGCCGACAAGTACCTTCTGGCGACTGACGTGCTCGGTCAGCACGGACTCGACTGGTACGAGATCTCGAACTGGGCGCGGCCGGGGCACTCGTGTCGGCACAACCTCTTGTACTGGTCCCAAGGTGACTACCAGGGCTTCGGCTGCGCGGCTCATTCCCATCGGGACCGACGGCGGTTCTGGAACGTCCGCACACCAGAGCGGTACATCGACCACGTCGGTTCCGGGCGCTCGGTCGAGACCGCGTCGGAGACCCTCGACGCGGACGAGCGGCGGATCGAAGGCCTGCAGCTCGCGCTGCGCACCCGGGCGGGCGTACCGGTCGAGGCGGTCGCGGTCGCGGACCTCGCCCTGCTCGGCGACCTCGTGGTCCACGAGGGAGACCGCGTCGTGCTCACGGCCGCGGGGCGGTTGCTGGCCAACGAGGTGGCGGTGCGCCTGCGCTGAGCGGCCAGGGCGCCATCGGAGGCGCTCAGGGGTGGGGGAGCGCGGGCAGGGCGAAGACCTGTCCCGGGTAGACGAGGTCTGGCTCTGCGGCAAGGACGAACACGTCGCGGTTCGTCTCGATCAACGCCTGGACGTACGCCGTCGTGGTGGCCTCCGATGGGTCGATGCCTTCGGCCCGCAACGTCTCCTCGGCGACGCGCCAGAGGTGGTCTCCCGGCCGGATCGTCCACGTCTGGCTTCGCGGTTGGTCATGTGCGGTCTTCGTGTCGAGTGCCGCCGACGTGGCGGCGACCTCGGCGACCTCGGCGACCACGGTCATCACCTCGACCGTGCGGCGGGACCCGGGCGGGCGCTGATCTGTTGGCCGGGCATCCTCGCCGACGGGTGATGGGGACTCCGACGGTGGTGCCGGGTCGTTCCGTGGGTCGGGCCCATGGGACGGGGGCGGCGCGTCGGTTCGCACGGGACCGGTGGTCGAGGTGTGATCGACCTCGCTCCTGGTCACTTCGGTGGGTGTCGGCGTCGGTGTCCCTGTCGAAGTGGTGGTCGGGTTGGCGGTGGTCGGGTTGGTGGTGGTCGATGGCGATGTGGTGGTCGGGTTGGTGGTGATCGGGCTCGATGTCGATGTGGTGGTCGGCTCGGCGCCAGCCTCGCCGACGACGGTCGTGGTCTCGTCGATGACCGTCATGGTGATCGTGTGCGGCTCGCCCCCGGGGGACGCGGACGCCACCACCGGTTGCGCGAGGCTCAAGCCGACCGTGACCCCTACCCCGAGGAGTCGTCGTTGGGTGGGGGTGAGCACCGCCTCGGCCCAGCGAACCCCTCGTACGGAACCCACGGCGTGGGCGAGGAACGCGGCGAGGGTGGTGGCGAACAGCCAGGCGAGGGCCACGAGCACCGGGAGGCGGATCATGGCGATCGCAGCCAGGGCCGCGTCGTGGTCGTTCGTCCACGAGGGCAGGTCGTCCAGCGAGGAGGGCAACGGTGGGATCAGGCGGCCCGCGAACCACGTCGCCGCGGTTGCCGTGGCGATCAACACGAGGACGAGAGCTGGCCTCGCCGAGCATGGCGGTGGTGCTTCGGGTGCCGGTGCTCGTCGCGCCGCCGAAGGGGAAGCGCCCGAATCCGTGGACCACATCGAGAACGACATGGAGAGAAACTACACGAAACGTCATGATAGGCAAGGGAACTGAGGAGCGATCCGCGGGTCGGTCGGTCAACCGGGCGTCGTGCCGACCACGTTCGACCGCCAGGTCGGCTTCGAACGCGAGGCGGACGCCGGGCGCTCGGTCGTCTCCTCTTCGCGCAGGGGGAGGCAGACGAGCACCAACAGGAGTGGAAGGGCCTGGGTGCGTTGGCGGGCCAAGATCCCGAAGTTGGACACGACCGAGAAGGCGTAGCAGAAGACCAGGACGAAGCTGACGGCGTACGCCACGTAGGGCTGGCGAAGAGCGAGGTGGGGGAGCCGGATGAGTCGTCGCCACGACACGGCCAGCAACGCGAGCAGGGCGGTCCCCTCGAGGGCGGTGAGCATGAGCGTGGTGCCGCGGGCTTCGATCAGGAACGGACGGGCGAGCACCGTCACCACCGCCAGGGGGTACTTCCAGGGCGTGTCGGCCCGTATCGCCTGGTACTCGCTGGAACCTTGGGCGGTCTGGTCCTGCGTCTCTTGGAGCGCGGTGGAGGCGTCGACCGCGGAGATGCGGTCGAGATCGAGGAACTCGGCCGTGCGGGTCGCAGCGATCGCTCCGCCCACGAGCAGGATCGAGATGGCGAAGAGCTTCGAAGCGGACAGCACGACCGATCCTGAGGTGGACCGGACGAACAGCTCGGCCACACCCACGGCGATCACGACGATGAGCGCCATGTGGGGACGGATCAGGAGCACCGCCGTGGTGCCGACGACGAGCAAGGTGATCCCCCCACGGCGGTGGGTGAAGAGTCGGGCCGCGCCGTACGAGCACACGCCGAGCCCGAAGGTGATGAGCGATTCCTTGCCGACGCTCGAGGGCCAGAAGGCGAGCGACGGCCACACCATGACCAGCGCCCCGTAGCGCTCGATCTTGCTTTCCGGGAAAGCGATGGCGAGGGCGCGTACGAAGAGCACGGCGCCCGCGAACGCGATCAGGGTGAACACGATGAACTCGGCGAAGAAGCTGGATCCGGTGAAGACCGAGACGAAACCCGAGAAGTAGCGGACCGAGCCGGTGCCCGGCACGCTTCCTCTGACCTGGAGGTCGAAGTCGAACGAGCGGAGCTGGCGGGCGATGTCGACGCCGGTCTCGTGGTAGAGGAGCGAATCGGCAGGGTCGGAGTACCGGACGTACGAGCCGATGAACCGCAGCGCCAGGCCGAGGTAGAACATGCCGAGCAGGTCGAAGCCCGGCGTCCGCCGTGCGATCCGCTTGAGCAGGGGGGTGACGATGGCGACGGTCAGCGGGATGGCCAGCAGGCCGATGCCGACGGCCTCGCCCTGGACGTAGCGGACCCCGAGCAGCACGGCGAGCACGAGGAACGCGACGGCCGCCGCGGCGGACCAGCCGCTCAGCCGGAAGGTCGTCCCGCCGCGTCGGGAACCCGACGAGGGCGATCGACGAGCGAGGGCAGGGGCCCGCCGAGGCTGAGCGGGGATCGGATCAGGAGGTGGGAGCATCGGCCACGTCGCCGACGTCGTCGCGCTGCTCGTCGCTCGCGACCCGGCCACCGTCGCTCGCAACCTGGCCACCATCGGTCGAGCCGGTCGAGCCGGGTTCGGACGGAGCGTCGGTCTGGTCGGTCGGGCCCGACTCGTCGGCCGGCGCTTGGCGCATCGTCGCGAACGGGTCTGCGTCGAGCGATGGGACCGGCCCCGAGGGCACCGTGTCGTCGGAGTAGTAGTAGTAGTACCGCGATGAGGGGGCGTCGTCGGCTCCAACCAGGACACCGCCGATGACCGGTGCCTGGAACCGTTCGAGCAGCTCCGCGGCGCGATCTGCGGCCTCGGCGGTGGTCTTGCCGGCCCGGCAGATCATCACGACCATGTCGGTCACGCTGAGCACCTCGGACGCGTCGGTCGTGGTGAGCACGGGTGCGGTGTCGAGCAGGATGTAGTCGAACATCGTGCGGGCGGTGGTGACCAGATGGCGTTGGGCGGCGAGCACCTCGGCGGGCGACGATCGCTGGTGGTCCGACACGACGTCGGCGACGAGCTTCACGCCGGGGATGTTCGTGTTGGAGACCTTGCGGGTCTCGTTGGGGGCATCGAGGTACAGGTGCAGTCGGGGGCGGCGGAAGTCGCAGTTGACGACGAGGACGCGGCTGCCGTCCTCGGCCATGACGGCGGCGAGGTTGGCGACGGTGGTGGTCTTTCCCTCACCTGGTCCGGGCGACGTGACCATGATGGTCGTGCCCAGCTTCTCGACATCGTCGCCGGGATCGCCAGGATCGGGATCGCTGTTCGGCGCGGTGGTGCGGTCTCCGTCGACCTTCATCGGGCCGACCCCAGGGCTGTGTCCGGTGTGCTGGACGAACAGGATCGACGAGCGCAGCGCCCGGAACGACTCGGCATATCGCGAGTAGGGCGAGTCGCGGCTGACCACGGCGCTCGCCTGGCGTTGCGAGCGTGCGAGTGAGGGCACCTCGGCGATGACCGGGAAGCCAGCGGCCTCCTCGAGGTCCTCCTTGGTGAACAGGCGAGGATCGAGGCGGTTGATGGCCAACGCGATGCCGACGCCGATGAGCGCGCCCAGGAGCGCGCCGCCGGTGGCGGCGAGCAACGGGTTGACCCCGGCCTGGCCCCGCTCCGAGATCAGGTTCGACTGGGCCTGCAGTGCGGTGAGCCCGGCCGATCGTTGGCTGGAAGGGTCATTGCTCGCCTCGACCAGCGCGTCGAACTCGGCATCGGTGACCGGTACGGGCGTCGACGACCGGAGGGTGAGCAGGTACGGGTCGCTCCCCGGGACCTGGTTGGCGTCCTGGAGCTTGTCCTCGACCTCGGTCAGCCGGTCGAGAAGGGCCGATGCTTGGTTCTGCACGAGGGGATCTGCTCGGTCGCCTTCGAGCGTGTCGTACAGGAACTTGATCTGGTTGCGTTGCTCCTGGAGCACCGCAACCTGCTGCTGGGTGCGTTGCGACTCGAGGTCGTTGAGCGTGTTGGCGAGCTGCACGGCGAACTCGTCGGCGACCTGGGCCGCCTTGTCGCCGTCGGGGTCGTGGTAGGTGATGTCGACGGTGTCGAGGGACGCATCGGCTCGGGTGACGACGTTGGCGAGCAGTTCGTTCGGGTCGATGCCGGTGGCGGCCGCGACGCGATCGGTCACGTCTCCGCCGGTGACGAGCAGCGGTGTCTGGGCGAGGCTGACCGGAGCCGCCGGGCCTCCGCCTGCCTTGGCGACCGGGTTGACGAACAAGGTGTGGGTCGCGATGTACGACGACGGACCGTCGATCGTCGAGAGCGATCGTGGGCGTGGGGCCAGCATGAACGCGGCCACGGCGCCCAGCGCGGCGAGGGCCGCGACCAGCTTCCACCGGCGCCGCAGGACGCGGAAGTACTGGACGACGTTCATGGCAGGAGGCTTCGAGGTGCGTGCATGGGTGGAGTCCTCGGAGCCGCGCGGCTCGGAGGTGAACGGATCGGCGCCCGGTGGCAGGCGCGGCCGACGCCCGATCGTAGTGCGTGGTGGATGCGCGAAGGCGACGGCAACCGGGCGGCCCGGTGCCCGGGATGGCCTGGACCGCGGGAGTATGGTCGCCGGGACGTTCTGCTCCGCGCGCGGGCGGACCCATCGC
Organism: uncultured Rhabdothermincola sp.; assembly: GCA_964485515.1. Classification (GTDB taxonomy): domain Bacteria; phylum Actinomycetota; class Acidimicrobiia; order Acidimicrobiales; family Acidimicrobilacustridaceae; genus CAZALT01. Next base: position 20,531 of record CAZALT010000019.1, on the reverse strand, counting down.
GGGCGCGTGTCCGCGGACGAGCCCACCATGACTGCCCCTCCAAGACATCCGTCCGTGCACACCGAGCGCGATGCACGCGAGCCGGCCGGCGACCGGGCCCGTCGATCGGGCCGCTCGGTGACGGCCGTCGAGCGGCGCGCCGTGCTCGGCATCGCCATCGTGTCGGGTCTGGTCGCGGCGACGTCGGGCGCCGAGCCCACCGCGCTGGCGTCCTCCGACCTGATCCTGCTCTTCGGGTTCGGTGCTGCCGTGCCGCTCCTGGCCGCCCGGGCCCGGCGCTGGACGTGGATCGTCCTCGCCGGCGTCGCCGGGATCGCAGGACCACCTGGGCTGTGGGCCGCCGTCGCCCTGGCCTCCCTGGTCCTCGCGGTGGTCGGGTCGGTGGTTCGTCGCCGGATCGTGATCGGGGCGACGGTCGCCGCGCTCTCGCTGCAGGTGCTGCTGCGTCTGCCCGAGCTGGGCTTCCACGGCGGGTCCGCCCTGGTCGCCGCGATTGCTGTGGCACCCGCGGTCGTGTCGGGCTATCTGCTGCTGCCCACACGCCGCCGCCGCACCGTCGGGCGCGTCGCCCTCGGCGTGGGGATCTACCTCGGCGTCGCGCTGCTGCTCGCCGGTGGCGCCGGGCTGCTGGCGCAGCAGTCGGTCCGCGCGGGACTCGACGAGGCCCGCACCGGCCTCGCCGCGGTCGGCGACGGCGAGACCGCGGAGGCGGCAGCATCGTTCGACGCCGCCGAGGCATCGCTCGACACGGCCACGGCGTGGCTGGGAGGCGTGTGGATGGTTCCGGCGAGGACGTTGCCGATCGTCGGCCAGCACATCGACCTCCTGGACTCGTCGGCCACGCAAGCTCGGGAGATCTCGGCGTCCGCGGCCGATGTCGCCCGTGCCGCCGATGTGCAGCAGTTCCGCTACGAGGACGGATGGATCGACCTCACTCGGGTCGAGCTCGCCCAGGCGCCGCTGGCCGCCGCTCACGACGCCCTGGTCGAGGCCGACGAGACCCTCGACGACCTCGACGACGGGTGGTTGCTCCCGCCGGCTCGACGGGCTCTCGACGACCTCCGCTCCGAGGTGGTCGATGCCCGTGGCGACGCCGAGGTGGCGACGATGGCCGCCGGTCGACTGCCATCGTTGCTCGGCGCGGCCGAGCCCCAGCGCTACCTCGTGCTGTTCACCCAGCCGGCCGAGTCCCGGGGGCTCGGGGGCTTCGTGGGCGCCTACGCCGAGCTCACCGCGGTGAACGGGTCGGTCGAGGTGACGCGGTCGGGTCCCATCACCGAGCTCTTGCGGGCTCCCGGTGCGGAGGCCCGCACGTTGACCGGTCCGCCGGGGTACCTGGAGCGCTACGGCCGGTATCAGCCGGCCCGGTACCTGCAGGACCTCACGCTCTCACCCGACATGTCGGCCGTCGCGACGGCGGCAGCCGAGCTGTACCCCCAGGCGGGCGGCGCACCCGTCGACGGCGTCATCGTCGTCGACCCTGCGGGGCTCGCCGCGCTCATGGCGCTCACGGGCCCGGTGGCGGTCGACGGGCTCGACACCCCGCTCAGCTCGGCCAACGCCGAGGCGTTCCTCACCCGGGATCAGTACCTCCAGTTCCCCGACGACGAGACCCGGCAGGACTTCTTGGAAGAAGCCGGTCGGGCCACCTTCGAGCAACTCGTCGAGGGTTCCCTGCCGTCACCGCGCGAGATGGGTGACGTGCTCGGCCCGGCGGTGGCCGGCCGTCGCCTCATGATGTACAGCTTCGATCCGGCCGACCAGGCGTTGTTGGGCCGCCTCGGTGCGGGCGGGTTCGCGGTTCCCGCCGCCGCGCACGACTCGTTCTTCTTCACGACGCAGAACAAGGGCAACAACAAGATCGACACCTTCCTCCAGAGATCGATCCGCTACGAGGTGACCGTCGATCCCGCCACCGGCGAGTTGCGGGGAACCGCCGAGATCACCCTCCGCAACGATGCGCCGGCCGAGGGCTTGCCGCCGAGCGTGATCGGCAACAACGACCAGGGGCTGCCGTTCGGGACCAACGTGGCGAACCTCAGCTTCTACACCCGCCAGCGCATGGTGGAGGCGTCGGTGGATGGAGCTCCCCAGGCCATGGAATTCCAGCGCGAGCTGGGCTACGCGGTCTACTCCCGCTACCTCGTGATGGCTCCGGGCCAAGAGACGGTGGTGCGGTTCACCCTCGTGGGTCGAGTGCCCGCGGGGTCGACGTACACGCTCGAGGTGCCCGCCGATCCCGCGGTGGTCTCGGCGAAGCTCGATGTCGACGTCCGCCTCGCCGAGGGATGGCAGCTGTCGAGCATCGACGGGTTCATCGCGGTGAGCGACTCGCACGCCCGCGCCCAGGTGCGGCTGACCGGGCCGTTCCTCGGCGTCGTCGAGTCCCGTCGCGAAGGCACCCAGTGGTGAGCGCGTGCCGGTGAGCGCGTGCCGGTGGCCCTCGACGGGTCCGGTCCGTCGGTCGCGCCGGGTTCCCCTACGCTCGGATCCGTGCGCCTCCTCTTCGTGTCGAGCACGACGGCGGGTGGCTCGGGTCTGAGCCAACGCCAGCTCGCCAGCCGGCTGATCGGTCTGGGTCACGAGGTGGTGCTCCTCGTCGACCACGAGCGCGACGACCGGCGACGCCGGCTGTATCGGCGCCAGGTGAACCTGACGACCAAGATCCGTCGGTTGCCGCTGCCCGACGCTGTGCTCGCCCTCGTGCTCAGCCCGTTGCTCGCCCTCCAGCGGGTCTTCGGTTCCCACCCCCGGCGCGACCCGACGTTCGGGGTGCCGGTGTGGGAGACCGCCATGCCCGAGAACGCGCTCCGGACGATCCTCGGGTGGTACCCGGCAGATGTCGTGGTGGCGAGCTCGATCGACCGGGTGACGTGGCGCCGGGTTCGTGCCCAGCTGCGAGCCCGCGGCATCCCTTCGGTCCTGCACCTTCGCGAGGAGGTCGCACTCGGTCACCTGACCGTCACCGGTGCCCCGCCCGACCTGCTGCTCGCGAACTCGGAGACCCTGGCTGCGGGTGCGCACGCCGCGGGGAGCGCATGCGAGGTGATCCCTTCGGTGGTCGAGCTCGCCGACGCGCACGTGGAGTCGAGCCGCGAGGTCGTGCTGTTCGTGAACCCGACCGCGAGCCACGGCTTCGCCGTCCTCTTGGCGGTGGCCGAGCGGTGCCCGGACATCGCCTTCGCCGTCCAGGAGTCGTGGCCCGTTGGTGACGCGACCTGGCGTGAGCTCCAGGAGGCGGTCGACCGCCTCCCCAACGTCGAGCTCCGGGCTCAGGTCACCAGTTCCTCGTTCATGTTCCGCGATGCGAGCGTGCTGTTCGCTCCGCACCAGGTGGACAACCGTCCCCGCGTGGTGGCGGAGGCCCAGGTCAACGGCATCCCGGTCCTGGCCTCGTCGTTTCCGGGTCTGGTCGAGGCGGTGGGGGACGGGGGGCTGCTCATCGAGCCGGGTTCGTCGGTCGAGGACTGGGTCGAGGCCCTGCACGAGGTTTTGGCGGACGCAGACGACGACGGCCACCTCGCGTGCCTCGCTCGCCGGCATGCGGCGAGGTCGGATCTCGACCCGGCGCTGGTCACCGACCGGTTCGTCGACGCGGTCTCCCGACTCGTCGATCCCGCCGGAGCCGCCAGCTCCAGGCGCTGACGACTCAGGACCCGAGCCTGATGTCGAACCCGAGCCTGATGTCGAACCCGAGCAAGGTGCGTCAGAGGTAGAGGCGTCGCTCGGCGAGGCCACCTCGAACGTTGCCGAGCCGCATCCCGAGCACCCAGAGCCACCTCGCTCGTCCGGCCCGCGTTCGCAGGGACGGGAGGTGTCGGACGAGCCAGAGCCAGTTGCGCCCGCCGCGCCGTCGATCGGGCACGGGGAGCCCGGCCCGGCGGAGGCGCTCACCGATGAGGGGTCGGGTCGCTCCGTAGTCGATCGCTCGGCGGAACGAGCCCAGTTGGGTGGGCCGCAGCCGGTAGTGGATGGCCGCGCCCTCGTCGTGTTCGAGCGGGATGCCGCGCTGCCAGACCTCGACGGCGAAGGCGATGTCCTCACCGTGGCGGACCGTCGGGTCGAAGCCGCCGATGTCGTCGAACAAAGCACCGTCGACGCCGAGGTTGCATCCGCTGGCGAAGGGGAAGATGTCGTCGAAGGTCAAGATGTCCGTCGTCGTCGACGCCGTGCGCGGGGCGCGGATCCACTCGCTGTTGAGCTCGTCCACCAGCAGGGGTCCGGTGACGTAGGGGTGCGTGCGCAGCGCACGGCCCATGGCACCGACCCACCCGCGGGTGATGACGTCGTCGGCGTCGCAGAACGCGAGCGCAGAGCCGGCGGCGGCGTCTGCGCCCCGGTTCTTGGCGTAGGCGACGCCCGCTCCGCCGTCGTCTCGCACGACCCGGAACCGGGGGTCGTCGGTCGTGAGGTCCGCGATGATCGCGGCGGTCCCATCGGTGGATCCGTTGTCGAGGATGACGACCTCCCACTCGCCGTCGTCCCACCGCTCTTCGCGGAGGGCGAGGAGTTGGGCCCCGATCGTCGTCTTGGCGTCGGCGGTGGCCAGAACCACGCTCAGATCCAGACGTCGGTCGCCCGGCCGAGGGTCCTGGTCGATCCTGGTGCCGGTCACGGAGTCGACCGCGGTCCCGTCGGTCGCGGGGACCGGACCCACCGGTGCACCGCCTCGTCCCACGAGTCGGTGACATCGGCCGCGGTGAGGCCGTCGATGGTCTCGCCCCCTCGCACCCGGGTGGACGCGCCGTTGTGGAACACGACGTCGCCGAAGACGGAACCGAGCTGGAGCGGACCCCGGTAGCTGGTGCGGGGGAGCGCGGCGATGTTCGCCTCCCCCTCCCGGCGAGAGATGCTCTCGGCGGTGTCCCAGCGGATGGTCGCCCCGTCCAGGTCGACGGGCCAGTCGTCGTCGAGCACCGGGAGCGACTCGTCAGCGATGGCATGCACGGTGAAGGTGTGGCGGCCGGCGAAGAAGTCGGCGGTCCTCATGGCGAGGCAGCAGGGATGGATGTAGCCCCGGGCGGAGCGGGCACCCACGACTCGAGCGCCCTCGTCGAGCGGGCGGATCAGGGCCGCGAGCCAGTCGGCCCGCACGGGGAAGGCGTCGACGTCGAGGGCGACGACGGTGTCGGTGTGGACCAGCCCGATCCCGAGGTCCATGGCGGGGCCGTGGTTGAGGTTGGCCGGGAGGAACACGACACGGATCCGACCGGCGGCGGCCCAGGTGCGGAGCAGATCGTGGCTCTCATCGCTCGATCCGTTGTCCATGACGACGACGTCGGTTCCCTTCGGCGTGTAGCGGTCGATGGCGTCGAGGACGTCGACGAGCATGGTCCCCGAGTTCCAGTTCACGATGACGATGGTGACGCCAGGACGGATCCGACCGACGGGGAGCCAACGTCGGGTCCGGAGCCACACGACGAGGCGCAGCGCTCGTTGGAGGACGAGCAGGGGACGTCCCAGAGCGAGGTCGTCGACGAAGGTGGCGCTCCACGGGGCGACGTACCGGTCGGTGCCCCGCAACGACGTGATAGCCCTCCGGGCCGATCGCCACAGCTGGCGCACTGGTTGGGCAAGACTGTTCGCCAATGGCCTGCTTCCGGATCTCGTCACTGCTCGGTGGCCCCGCCGCGTCTCACACCCCGATGGGGTCGGCATGGACCGGGCAGGACACTACCGCTGCCGAGGGCGATCAGACGCTGGGCTGCGGGGAGCGGCTCACCCGTCGGTGAGCGCGAAGTCAGCTCGGGTCTCCGACACGACCTGGTCGGCGGTGGTGGCGACCTTCCGACGCCCCGAGTCGCTCGGCACGTCCGTGAGGTCGATCGTGACGCAGGAGCCGATGCCCAGGCGGGTGGTGGTCGTCGACAACGACCCCGAACGCAGCGCGGAGGAGGTCGTCCGCTCGCTCGGTGCCCACACGGCGGTGCCGATCGACTACGTCGCGGTCGGTGAGAACCGGGGGCCGGCTCACGCGTGGTGGCGTGGGTTCGAGCACCTGCGCTCGGAGGACGACCGTGGGACGTGGTTGGCGGTGTTCGACGACGACGATCCGGTTTCGGGGGGAGACGTCGTCGCCGAGCTCATCGGCGCCTCGGCCGATCGGCCCGACCTCGCCGCGATCGGGCTGCGTGGTGCCGTGCTCGACCGCCGGCGTGCCCTGCTCCGACGGGTCGACCCTCCCCGGGGATCCACCCGGCCTGTCGACTACCTCGCCAGCGGTGGGGTTCCGCTCTACCGGTGGGCCGCACTCGACCAGGTCGGGTTCTTCGAGCCCGACCTGTTCTTCGGCTTCGAGGACCTCGACCTCGGTCTGCGCCTCACCCGGGACGGGTGGGGCGTCGAGGTGCTCGGATCGGACGGCCACGTCGTGGCGGACACCGCTTCGTCGGCGGATCCGTGGCGCGACTACTACAAGCTCCGCGCGCTGGTTTGGACGATGCGGCGCGACGTGTCGGTCGTCGCCGCGGTCATCACAATCGTGCGCTCGGCGCTGCTCGGTTCGCTCCGGCTGCTGGTTCGCCCGAACGGACGAAGGCGAGCGGGGGCGCGGATCCGCGGCGCGATCGACGGCTGGCGGGGACGGCTCGGGTCGGGCCCGTTCGTCCCGATCACGAACCCGGCCAAGGTCGAGCCGGCCAAGGTCGAGCCGGCCAAGGTCGAGCCGGCCAAGGTCGACCGGGACCACGCCTCGGGCACGCCGAGCCCCGACGTGTGGCCGGGCGCGGGAGCTCGGACCGCAGGGGGTGGCCCTGAGCTCGACCCCGAGGCGACGCTCGACCTGGTCGTGGTCGTGCCGTGTCGCAACGAGGGGGCCACGCTGGCGGACCAGCTCGACGTGTTGTGCGCCGAGCGCTGGGAACGACCCTGGGGGATCGTCGTCGTCGACGACGGCTCCTCCGACGACACCGAGTCCGTGGCCCGCTCGTTCGCCGATCGGGGTGTGCGGGTCGTCGCCACGAGCGGCGATGAGCAAGGCGGTCGGGGGGTTGGTCACGCACGGGCGGTCGGTGCCGCGGCGGCGTCGGCGCGATCGGTGGTGTTCTGCGACGGCGACGACCTCATCTGGGCGGGTTGGGTGGGCGCGATGGGAGATGCGCTCGTGCGTCACGAGCTGGTCAGCGGACGACTGGAGACCCGTACGCTCAACCCGGAGTGGCTGGCGGAGGCACGGCCCTTGTCGACCACCGACGGGTTGCCCCGCTTCGGTGCGGTGCCGTTCGCGTCCGGCGCGACCTTCGGGGTGCGGATGGCCCTGTTCCGCGAGCTCGGCGGCTTCGACGAGTCGTTCGTCGGGTTGGAGGACATCGAGCTCTGCCTCCGGGCCCGCGCTCGCGGCATCGTCCCGGTCGTCGCGTCGGGTGCGCTCGTGGCCTACCGGCTCCGCCCGGACTTCCGGGCGATCTGGAGGCAAGGCGTCTTCTACGGGCGCGGTCGTCCCGAGTTGATCCGACGAGCGGGTGCGCTGGGGCTTCCCGCTCCGTCGCGGTTCGAAGGGCTGCGCTCGTGGGCCTGGCTGGCCGTCCACCTGCCGGGCCTGCGCGACCGCACCGGACGACGGCGGTGGACCTGGGTGCTGGCCAACCGCGTCGGGGTCCTGCGCGGGGCGTGGGACGTACGAGGCATCTACCTGTGAACGCCCGTGCGAAGGCCTTCGTGTCGCGAGCGGTCAAGCGGGTCGCCGCGGCGGGGGATCGGCTGCATCGCGCCCCCGACGGTCTCGTCGTGCTGCTGTACCACCAGGTCGGAGGTCCGAGACCGGGGGCGGTCAACCTCGACCCCGTCGTCTTCGCCGACCAGATGGCGGAGCTCGCGGCGCGCGCCGAGGTCGTGCACCTCGACCGAGCCGTGTCCGCGCTCGTGGATGGTCCGATCCCGTCGGCGCATCGACGTCAGTTGGCCATCACCTTCGATGACGGCACGGCCGACTTCGTCGACATCGCCCTCCCCATCCTCGTCGAGCATGGGATCCCGGTGACGCTCTACGTCGCCACCGCGTGGGTCGACGAGGGGAGGAGCTTCTGGGACGACGGCACGGTGCTGTCGTGGTCGGCGTTGGCCGAGGCCACCTCGACGGGTCTGGTCACGATCGGTTCCCACGGGCACACCCATCGACTCCTCGACCGGCTCGACCCGACCGAGATCGCCGACGAGCTCGCCCGGTCCACGGGGCTGATCGAGCACAACCTGGAGGTGTCACCCGCCCACTTCGCCTATCCGAAGGCGGTCGCCCCGTCGGCGGACGCCGCGGCCGCGGTGCGCGAGCGGTTCGTGTCCGCGGCCCTGGCAGGCACACGGCCGAACGTCTACGGCGACACCGACCCGTTCGCCCTCGCCCGCTCACCCATCCAGGTCGCCGACGGCATGCGGTGGTTCCGCGCCAAGGTCCTCGGCGGCATGCGCCTCGAGGACGAGGTCCGCCAGATGGTGAACCGTCGCCGCTACGTCGGGAGCGACTCGTGACCGAGGTGGGGTCGAGGACCGAGCGCACCCGCCCGCGGCTCATCCACGTCACGACCACCGACATGAGCCTCGAGTGGCTGCTCGGACCACAGCTCGAAGCGTTTCAACGCGCCGGGTTCGAGGTGGTCGGTGCATCGGCGCCCGGGCCGTTCGTCGAGCGGCTCGAGGCGCGGGGCATCCGGCACCTGCCGTTGCACCACGCCACGCGTGCGATGGATCTGGCCGAGGACGTCAAGGCGATGTACGAGCTCCGCGAGCTCTTCGTCCGTGAGCGGCCCGCCGTCGTCCACACGCACAACCCGAAGCCGGGCGTCTACGGTCGGCTGGCGGCGCGATCGGCGGGCGTTCCCGTCGTGGTCAACACCGTCCACGGGTTGTACGCGCTGCCCGGCGACCCCCTTGCTCGGCGTGCTGTCGTGTATGGGCTCGAACGTGTCGCAGCCGCGTGCTCCGATCAGGAGCTGCTGCAGAACGTCGAGGACCTCGACGTCCTCCTCCATCTGGGGATCCCCCGCCAGCGGATCACCGTGCTCGGCAACGGCGTCGACCTCGCCCGCTTCGACGGCGTGCGGGGTGGGCGCCGGGGCGACGGACGATCGGGCCGTGACCGCCTGCGTCGAGCGTGGGGCATCGGGCCGGACGAGGTCGTGATCGGAGCGGTCGGGCGCCTCGTCCGGGAGAAGGGCTACCCCGAGCTCATCGCCGCGTTCACCCGGGTTCGGGTCGACCATCCGGGGGCCCGCCTCGTCGTGGTCGGACCGGAAGATCCCGACAAGGCTGATGGTCTGGGTGCACCCGAACGGGCTGAAGCAGAAGCGGCAGGTGTGGTCTTCGTCGGGGCTCGCGACGACATGCCCGACGTCTACCGGGCCTTCGACATCTACGCACTCGCATCACACCGAGAAGGCTTCCCCCGCTCGGCGATGGAGGCCGCGGCGATGGGCCTGCCGGTGCTGGCCACTGACATCCGGGGCTGTCGTCAGGTGGTCGATCACGGTCGGACCGGCCTGCTCGTGCCGCTCGGCGACCACGATCGGCTGGCATCCGGGCTCGGTGTGCTCGTCGGCGACGAGGCCCGTCGAGCACGGATGGGCGCGGCGGGACGAGCCAAGGCCGTCAGCGAGTTCGACCAGCAGGCGGTGATCGACCGGACGTTGGCGGTCTACGACCGCCTTCTGTCCGCTGTCGACCGGTAGGCGGCTTCGAGTCGGCGCTGGGTGATCACCACGTCGAAATCGGCCGATCGCGCCTCGGCGGCTCGGGCCATGGCGGACCGGCGACCCGGGTCGCGCCCGAGGTCGACGTAGGCCGCGGCGAGGGCGGACGGGTCGTCCGGTGGGACGAGGATGGCCTCGACGCCGTCGTCGACCGCTTCCGGGATGCCCCCGACCGCGGTGGCCACGACCGGGAGTCCGAGCGCGAGGGCATCCATGAGGCTGACGGGCAGCCCTTCGTGGCGTGAGGTGAGGGTGAACACGTCGAACCCGGCCATGATGGCGATGGCGTCGGGCCGGTAGCCCAGCACGACGATGTGCGGGGCGGCCGAGGATCGGGCCACCGCGGCGCGCGTGTGCTGCTCGAGCGGGCCTTGCCCGACGCTGACGAAGAGCAGTCGGGGTTCCTCGGACATGGCGATCTCGACGGCTCGGAGCCAGGTGTCGTAGCCCTTCTCCTTCCGGAAGTTGGCGACGATGCCGACGACCACGGTGTCGTCGTCGGGGGGGATCCCGAGCTCAGAGCGGACCCGCGATCGCTCTGGGCGAGACGTTCGGACCAGGTCCGCGTCGATGCCGTGCACGAGGACCTGCGCCCGCGATGCTGCCGAGCGGGACATCGACCGGCGCACGTCCTCCGAGACGGTGAGATCGAGGTCGTCGAGCGCGATGGTGAGGCGGTTGAGGAGCCGGGTCGACCGCTTGTGCCGAGCCCAGCTGTTGTGCTCCGTGTAGACCAGCGCCGGGCGTCGCGCCCGGGGGATGGAACGCACGACGAGGCGGGACATGGCCGCGACGTAGGGGGAATGCACGTGGACGATGTCGATCTGGTGCGACACGACGAGCTTGCGCAGACGCATCGCCCACCGAGGATCGAGGTCGTTCGGGCCGTCGAGGCAGGTGACCGGCACGTCGAGCTGTTGGAGGGCCGCGACGTGGTGGTCCTTCCACGGGACGAGATAGGCGACTTCGAGGTCGATCGCGGTTCGGTCGCTCACGCGCGCCTGGTTGACCAGGAGCTGTTCCGCGCCTCCAGGACCAAGTCCCTTGATGAGCCACAGGACCCGAGGTCGGCCGGGCTCGTCGGTCACCGCGCGTCTCACGCCGAGGTGCCGAGCACCGTGGCGCGCACGATCTCGATCACCCGGTCCTGGTCGGCGGTGGAGAGGTTCGAGCCGCTGGGCAGGCAGAGCGCGGTGGAAAAGACGCGCTCGGCGGCGGCACCGCCCACGACCTCCACGTCGCGGAAGGCGGGTTGGAGGTGCAGGGGCTTCCACGCCGGACGGGCCTCGATGTCGTCGGCCTCGAGCGCGAGCCGCACGTCGGTGGGCGTGACGCTCGTCGCGGCCGGGTCGAGGGTGATGACGGTGAGCCAGGCGTTGGACTGCTGGCCCTCGGGGTCGTAGAGGACGCCGATGCTGTCGAGGTCGGCGAAGGCCTGGGTGTAGCGAGCCCGTGTGGCTCGGCGGCTCGCGATGCGCTCGTCGAGTCCGGCGAGCTGGGCTCGACCGAGGGCCGCCAACAGGTTGGAGAGCCGGTAGTTGTAGCCGACCTCCTCGTGCTCGTAGTGCGCCGCGGGTTCACGGGCCTGGGTGGCGAGGTGGAGTGCACGGTCGATGAGCTCGCCGTCGTCGGAGAGCAGCATGCCGCCTCCGCTCGTGGTGATGATCTTGTTGCCGTTGAACGACAGGACCGACGACTGGCCGAACGAACCGGCAGGCCGGCCGTCGACGGTGGTGCCGAGCGCCTCGGCCGCGTCTTCGATGAGGGCGACGCCGTGGTTGGCGCAGGCGGCGGTGATGCGGGCGTAGTCGGGGCAGAGCCCGTAGAGGTCGACGGTGACGACCGCTCGGGGGAGACGGCCCTGGAGCGCACGTTCGTCGAGGAGCTGCTCGACGAGCGAGGCATCGATGCACCAGCTCGTGGGGTCGGCGTCGACGAAGGTGAGCTGGGCACCCTGATAGGTGGCCGCCGCCGCGGTGGCGATGAAGGTGAGCGTGGGGACGACCACCTCGTCACCGGGACCGACCCCCGCCAGGCGCAGCGCGAGGTGGAGCGCGGCGGTGCCGCTGGAGAGGGCGACGGCATGGGGCAGACCCAGCCGGGCCGCGACGTCGTGCTCGAACCGCACGAGCTCGGGACCGACGGGTGCGATCCACCCGGAGTCGAACGCATCGAGAAGGGCGTCACGTTCGGCGCGGCCGACATCGGGGGGCGAGAGGTGGATGCGGGTCATCGCAGGCAGACGTGCGTTTCTCGGACACCCCGACGCGGGGTTCGCCAGCACCAGGGATCAGTGCGCAGCGGTGGACGCCGGGAGCGTTACGCTACCGCAGCGCGCCGCGTTCGAAGGTGAGGCGACTACCACGGGAGGAGCCGGGTGCACCACACGGATCACGTCGCGAGGGGCACCCGGTGAGGGTTGCGGTCACCGGTGGGGCGGGCTTCATCGGTGCGAACCTCTGTCGACGTCTCGTCGAGGAGCCGAGCGTGGGATCGGTCGTGGTCCTCGACGACCTCTCCAGCGGCACGCGGGACAACCTGCGTGGTGTCGACGTCGAGCTCGTCGAGGGCAGTCTCCTCGATCCGGAAGCGGTCGAGCGTGCCGTGCGCGGCGCCTCGTCGGTCGTCCACCTCGGGGCGCGTCCGTCGGTGCCGCGATCGGTGACCGACCCGATGCGCAGCCATCTCGTCAACGCCACGGGCACCGTCGAGGTGCTCGAGGCGATGCGTCGCGCCGAGGTCGGCCATGTGGTGGTCGCCTCGTCGTCGTCGGTGTACGGCGCCAACCCGACGCTGCCCAAGACCGAGAGCCTGGCGACGCGCCCGTTGAGCCCGTACGGGGCGTCGAAGCTCGCCACCGAGGCCTACGCGCTGGCCTACTCGACGACCTTCGGCTTCGACGTGCTGGCCTTTCGGTTCTTCAACGTGTTCGGGCCGTTGCAGACGGCGGGCCATGCGTACGCCGCCGTGATCCCGGTGTTCATCGAAGCGGCGTTGGCCGGGCGGCCGCTGCCGGTGCACGGCGACGGCACGCAGTCGCGGGACTTCACCTTCGTCGGCACCGTCGCCGAGGTGCTCACCGCCGCGGTCGTCGGCCAGGTGGCATCGCCCGACGCCGTCAACCTGGCCTTCGGCGAGCGGATCGAGCTCCTCGCCGTGGTCGATCTCCTGGCTGAGCTGTTGGGCACCGACCTCGACATCGAGCTCCAGGAGCGGCGCGTCGGCGACGTCGCCCATTCGCAAGCGGACTCGGCTCGACTGCGGGAGCTGTTCCCCACGGTGGAGCAGGTGCCGCTGCGCGAGGGACTGGCCACGACGATCGACTGGTTCCGTGGCTCGCTCTGATGCTCGGCCGCCGTATCTCGGGAAGCGGGCGGTCGACCTGGCGGTGGTCGCCGTGGTCGCCGGTCCTGCCCTCGCTCTGGCGGTGGTGTGCGCTGTCGCGGTGCGGTGCACCACACGCGGTCCGGTGCTCTTCCGCCAGCAGCGGGTGGGTCGCGACGGCCACGACTTCGAGCTCCTCAAGTTCCGGAGCATGGTGGACGCCCCCAACCCGATCATCCCCGACGACCACCGCATCACCGCAGTGGGTCGACTGCTGCGGGCGACGTCGCTCGACGAGCTCCCCCAGCTGTGGAACGTGGTGCGGGGCGACATGAGCGTGGTGGGACCGCGTCCGACGTTGCGCTACCAGGTCGACCAGTACGACGGGCGGCAGCGTCACCGCCTCGACGTGCGACCGGGACTGACCGGCTTCGCGCAGATCAACGGACGCAACGCCATCTCGTGGGACGAGCGCATCGAGCTCGACCTGCGCTACGTCCGGTGTCAGTCGCCCACCCTCGATCTCCAGATCCTCGTCCGGACCCCGAGGGTGCTCCTGTCCGGCGAAGGCGCCTCGGGCCACGATCCGGCGGATCCCATCGTCGCTGGCCGACGCAGGGCGTCCCGGTGACCGCCGCCGACCGCTTGTCGTCGAAGCTGGTGGTGATCGGCGCCGGTGGCCATGGCCGCGAGGTGGTCGAGGCGCTCCTGGCCGCCGAGGCCGCGGGCGGCGAGCCCGGTGACCTGGGTGACCTGGGTGACCTGGGTGATCCGGGTGACCTGGGTGCGCCGGTCGCCGGGCCGGGGCGCGAGCTGATCGGGGTGATCGCCGACGATGTGGATCCGGCACTCCTCGATGCGCTCGGCACGGCGCACCTGGGCCCGGTCGACGAGGTCGAGCGGCTGGTCCCCGCTGGTACCGGCTACGTCGTCGCCATCGGCTCGTCGCAGATCCGCGCCACGTTGGCCGGACGGCTCGACGATGTCGGGCTCGTCGCAACGTCGGTCATCCACCCGGCGGCCTCGGTCGGCAGGGCGGTGCGGATCGGGCCGGGCTGCTACGTGGCGGCCGGCGCCGGTCTCACGACCAACGTGGAGCTCGGTCGTCACGTGCACGTGAACGTCAACGCCGTCGTGTCGCACGACTGCGTCGTCGGCGACTTCGCGACCCTGAGCCCGGGGGTCCTCGTCAACGGGACGTGTCGCATCGGTGCGCGATCGTTCCTCGGCACGGGAGCCGTGGTGCTGCCCGGTCGGCGCATCGGTGCGGACGCCGTCATCGGTGCCGGGGCCGTGGTGGTGGACGACGTCGAGGCCGGTGTGACGGTGGTCGGCGTGCCGGCTCGGCCGATGGGCCGACCAACCCGCTGACGATCTCGGGGGCCAGGCGGGGTGTTCGGGTGGCCTGGTTCGAGTGGCTGGTTCGAGTGGCCTGTTCGAGTGGCTGGTTCGAGTGGCCTGTTCGAGTGGCTGGTTCGGGCAGTGGAGGAGGAGCCGGATCGGGTCAGGGGTTGGCGATCGAGCTCGTCGCCGGGCTGGCGCTTAGCTCGGCGAGCAGCGCGGCGACCGCCTGGTCGTCGAGACCGCGCAGCGACACGTCGATCGCGGTCGCCGCGATCGGGGGGACCTCCACCCGTGCCACCAGCGGGTGAGCGGACGGGAGGGTGACCTCGTCGACGCCGATCAGCACCTCGTCGAGCTTCTCGCCGGGGCGCAGCCCGGTGTAGACGACCTCGACGGGGCGGGGGGCCTGCGCCGCGAGGCGGCGGGCGATGTCGTCGACGCGGACCGGCTCGCCCATGTCGAGCACCAGCACCTCGCCGCCGTCGCCGAACGCGCCGGCCTGGACCACGAGCTGGACGGCCTCCTCGACGGTCATGAAGTACCGGGTGACGTCGGGATCGGTGACCGTGACCGGTCCGCCGCGGTCGACCTGCGAGGTGAAGGTCGTGAGGACCGAGCCGCGACTGCCCAGCACGTTGCCGAACCGGACGCTCATGAAGGGCCGATCGGTGATGCGAGATGCTTCCGCGGTGAGGCGCTCGGCGATCCGCTTGCTGGCGCCGAGGGCGCTGATCGGATCGGCGGCCTTGTCCGTGGAGATGTTGACGAACCGGTCGACGCCGCCGGCTCTGGCGGCCTCGAGCAGGATCTGGGTTCCCAGGACGTTGGTCTTGTATGCCTCGCCGGGGTGCATCTCGAGCAGCGGGAGGTGCTTGAGTGCGGCCGCGTGGAAGAGAACCTCGGGTTGGTGTTCGGCGAAGACCTCGTCGATGCGGTCGCGGTCGCGGATGTCGGCGACCACGAGCGTGCGCACGTCGAGCAGCGCACGGCCGTCGAGGTCGAGCTGGACGCCGTGCAGCGCCGACTCGTCACGGTCGAGCATCACGAGGCTGGCAGGAGCGAACCTCGACACCTGGCGGCAGAGCTCGGAGCCGATCGAACCGCCCGCGCCGGTGATCAGGACCCGTCGACCGGTGAGGTAGCCCGCCACGGCATCGATGTCGGTGTCGATCTCGCGACGGCCCAGCAGGTCGGCGGTGGACACCGACCGGACGTCGCCGACGTCGACCGACCCGTCGAGCAGCTCACGCAGAGGAGGGAGGATCTTGAGGTCGAGGTCGGCTTCGAGGGCGATCTCGCTGAGCTCACGGATGACCTCGGGGGCCGCGGCGGGGATGGCGATGACCAGGGTGGAGGCGCCCTGCTCCTGCGCCGCGGCGGCCACGGAGTGCCGTCCACCGAGCACCCGAACGCCCATGATGGACAGCTTCCGCTTGGCCGGGTTGTCGTCGATGAGCCCGACGGGCAGGAAGGGGCTCGACGGATCACGCAGCATCGAGCCGACGAGCTGTGCGCCGGCGTCGCCCGCCCCGAAGATGAGCACCGGTGTCGAGGATTCGACGCTGGGGCGGTTCCACCGTTCGAGCACCAGCCGCCACACGTACCGGACCCCGGCCATGAGCACCAGGGCGGTGAGGGCACCGGCGAAGACCACGCTGACGGGCAGGAGCCGCTCGGAGGCGACCGCGTTGAACACGCCGAGAAGCACGGCCACCACGACGCTGGTGCGCACCAGGTGGGCGACCTCGTCGAAGGAACCGAATCGCCAATGGCCGCGGTACAGGCCCAGCGCAAGGCCGGTGGTGATCTGCAAGAAGCAGGCGACGACGACGGCCAAGGCGAGACCGCTGAGCGAGAAGGGACCCCACGAATCTTGCTGCAGCGTGACGTCGTAGCGGAGGACGAGTGCGACCGGAAGGGCGACGACCCAGGTGAGGCAGTCCAGGGTGCCCTGGATGATGGTGCGATGACGTTCGAGGAACGCGCCGGCCATCGCACGAGTGCGGTGCTCGGGGGCCGCGCCCGACGAGTCGTTGCTCTGGCCCGACGTCACGGCCGGGCATGGTACCTGTTGTCGCCCGGTGGGTGCGGCGTCGGCGGTCACGGCGAGGGGTCGGTATTTCGACTGCGCGCGAACGTAGCGAGCTATAGTGCCGCCAGAGATCTCCATGTTCCACGAGATCATTCGTAGCCAGGCGCACCAGCGGAGAGACCATGACAGATGATCGGCAGACGCGCAGGACTCGTCCGGTGTTCGTCACCGGCGTGCTGGCCATCGCGGTCGGCGTGCTGGCGCTGCTCGCGTCGGCCGCTCCCGCCGGTGCGCAGTACGTGCCGGGCCAGCCGGGCATCATCGTCGATCCGTCCGAGATGTCCGACGCCGGAGGCGTAGCCGAGATCCAGGGATTCGGCTGTCCGGCCGCTACCCCGGTCGACGCCTACATCGTGGTCGAAGGCGAAGAGGTCCCTATCGGATCGTCCACCTCCGAAGACGACCCCGACGGGTCGTTCACCATCCCGATCACCGTCCCCGCCAGCCCGGCGGGGGAGTACACCGTGCTGGTGAGGTGCGGCCCGCTCACGCTGAGCACGCTGCTCACGCTCACGCCCTCGCCGGTGGCGGGCACCGCCGAGGTCACCGCCACCGAGGGCACGCTGCCCCGTACCGGTGGCGACGCGGTCAACCTCGTACGGGTCGCGGCTCTGCTCATCGCCGCTGGCGGCATCACCGCACTCGTGGTGCGCAAGCGCCGCACCAGCCTCACCCGCTGAGCACTGGCGTCCCGACGCGGGGAGATCGCTCGACGTCCTGACCGATCAGGACGGGCGTATGTCGCGCACCGCTCGGCGCACGCGCGTCAGCGACCCTCGACCGTTCGGTGCGAGCGCAGCGAGGCCGTAGCGGAGCCGATCGGCCCAACCGTCGATCGCCTGCACGCTGTCGAGCGCGTGGCGGGCCGACGACCGATGGTCGCGGTAGCCCTCCATCCACGCCCACTCGCGAGCGCTCGGCACCAGCGCATCGATCCGGGCGCACACCGGGGCGGGCGGTCGCCACGCGAAGGTCGTGGCCGCGTCGTGGACGGCGAGAGCAGGCACGATCCCGAGGCCCCAGTCCTCGGCGAGGTCGATCGCTGAGCAGATGTCGTCGCCGCCCGCACCGCAGACGGCGACGACGTCTCGCCTCGCGGTCATCGCCGGGACCGCCGATCCGAGGGCGCCATGGACGCACGCGTGGAAGAAGCGTCCCCGGCGGTCCAACGCCGCCAGGTCGGCGCCGCCGATCGAGAACGGGGTGGTCCGTTCGAGCAGGGCGTCGGGTCGAATCCGCAGGCCGAAGGGACCGAGGGCGAGCGTTCGATGCACATCGACCTCGATCCCGTCGGGAAGCCGCATGCTGAAGCCCTTCGAGAAGCGCGCATCGAAGCCGGCCCGCGGCTCGTCGTAGCGGCGCCGGCCACCGCGCTTGGCCAGCAGAGCTTCGAGGGTGGCGAGGTCGTCGCCGGCGACGAGGAGGTCGACGTCGGCGAAGCTGCGCAGGGACGGGTCGGCGTGGTCGAGGTGCGCGACGGCGGACCCCTTCAGCACGACGAAGCGGAGCCCTCGCTCCTCGCACGCCGCGTGCAGTTCGAGGATGCGCTGCTCGATCCGCAGGACGGTGGCCATGGCGCTTCGGTGTCCGAGGTATGCCTCGTCGGCCTGTTGGTCCGATGCCGGCCACCAGCCATCGGCGATGGCCCACGCCAGCGCTCCCCACTGTCGCTCCCGGCGCACCTGTCCGATGAGCGCGTGCCACGCGGCTGTCGGGAGGGCGTGGTCGGGCGGTGCGAGCTGGGGCCCGTCGAGCCCGAAGCTCGCCACCCGGGCGAGGAGGTCCTCGGGATCGTGGGTCATGGCCGACGGGTGGTGGTGGGTTGGTCGAGGTTGCTCGACGGAGCGTGCTCGACGAGGCCCTGGTCCACGAGCTCGTGCCAGGCATCGGTGAGATCGATGTCGACCCGAGCTTCGGTCACGTCGTAGGAGTCGGCGAGTCGGGCCACGATCTCGTGGCGGGTGGGATGCTCGTCGAGGAGGTTCCAAAGCGACGAGGCCGGGCCGGTGAGGGCGACCGGCACCGCCATGTGGGCGCCGAGGACCAGCACGCCGTCGGGCAACGCTCGCCACAGCGCCCGCGGCGAGACCTGCCAGCGAGGGGATGGTCGAGCGGTGTCGTCGTGGTCCGGCACGACGGCGAGCCTATGGGCCAGCGTTGGGGGCGGTGCAGCTGCGGTCCTGGGCACGGCGCCCACCCGTCGCTCGGACCGGGTGGTCCATGCTGGCAAGATGGGCGCCGTGACCGTGACGTCGGAGGTGAGGCTGCGGCGGGCAGGAGCTGGAGACCTTGATGCCGTCATCGCCCTCGCCGGAGCCGCCCTCGGGTGGGATCCGACCGAACCGAACGGCGCGTGGTTCCGCTGGAAGCACCTCGACAACCCGTTCGGGGCGTCGCCGATGTGGGTGGCCGAGGACGAGGCCGGTCTGGTCGGGTTCCGCACGTTCCTTCGTTGGGAGCTGCGCCGGGGCACCTCGGTGGCCCGTTGCGTTCGAGCGGTCGACACCGCCACGGCACCAGCTGCACAGGGCCGCGGGATCTTCACCGAGCTGACAACCGTCGGGCTCGACGGGCTCGCGGCCGATGGCGTCGAGTTCGTCTTCAACACGCCGAACCAGCGCAGTAGGCCGGGGTACCTGAAGATGGGATGGCAGGTCATCGGTCGTCCGCGCACCACCATGCGGGTGGGGTCGGTGAGCGGCCTGGCTCGCCTGCCACAGGCGCGACGTCCGGCCGACAAGTTCTCGGTGCCGTGCGATGTCGGTGACGCAGCTCGCGACGCGTTCGGTGGGCTCGGCCCGACCGACGGCAGGTTCGGCGACGGCGGGTTCGGCGAGGATGGGTTCGGCGAGGATGGGTTCGGCCACGACTTGGTTGGTCGCTTGGTCGCCGCGTGTCGTCCGGCGGATCGCTCGCTCTCGACGAACCGTTCGCCGGCGTACCTCGCGTGGCGGTACGGCTTCGCACCGCTGGACTACCGGGTGGTGGTCGGCCCCGATGGCATCGAGGGTGGATGCGTGGTGTTCCGGGTGCGACACCGTGGGTCAGCCACCGAGGTTGCCGTCGCGGAGGTCCTCGTCCCGGGTCGCGATCCCGAGGTCGAGCAGCGGCTGCTGGCCGAGGTTCGACGTCGGACGCGAGCCGACTACCTCCTCCGCATCGACCGTGGTCGTCTCGGTCGAGGAGGGTTCCTTCCCTTGCCCGGACAAGGACCGGTGCTCACGTGGCGCGCCGTGTCCGGGCGGATGCCTCCTCGTCTGGAGGAGTGGGACCTCTCGCTCGGGGACCTCGAGCTGCTGTGAGCGCACCGAAGCAGACCTCCTATGACGTGTTGGGCGTCGACGCCAAGGCCAGCCAGACCAAGATCAAGCAGGCATACATCCGGCTTGCCCAGCTGAACCACCCGGACCGCCAGGGCGAGTCGAGCCCGACGGCCCGCCACCAGGCCGAGCAGCGGATGCGCGAGATCAACGCGGCGTGGGAGGCGGTGAGCACGCCGGCCCGGCGCGAAGCCTACGACCGGTCGTTGCGCCCGGCAGGTCCCGCGTGGGAGTCCCAGACCGCCTCGGGAGCGACCCGAGCGCCGCGCACCTCGACGGTGCGTCCCGGCTCGAGTGTTCCGCCGCCGCCGAGCGGGGGGATGGTGGTCGAGGAGTCCCACGCCGGCTTCTGGCGATGGGGACCGGCAGTGGTCTTCGCCTTCTTGCTGATCGGCATCCTCGTGTTCACCGCAGTGACCAACCAGTCGCAGAACGTCGATCCGAGTCCGGTGACGACCGGCGCTCGGGCGTGGGAGGTCGGCGACTGCATCATCGTGGCCACGGCCGGGGGCAGGAGCACGCCGATCCTCACCGAGTGCTCGCGCGCAGGCGCCGACGAGGTGCGCGAGATCACCGACCTGGGTCGCCCCTGCGGCTCCGGCCTCTACGCCTACGACATCGCCGCCGAGAAGATCCGGCTGTGCATGCGGGCCTGAGCACACGAGCACAGATGGATATGAGCCGCTCCGACGTCGTCGGGTAAGGTGACCGCTCCTATCACGGGCGTATAGCTCAGTCGGCTAGAGCACTGCCTTCACACGGCAGGGGTCA
>CAZALT010000018.1:24405-31693 GCA_964485515.1 uncultured Rhabdothermincola sp. | reverse complement strand
TGCTTGGTGAAGAAGCTCCCGCGAACCAGCTCGAAGTTGTTGGGACCGTGGAACCGGTAGAGCTGCGGGGGATACGCGATCAGTCCACCTGGACCGGCTCCGCTCCAGATCACGTAGAGCCGACCCTGGGCATCCCATGCCATGTCATCGATGCCGTCGCGGCCGTGGTGGCCAACTGCTCCCTGGTCAGTTCCGCTGGTTGCCACACCGCCAGCGCTGCCGATCTTCCACAGTGAGTTGGTTGCCACACACTGAATCGGGCACTCGATGTGCTTGTACAGATAGAACAGCTCCGATCCGTCGGGTGAGAACGAGAAGTCCGACCCCTTTGTCGTGCCGGTCAGGTGAAGGGTCTGGGCGCCGCTCGCCGCGACCTTCACGATGGCGCCTTCGCCGGCATGCGTCACGGCCACGAACACCTCGCCCGCCGGGTTCGTTTCGATGTGCGTCGGCGCGACCAACCTGTCCCCCGAGGTGAGAGTCGCCACCGCTCCCGTCGCCACCGTGATCCTGCGAACCGCGTTCGGTCGACCATCGGAGCCCTTTTCGAGTGCGTAGAGGTACGAGCCATCAGCACTTCTCGCGAGGTCGACGAGCGAGTCGAACGACGCAGCAGACCCGCTTCCATTCGCCTGACCAACGGTCCCAGATCCAGCGAAGGTCGACAGACCCACAGGATCCGCCGCCACCGGGGTGGGTGAGACCATGCCTGCAAACGCAGCCACGACGGCTGAGATCGGCAGGAGGGTGGCGACCACGGCCACCGCGAGCAGAGCTCGACCGAGCGAGGCCAAGCCAAACGTCGAATCGCCGCAGCGACGTACCACCTTCACAGAAACCCTCCGGGATCAGCACTGCTCGCGACCGACCCCAGACGACGGCGAACCTCCAGCCGGTGACGCGACCGCGCACCAGCTACTCAGAACCGCAACATGACTCTCCGCGATCACAATCACACACACCGTGGTGCCTCGCAACCAGCATCATGAGCACGCTCCAGCGCTGATCTCACGTCACCCTCAACCGGCGCGCCAGCAAACCATCACCGCTTTGACGGTCGAGAGGGACCACGAACCAACGTGGCGAGCACGGCTACCTCCAGAAGTCGAGGAAGCCGAGCACGGGGTCGGCCCACTGGGATGCGGCCCAGATGCAGCCGACGAACATCACCGCGGTCATCGCGGCGCACGCGGCGACGCCGGCCCACTTGTTGGCCAGGCGCTTGTCGAGCTCGAAGATCAACCAGCCGGCGAGGAGGCCACCGACGAACCCGCCCAGGTGCCCGCCGAACGAGACGCCCGGCAGGAAGCTGATGAGCAGGTTCAAGATGAGCAGCCCGCCCAGACCCGACGTCATCGGGTTGATGCCCCGAGACCGCTGGTAGGCGAACGCGGCGCCGAAGAGGGCGAAGACCGCACCCGACGCGCCCACCGTGGGGCTGAGCGGCGAGATGAGCAGCACGCCGAGCGACCCGGCCACCAGACCCGTGATGTAGAGCGCGAGGAAGCGGGCCTTGCCCAGGGCGGGCTCGAGCTGCGAGCCGATGATCCACAGGACCACCATGTTCATGGCGAGGTGGATGAGACCGCCGTGCAGGAACCCGCCGGTGATGATGCGCCAGTACTCGCCCGCCGCCACCCCGGTCGTGGGCACCCACCCGCCGATGGTGCGGACGGCCTCACCGACGCCGAAGAGCGCGCCGTTCTCCGAGACCGATCCGCTGAGGCTACGGCTGTTGAGGGCGTTGCCCGCGTCGGCCGACGTGGCCATCTGGGCGACGAACGCCGCGATGTTGAGGCCCATGAGGACCATCGTCACGATGGGCCTGGTCGCCAGGCTTGTCGGGGTGACGACCTTCTGGGCGCCCCGATGCGCGCAGTCCGGGCAGTGGAAGCCCACCGACGCCTGCACCATGCAGCTCGGGCAGATCGGGTTGCCGCAACGCTGGCAGCTCACACCGGCCCGACGATCGGGATGCCGGTAGCAGGTGGTCATGGCTTGCTCGCCGCGGGCGGGGATGGTGCTCACCCCGTCGACGCTACCGGTCGCCCGACCGGGTTCGGACGCGACTCCGGACGCGGGTTCGGACTCGGATCAGCGACCGGTGAAGGTGGCCTTGCCCGGCCCGGACTCCCGGAAGCTGCCCACCCCGATGCGGGCGTCGTCGGTGGCGAACACCTCGGCGAACACCCGCTGCTCAAGCGCGAGGCCCTCGTCGAGCGACCCGTCGAGTCCGCCGTCGATCGCACGCTTGGCCAGGCCGAGCGCCACGCTCGGGCCTTTCGCGAACACCGTCGCCTTCGCCATCGCCGCGGCGAGCACGTCGTCGGCGGGGACCACCTCGTCGACGAGGCCGACCGCCAACGCCTCCGAGGCACGCACCTGTCGACCGCTGAAGATCAGGTCCTTGGCCACCGAAGGACCGACCAGGCGAGTGAGTCGCTGCGTGCCGCCTCCCCCCGGGATGATGCCCAGCAGGATCTCGGGCTGCCCCAGGCGGGCCGTGTCCCCTGCGATGCGGAAGTCGCAGGCCAGCGCGAGCTCGCAGCCCCCACCGAGGGCGAACCCGTTGATCGCGGCGATCGTCGGTCGGGGCAGCACCGCCAGGGCGTCGAGAGCGGCGCGGAACGCCGCACCGATGCGACGGGCGTCGTCGGGACCGTCGAACTCGGAGATGTCGGCACCGGCGGCGAAGATCCGGTCGTTGCCGGCGACCACGACCGCGCCGGGCGGATCGGCGGCCAGATCGGCGACGATCGCGGCGAACTGGGCGAGCAACTCGGTGGACAGCGAGTTCACCTTGCCGTTGTCGAGTCGGATGAGCGCCACGCCCTCGGCATCACGCTCGACGGTGACGAGCACGGGTTCCCCCGGAGCGGTGGACGACGGATATGCAGCCATGACCCGGACGGTAGTCCCGCGACGACGCGAGAATGCCCGCCGTCGGGACATCCCCCGACCCTGAACCACCAACGACCGTTCGAACCACCAACCAGGAGTAGCCGTGATCAAGGAATTCAAGGACTTCATCATGCGGGGCAACGTCGTCGACCTCGCCGTAGCCGTCATCATCGGCGCCGCGTTCACCGCCGTGGTGAACACGCTGGCGACCGACGTCCTGCTCCAGATCGTCGCCGCCATCATCGGCACCCCGAACTTCGACCTCATCAGCATCAACCTGAACGGCACCGAGATCTACTACGGCAAGTTCCTGACCGCCCTCGTGAACTTCCTCATCGTGGCCGTCGTCGTGTTCCTCGTCGTCAAGGCCCTCAACACGCTGACCCAGCTGCGCAAGCAGCAAGAGCAAGAGGCGGCCGCCGCCGAGCTCACCGAGCTCGAGCTGCTCACCCAGATCCGCGACGCCCTCGCCGATTCGGGCCGCGCCGGCGGCACGGGTCCCTCACCGACCGACTGACGCCGCGCCCACCGAACTGGCTGGGGACACGAGCCGAAACAGCGGCGCGTCTTCCCAGCCAGAAGCGCTCTGCGGAGACCTGACTGCTCTACGGAGACCTGACTGCTCAGAGGAGGCGGTCGGCGGCGGACCACGGGTCGAGGTCGCCGGCCGCGACCGCCGACGTGATGTCGTCGTGGCCTTCGCTCGCCGCCCGCGCCTGGTCGGCGAGGCGGGCCGCGACGATCCGCTGGAGCTCTGCCTGGTGGCGCTCCCGGCGGCGGACGGTCAGCTCGCCGCTGTCCACCAACCAGGCCTGGTGCTCGCGGATCGCCGACCAGAGGTCGGCCACGCCGATGCCGCTCGTGGCCACCGTCGAGACGATCGGCGGTCGCCAGCCCTCCCGCGGCGCCAGCTCCAACGCCGAGGTGAGGTGACGCACCGTCTCCGCGGTCCCCTCACGATCGGCCTTGTTCACCACGAACACGTCGGCGATCTCCAGCAGCCCCGCCTTGTTGGCCTGGACCTCGTCGCCCCAACCGGGGTTCACGACCACGACCCGTGTGTCGGTCGCCGACGCGACCTCAACCTCGACCTGACCCACCCCGACCGTCTCCACGACGACCCACGGGTAGCCGGCGGCGGCGAGGACCCGCACGGCCTGCGGTGCGGCCAGCGACAGTCCGCCGAGGTGCCCGCGGGTGGCCATCGAGCGGATGAACACGCCGTCGTCCAGGACGTGGGCGTCCATCCGGATCCGGTCGCCCAGGATGGCCCCGCCGGTGAACGGCGAGGACGGGTCGATGGCGAGGACGGCCACCCGCACGTCGTCGCCACGGATCGCCCGGACCAGCGCACCGGTCAGGGTGGACTTGCCCGCACCCGGAGCACCCGTGATCCCGACGGTGGCCGCCGCGGCGCTCGCGGCGAAGGTGGCGCGCCCGACCTCGTGCGCCACGGTCCCGCCGCGCTCGACGAGCGACAGGAGCCGGGCCAGCGCACCGCGATCACCCAGTTGCGCCGACCGGACGAAGTCGGCGATGTCGGTCGACGTCGGCTCGGTCACGGGAGGACGTTACCGCCGCGACCAGGGAGGCCGACCGACGCTCGGACCGACGGCGCGAATCAGAGCGAGACGGGGGTCTCCGACGGCTCGACGGCGGCGACGGGACTCGACTTGGCCCCCTCGGCCGCCGCCGCGAGGGGATCGCCCTCACCCATGCCGATCTGGCCGACCTCGATCACCTCGGTCACGCCCGGCACGCGGTCCTTGAGGATGCGCTCGATGCCGGCCTTGAGCGTCTGGGTCGACGCCGGGCACGACACGCAGGCGCCGACCAGCTCGACCGACACGACCCCGGTGTCGTCATCCACGTCGCGCAGGTAGATGTCGCCGTTGTCGGCCTGGATGGCCGGGCGGATGACCTCGATGACCTCTTCGACCTTGGTTCGCATGACCTCTCCAGCGTGCCCGATGTGGCTCCCTGGAACCAACCTCCGAGGTTCCCCGTGCATTCCTGCCCGCAGGACCCGCCGGTGCGACGGGCGGGTTCGCCGCCGGTCAGGCGTCGTCGGCGGTGATGTCGACGCCGATTCCCCGGAGCTTGTCCAAGAAGTGCTCGTAGCCGCGATCGAGGTGGTGGGCGTCGGAGATGGTGGTCTCGCCGTCGGCGCGGAGGGCGGCGATGACCATCGCCGCGCCTGCCCGGATGTCGTGGGCCCGCACCGGGGCGCCCGACAGTCGGTCCACGCCTCGGATCACCCCGTGGTGGCCCTCGGTGCGGATGTCGGCACCCATGCGCACGAGCTCGTCGACGTAGCGGAAGCGGCCCGAGAAGAGGTTCTCCGTGACGATGCCGACACCGTCGGCCACGCTGAGCATCGCGGTGAAGAGCGGCTTGTAGTCGGTGGCGAGGCCGGGGTACGGCAAGGTCGCCACGTCGACCGACCGGAGCCGCGACGGGGCCAACGCCCAGATGCCGTCGTTGTCCGGCGAGATGCGCACCCCCATGTCGCCCAGCTTCGACACGAACATCGCCATGTGGTCGGCCCGAGCGCCTTCCACCGTGATCTCGCCCCCCGAGACCGACACGGCGGCGAGGAAGGTGGCCGCCTCGATCCGATCGGGGATCACGGTGTGCTCCACGGAGTGCAGCTCTTCGACGCCCTCGATCTGGATCGTGCTCGACCCGGCGCCCAGCACGCGGGCACCCATGCGGTTGAGGAACGCGGCGAGGTCGGAGATCTCGGGCTCGCGGGCCGCGTTGTCGATGACCGTGGTCCCCTTGGCCAACACGGCGGCCATGAGGATGTTCTCGGTGGCGCCGACGCTGGGGAAGTCGAGCACGATCCGGGTCCCGACGAGCTGCTCGGCCACCGCCTCGATGTAGCCGTGCGCCTGCTCGAACCGCGCCCCGAGGGCCTCGAGCCCGCGCAGGTGCATGTCGATGGGCCGCGACCCGAAGTCGTCGCCACCGGGCAGCGCGACCCGCGCCCTTCCGTACCGGGCGAGGAGCGGTCCGAGCACCACGATCGACGCCCGCATCCGCTCCACCAGCTCGTACGGCGCCTCGGGCACCAGGTCGGGACCGTGGACGATGTGCAGATCGCCGAGGGCGGGACGGGTGACGGTCATGCCCATGCGGGCGAGCAGGTCGCCCATCCACGCCACGTCGAGGATGTCGGGCACGTTGTGCAGCACGTAGTCGCCGGGGGCGAGGGCGGTGGCCGCCATCAGCTTGAGCACCGAGTTCTTGGCCCCGCTCACCTTCACGGTGCCCTCGAGCAGCCCCGATGGTCGAACGGTCACGGTCTTCACGGTCGGCAGTCTCGCGCCAACGAGCGAAGCGCCGACACCCGGCGACGGGCGTGGAGCCTCCGGGTGGTCCCCTATCCTCCAGCCGGCGTGGCTGAGCTCGTGGTGACCCATCCGGCGCGACCCGACGGGACGGCGGACCCTGATCGGCTCGCCCACGCGCTCGTCGCACACGACGACGTCCTGGCCGAGCGGGAGGTCGAGCCGGGACGGTTCGAGCTGGCCGACGGCCCGTTCACCCATTGGGAGCGCGTCGTCACGACCGCTGAGGACGGCGTCGTGCGCGAGACGATCTCCTACCGGCTCGCCATACCGATCTGGTCGCTCGTGTTCTCGCCGTTCCTGCGCCGTTGGCTCCGGCGGGGCTTCCCGGTCCGGACCTCCCACGGCGGCACCCGGCGCCGGATGCCGTGGTGGGCGCCTCCCCAACGACTCGACGCCCGAGCGTCGAACACGCTCGGGCTGCTCGCATCGGTCGCTCTCGTCACCGGCTACCTCGGTACCCTGCTGACCCAGACGAACACGTTCGTGAAGTCCGACTTCGGCTCCACCGACGGCGAGATCGGCACCATGCTCGCCGGGGTGCGCGTCGGCGCCCTCCTTGCCCTGCTCATCGTGGCGGTGTCGGACCGCCGGGGTCGAAGTCGAACGCTCACGCTGGCCTCGGTCGGCGCCTGCGTGCTGACGGCCACCGGCGCGCTCGCTCCGGGACTCGTGTGGCTCGGCACCAGCCAGACCTTTGCCCGGGCCCTGTCCACCGCCATGGCCCTGCTCGTGAGCGTGATGGTGATCGAGGAGACCCCCGCGGGTTCGCGCGGCTACGCCGTCTCCCTGCTGACGATGGCGGCCGGGCTCGGCGCGGGGCTCGCCGTGATGCTGCTGTTCGTCGGCGACTTCGGTCCCGACGGTTGGCGGGTGCTCTACGTCGTGCCGCTGCTCGCCGTCTGGCCCCTCGCCCGACTGTGGTCGTCGCTGCCCGAGACGCGGCGCTTCCGGGCCGTCCAGGGCGTGCCCGGCCTTCCCGGCCTTCCCGAACGGTCCGGTGACGACACGACGCGCCGGCGGGTGCGTTGGAC
>CAZALT010000018.1:2167-24305 GCA_964485515.1 uncultured Rhabdothermincola sp. | reverse complement strand
GTCCGGTGACGACACGACGCGCCGGCGGGTGCGTTGGACCCGCTCGCACCTGGGACGCCTCGTCCTGCTGTCGGCGTCGGGTCTGTTCCTCGCCCTCTTCGTCACCCCTGCGTCGGGGTTCCAGAACGAGTACCTGCGCACCGAGCACGGCTACGTGGGTTGGCAGATCACGCTCTTCACGATCCTGACGAACACCCCGGCGGGGATCGGCATCCTCGTCGGCGGCAAGCTCGCCGACCTGCACGGCCGCCGACGAATCGGCGCGACCGGCGTCGCGGCGGGTGCCGTGTTGACCGTCGCGATGTACCTGGGTTCGGGCTGGACGATCTGGGCGTGGTCGCTGGGGGCGGCGGTGATCGGCGCCATCGCCGTGCCCGCTCTCGCGGTGTACGGCCCCGAGCTGTTCCCCACCGGGTCCCGGGGGAAGGCCAACGGCATCATCAACCTCTTCGGGGTGGCCGGCTCCGCGGCCGGCCTGCTGCTGGCGGGACGGCTGGCCGACTCCCTCTCGGGCGGGCTCCCCGCTGCAGTCGCGTGGCTGGTGATCGGGCCGATCGTGGTCGTCGGCCTCATCCTGATCTGGTACCCCGAGACCGCGGCCCTCGAGCTCGAGGACATCAACCCCGAAGACGCCCCCCTCACCAAGTCGATGCTGGAGCTGGACGGGCTCGACCTCTGACCTCTGGCCCCTGGCCCCTGGCACCTGGCACCTGACCGGAGCGATCCACCGCGGGTCGCTACGCTTGCCCACCGTGCCTACTGCCAGAACCACCCGAACGCCTCGCCTCGGTGCCCTGCTCGTCGCTCTCGTCCTGTTCGCGGGAGCGTGCGCCGGCTCCGAGAAGCCGACGATCGACGCCTCCCAACAGCTCGAGTCCTCGACCACCACGTCGCCCCGGGCCTGCAACCACGAGTCCGTCGAGAGCCAGCCGTTCCACGTCGCCACCGCCAAGGAGACCCTGACCGGCATCGACATCTACGACGCGCCGGACGGCACCACGACCGACACGCTGGCCGTGCCGCGCCTGACCGACACCGATCCCCCCGTCGAGGTCCCGCTCGTGTTCCTCGTCAAGTCCGAGCCCGAGGACGACTGCACGTGGCTCGAGGTGTACCTGCCCACCCGTCCCAACTTCAGCACGGGCTGGATCGAGCGCAAGGACGTCGACGTCACGGGCCACGACAACCGCATCGAGGTGAGCCTCAGCGGGTTCAACCTCAAGTTCTTCAAGGGCGACGAGCTCGTCATGGACGTCCCGATCGCCGTCGCCATGGAGGACAAGCCGACGCCAGGCGGCACGTACTACACCACCGAGCTGCTCAAGCCCCCGGACCCCAACGGCATCTACGGGCCCTACGCCTTCGGCCTGTCGGGCCACTCCGACGTGCTCACCACGTTCAACGGAGGCCAGGGCCAGCTCGGCATCCACGGCACCAACCAGCCGGAGAAGATCGGCACGCAGGTGAGCCACGGGTGCATCCGCATGCTCAACGAGGACATCACGACGCTCGCCGAGAGCGTCGACACCATCTACGGGATCCCGGTCCAGGTCAACGCGTGATCCCGGTGGGCGTCGGTCGACGTTCCCGCCACCTGTGGGCGGTCGCATCGGTCGGCAGCCTCCTGGTCGTGGGCGTGGCCTGCGGGTCCGATTCCGGTGGTGACTCGCCGCCCCCGGCCGCGTCGGGCACGTCGTCGGCGGCGTCGGCCACCGAAGCGAACGCGTCGGTGGCCGCGGCCGCCGAGCTGCTCCCGGCACCGGACCCCAACCAGACGCTTCCGCCGAACGACGTCGGCTCGTTGCGACGCCTCTACGACCCCGCCCTCGCCGCGCTCGGACTGCGCCTCACCCGCGGCGCGCTGATCGACCGGTCGAACGGCGGCTACGAACCTTCCGACCGTGGCACGCACCTCGCCCTCTACGTCGAGCCGCTGGACGACAGCTTCACGCTCGCGGACTACGTCGAGGGCTTGTGGACGGTCGCGGCGTTGGTGACGCCCGACGTCTTCGCCCGATGGGCCGACGTCGAGACCTACGACATCTGCCAGGAGCCTCCACCCGGCGTCGACGACGCCGACGAGCCGCTCCCCTACACCCAGATCAACCTCAGCCGTGTGGTGAGCGACTCCATCGACTGGGAGAGCGGCTCGCTCCCGGACCTGCTCGCGGTGGCCCGCACCAGCGCCGACTTCGACCTGGTCGTAGCCAAAGAGGTCCGCGAGACCCCGGAGTACCGAGCCGCCAACGAGATCGCTGCCGGCTTGGCGGCGCAGGCCACCACCTCGACGTCGGGCGGCTGACGAACCCGCTCCCCCAGTCGGTCAGGCCAGCGCGGCGAGCCAGTCGGCGACCGCGGCTGCGATCACGTCGTCCTTGTTCTTGGGGTCGTGGCCGCCGGCGAGCCACACCTGGGTGACGGCACCGGGGATGGCCGACACCGCGGCGTCGAGCTCGGCGGGTGTGCCGAACGGATCCTTGTCCCCTGAGATGAACAGGCAGGGCACATCGAGCTGCGGGAAGTGCTCGGTGCGGGCCTTGTCGGGCTTGCCCGGCGGGTGCAGGGGGTAGCTGAGCAGCACCAGCCCAGCGGCCGGCAGGCCCTCGGCGACCGCCATCGAGCACATGCGGCCCCCGTAGGACCGGCCGCCGAGCACGAGCGAACCGGCGTCGATGCCGACCTCGGCGACGAAGGCACCCGCGTCTGCGACCAGCGAAGCGATGGCCTTCGGCGCACGGTCCGGGGCGCGCCGACCCTCCTTGCGATACGGGAAGTCGACACGAGCGACCGGTAGGGGCCCGACCGCGTCCTCGACGGCGACCAGCGTGCGATGGGTGCGATCGGCTCCTGCCCCAGGGGTGAGGAGCAACGCTCCCGGACGGGGCTGCGGTGGGTGCTCGGTCGTCGAGGGGGTCATCGACCGAGGAGGATACGTCGGGCCTCGGTGAGGTCGGCGATGCGCTGGGCCGCGTGCTGCTCCTCACCGCCGTGGTCCGGGTGCGCTTCGCCCAGCCGCGCCCGGAAGCGGGCCATGACCTCGCGGCGGGGCGGCGGGTCGAACCCGTCGGCGAGGCTCTCGGCCGGGGCGAACCCCAGCATCTCGAGCGCCCAGGTGATGGGGTCGTCGAACGCGCCCATGGCGAAGGGGCCGCTGCTGCCGCCCCCGAGGCGGGCGACGAGATCGGGCCCGACCGGGCCTCCCCACCGGGTGGCCCGTCGGATGGTGGCGATCACGGCATGGCGGTGCTCGGGGTCGATCCCGCCCGCCGCGTAGAGCGCGCCGAGCACGGCCTGCGCCGGGGCACACCTCTGGTCGAAGTCGAAGGCCAGCTCCTCGCCGCCGCCCACGAGCGCGAACGTACTGCGCTGGAGTCCCACCCGATCGACCTGGAGCCGGTAGCGCAGACGGGGCTGGCGTATGCGAGCGCCCGTCTCGAGGTCGACCATGAGGCGGGTGAGCTCGGCGTGCAGCTCGTCGTCGATCCCGGCGATGTTGGCCGCGACGATGCCCCCGAGGAGGATCCCACCGAAGCCGGGTGGCGGGGCGATCGGGAGGTGGAAGTCGCCCAGCGCCACCCGCCGCGTCGGAGCGAAGGCCCGCGAGTGGTAGATCTCGAGGCGGGCCAGCATCCGCTCACGCTAACGCTCAGACGTAGTTGCGCAGCAGGGCGCGCAGCTCGCCGGCTCGCTCCTCAATCTGGTCGTCGAGCTCGTCGTCGCCTTCGATCGCCTCACGCAGACCAGCCGCCTGCGCCACGATGTCGCTCCACACCGCGGGGGCGAACCCGAACGGGACGTCGAGGCCGTCGACCGCCTTGGCCGACGACACCAGAGCAAGGACGCCGTCGGCGTTGCGGGCGTGCTTGCGCAGCCGGTCGGCCGCGACGAAGAGGTCGGACAGGATCGCCTGGGTCTCGAGGCCCGAGGCGGCATCGGCGTCGAGATCCGGTTCGAGCGCGTCGGGGAACTCGATCGAATCGAACAGGGCCTCGACGCGGGCGTCGTCCTCCTCGAGCACGACGAGGGCCCCCTCGTAGGTGAACT
Organism: uncultured Rhabdothermincola sp.; assembly: GCA_964485515.1. GTDB lineage: Bacteria > Actinomycetota > Acidimicrobiia > Acidimicrobiales > Acidimicrobilacustridaceae > CAZALT01. The sequence continues at coordinate 20,261 of CAZALT010000018.1, read as the reverse complement.
CGTGCGCGATGCCGAGCTCGTCGAGGCCCTCGGTCAGCCGTGACACCTCGGCGTCGGTCCACTCGTCGAGCTCGTACACGAGCTTGGGCGCGTCCGGGTCGAGCTGGGCGACTTCGAGCCCGACGGCCTGGACGACCAGCGGATCGGTCTGGCCCCGCGCCGCCATGGGCACGACGAGGTTGGTGCCCTCCCACACGCGGGGGATCTCCTGGCCGGCCAGCAACTGGTCGACGAGGGTGCGCTCCGCCATCGACAGCTCGTGCAGGGCGTACACGGCCTGGTCGCCACGCTCGACGATCTCGACGCCGATCTCCTCGGTGAGCACCGCCTCGGCGGCCACCTGCTCGTCGGTCACCCGCTCGTCGGCGGGGGCCTCGGTGAGCAGCACCCCGCAATCGGGGCATCGCCGAACGGACTCGATGAACTCGTCACCGCACTTGGGACAGCGCTTGGTCGCCACGGTGGCAGAGCTTTGCACAGCCAGCGGAATCGGCCGTCGGGCAGGGCGTGACGGACGACTCAACTAAGGTTCTGCGCCATGAGCGAGCAGGTACCCGATCGCAACATCGCCCTCGAACTGGTGCGCGTCACCGAAGCCGCAGCCTTGGCTGCGTCGCCCTGGGTGGGTGGCGGCGACAAGGAGGCCGCCGACGGCGCGGCGGTCGACGCCATGCGCCTCATCCTCGACACCGTGCCCATGGACGGCGTGGTCATCATCGGCGAGGGCGAGAAGGACGAAGCGCCCATGCTCTACAACGGCGAGCGCATCGGCGACGGCAGCCCGCCGGCGGTCGACATCGCCGTCGACCCGATCGACGGCACCACGCTGACCGCCAAGGGCCGGGGCAACGCCATCGCGGTCATCGCCCTGTCCGAGTCGGGCACGATGTTCGACCCGGGCCCCTGCGTCTACATGGAGAAGATCGCCGTCGGCCCGCGGGCCAAAGGCGCCATCGACATCACCAAGTCGGTCACCGAGAACCTCCAGGCCGTGGCCGCCGCCAAGGGCGAGTCCATCCGCCAGCTCACCGCGGTGATCCTCGAGCGCGATCGCCACGACGACCTCATCGCCGAGGTGCGTGAGGCCGGCGCCCGCATCCGCCTCATCCCCGACGGCGACGTGGCGGGAGCCATCTCCACCGCGTGGCCCGACTCCGGCGCCGACATCCTCTTCGGGGTCGGTGGCACCCCCGAAGGGGTCATCACCGCCGCCGCGCTCAAGAGCATGGGCGGCGAGATCCAGGGTCGCCTGTGGCCCCGCAACGATGACGAGCGCCAAGCCGCGCTCGACGCCGGGTACGACCTCGACCAGGTCCTCACCCAGGACACGCTCGTCGCCGGCGACAACTGCTTCTTCGCCGCCACCGGCATCACCGACGGCGAGCTCCTCAAGGGCGTGCACTTCACCACCAACGGTGCCACCACGCAGTCGCTCGTCATGCGCTCCAAGTCGGGCACGATCCGCCTGGTCAACGCCATCCACCCGATGGACAAGCTCGACGCCGTCGGCGCCGTGAAGAAGTAGCCCGAGAGGTAGCGGACCGGGCAGGCAGCAGCAGTAGGCCGGCAGGCGGTGGCCCCAGGCCGCCTGGCGCCGGTCAGAGGAACAAGCTCACCAAGCTCGCGGCCACGAGCAACATGGCCACCACGATCTCGAAGAACCCGAACACCAGGGCCAAGAGCACCGCGATCAGCAGGGGCCAGCGCACGATGGCACGCACCGGCCCCGGGAACGGCAGCGCGTCGTAGAGGTCGAACATCAGCCGGCCGGCACGCCACACGTCGCCCGGGATCGATCCTCGTCGTTCCGCGCCCGGTGGCACCGGCTGGCGGGCCTCACGTACCAGCTGGGCCAGCTCCGCGGCCCGGGCGGGTCCCACATCGGGGAGGGCCCGGAGCTTGCCCGGGAGCTCCAGGACCTCCTTGAGCATCCACACGAAGAACAAGATGACCGCGGGTGCGGCGGCGAGCACGACGACCAGCAACCCGAAGGCGAGCCACGTGAACCACACGCCGGGCACGTCGCGCCGGACGAGCACGACCGCGATGGCGAGGACCGAAGCGGCCACCACCAGCGCGTAGCCGAGCAGCGCGCCGCGCAGGACCCGGGCGATGGGCACGAGCCGTTCGAGCAGCTCGAGCGCCCGGTCGTATCCGCGCCGCACCCTGTCAGCCATCGCTGCAACCTACCCAAACGACCGGGCCGAGCCTGATCGAGGAACGAACCCTGATCAGGCTGAGCCGGTCGTGGTGGTCGTCTCCGGCGGTGGCGTCGTGGTCGTCACACCCTGCTGCGCGAGCTGCTCGTTGATCTGGGCGTACAGGTCGGCGATCTCGGCCATCTTCTGGGCGTACAGCGCGAGGCCGGCCGATCCCTGCATGCGCAGCGCCTGATCGGCTTCGGTCGTGAGCTGCTGCACCTGGGCCAACAGGCTCTCGATGCTCTCCTCGCCCGGGTCCGCGGGCGTCGTCGGGGTGGTCGTCGAGGTGGTGGCCGGGTCCTCCGGATCCGGGTCCGGTCCCGGATCGGGGTTCGCCACGTCCTGCTCGAAGGTCTCGGCTCGGGCGCCGAACATCTCCTCGAGCGACTCCTTGAGGGTCTCCTTCATGACCACCCGGGTACCGACGTTCGGATCCGACGAGTCCCACACCACGATGACGTACTTGAGCGCCGGTGTCTGGGTCTGGCCCTGCGAGGCGACGTACAGGGGTCGCACGTAGAGCAGCGAGTCGTCGACCGGCACGAGGATCAAGTCGCCGAAGGTGACCGTGGATCCTTGCTGGCTGAGCAGTGAGATCTCGCGGGCGACCGTCGGATCCTGTTGGATGGCCGAGGCGACGAGCGCAGGACCGGCGGGCAGCTCGTCGTTCTGGACCTCGTAGACCACGAGCTTGCCGTAGTCGTCAGGATCGCTCTTGGCCACCATGAAGGCCTCGAGCTGGCGTCGACCGTCGTCCTCGGAGAACGGCACGAAGGTCCGCAGCATCACGAAGCCCTCCTGCTCCTCGCCGGGCAGCTTCATGAGGAGGTAGTAGGGGTCGACCCGCTTGGCGAACTTGGTGCTCGACGCACCGGTGGTGGGGTTGATCGTGGTGTTCGGCGTCGACGGCCCGGTGGCCACGACCGATCCCGGATCCTGGGCGACCGCCCACGCCACGTTCTTCTCGTAGAAGCTGCTGGGTTCGCTGATGTGGTAGCGGCCCCACATGTTGGTCTGGACCTTGAACAGGTCCTCCGGGTAGCGGAAGTGCTCCCGCAGCTCCCGGGGGATGGCGTCGTCGCTCTCGAACAGGTCGGGGAACGCCTTGGCGTAGGCCTGCACCACCGGATCGCCCTCGTCGACGATGTAGAGCGTGACGCTGCCGTCGTAGGCGTCGACCACCGCCTTCACCGCGTTGCGGGCGTAGTTGAAGCGGTGGTTGAGCCCGCTCCCGGAGACGAGGCCGTCGGTGTCGGCCTGCTGGGCGTTGGGGTAGTGGTTGCTGGTCGTGTAGCCATCGACGACGTAGACGATCTTGCCCCCGATGACCACCGGGTAGGGATCGGCGTCGAAGCTGAGGAACGGCGCCACCGTCTCGACCCGGTCCTGCACGTCGCGCACGTAGAGGATGCTTGAGTCCCGGGTGATGAAGTTGGAGAACAGCAGGTTCCACTCGAAGTCGAACCGCAAGAAGAACGCGGCCTGGCGGACCGCCGAGTCGAGGCCCACGCCTCCGGTCCCGTCGTAGTTGTTCACCACGGGCTGACCTTGGGCGTCGACGTAGTCGACCTCGTCGCGCGTCGTGCCGACGATCGTGTAGTCCATCCCCAGGCTCTCGCCGAAGTAGAGCTGCGGCTGATCGAGCGTCATCTCGATCTTGTCCGACACCTGGGTCGGCACACCGCCGACGAGGAAGTCGGGGCGGCCCGATCCGTCAGTGGCGTTGGCCGCCGACAAGGCGATGCCGTTGCCGTGCGTGTAGGCGAGGTGCATGCCCTCCCACGACTTCTGGGGCACCGTGGCGCTGTCGAGCTCGCGGGCGGACAGCACCACCTGGGTGGTGTCCATCGAGCCGTCCGGGGTGCGCACCTTGTAGCGGTCGATGTCGAGGTCGTCGAACTTGTAGAAGCCCAGGAACGCCTGGAGGTTCTGGTACGTCGGCTTCACGACCTGGGGGTCGAGCAGGCGGATGTTGCGGATCGTCTCGGGGTTCGCCTCGATCGCCTGTTTGGTGCTGACCTCGTCGGCGTCGTAGTTGAACGCCTTGACCTCGACGTCGTCCATGCCGAGCGCCTGGCGGGTGGCCTCGATGTTGTTGACGATGTAGGGCGATTCGCGGGCCGACTCCTCCGGCTCGACCTGCACCCGCTGGATGAACGTGGGATAGGCGGCGCCGGCGACGAGCTGCACGAAGCCCCACAGGCCGACGGCCATGACGGGGAGCACCCAGCCCCGGCGCCAGATGTTGGCGATGAACAGCGCGCACGACAGCAGCGAGATGAGCAGCAGGAGGTAGGTCGCGGGAAGCTGCGCCTGCACGTCGGTGTAGGTGGCGCCGTCGACGACGCCGCGGGTGGAGAACGTGAGCTCGTAGCGACCGAGCCAGTAGTCGACGGCCTTGATCAGCGCGAGGAGGGCGAGCAGGACCGAGATGTGCGCCTTCACGGCGGGCGTGACCCGCTGGAACGGGGCTTGGAGGCGGATCCCGCCGTTGAGGTAGGCGGCGACGACGGCGATGAGCAGCACGATGACCACCGAGGCGAACAGCCAGTCGGTGACCGCGGCGAGGAAGGGCAGCTTGAAGACGTAGAACCCGACGTCGGTGCCGAAGGTGGCGTCGTCGACGCCGAAGTCTCCGCCGTTGCGGAACAGGATCCACTCGTTCCACTGCGCCGACATGCCGACGCCCGCGACCAGGCCGAACACGAGCGACACCGCGGCGCGGACGAGACCTGATCGCCGGTCGACCACCTCGTGGTAGCGGGTGAGCAGGTCGTCTTCGGGACCGGCCGGACGGAAGCGCGGCGCGTACCGGTCGCCGAGGGTGAGGTTGACGAAGCAGAGGACGAAGAAGATCGCGGTGAAGGCCAGCCCGAGGAAGATCTTGGACCGCAGGACCCCGGACCACACCTCGGAGAGGCCGAGGCTGTCGAACCAGAGGTAGTCCGTGTAGAACCCGGCGACCCCGCGCAGCGACGTGAACAGCACGAACGCCACCGCGGCCGCGACGAGCAGGATGACGCGCCCGCGACCGGACCCGCGGGGACGGGGTCGCTTGTTGGGCATGTCCTCAGGAGCACGCATGGCGGGTCAGCCTACGGGAGGATGAGCAGGAGCGGATCGCGGCGCGATCGCGGCATCACCGAGACCTCACCACGGATCGCACGTGAGAGGCCCCGTCAGAGGTCTACCGGCACGACCAGGCACCGACAGGACGGGTGCGCTGGTGCGAAGCGGTGTCCGGTTGGGAAGTCCTCGCCCTTGACCAGGTTGCCGGCGAGGGCGTTGTCGTCGCAGTCGGGCGACGCCGTGTCGCCGTCGTCGACGATCCAGTGCACCTTGGCTCCCGACGCGATCGCGTCGTAGAGACCGGCGTTGAAGGCGGTGAGCGCGGCATGGGAGGCCGCGCCGTCGACGCGCTGGGTCTTCCACTCCCGGAAGCAGGACCGGATGCGCTCGCTGGCCTCGTCGGCGTCGCCGTCGGCGGCCGAGAAGCCTCGGACCAGGCGGTCGCGCAACGGACCGATGAGCTCGGCGGCGAGGTCCTCGGCGGGAGCGGAGACGTCGATCTTGACCTTGCGACGAGGTGGTGCACCCACGAAGGCGACACCGGCTTCGGCCGCCTCGACGAGGATCGGGGCGACCACCGTGACGTACCGCTCGACCTGGGTCTCGGGCGCGGGGAGCAGCGCATCGACCTCGGACACCTCGCCGCGGCGGACGGCATCGAGCAGTTCGTTCTGCTCGTCGGACAGCTCCCGCTTGATCCGCTTGGCCAGGCTCCGTTCGAGCGCGGCGAGGGCCTCGTCGCGGCGGGAAAGCAGCACGACGACGGGGTCGTCCTGGTCGTGGGCGCCGTCCGGCGCCGCGTCGGTCTCCGGCGCCTCGTCGGTGCCGGCCCGAGACGTCGCCGCCGGGGCGGCGGTGTCGGCGTCTCCCGTCTTGATCCGGGCGAAGATGCTGACCGCTTTGACCACCGGTTCGTCGGGCGACTCGACCTGGACGTCGGCTTCGGGTTCGGTGACGACCGCGACCGCGATCTCGGGCTCAGGCTCGGGCTCGGGCTCGGCGACGACCTCAGGATCGACCTGGACGTCGACTGGGGGCTCGGCGACGACCGCCATCTCGGGCTTGGGCTCGGCGACCGCATCAGGCTCGTCGGGGAGGTCCTCCGCGCCCTCGAGCCGGTCGAGCTCGGCGCTCAGGTCCGAGACGTCACGGTCGAGGGTGGCATCGTCGTGCTTGTAGGCCGCCTCGGCGGCGAGGCGAGCCTCCGGCACGGCGATCTCGAGCTCGGCGGTCGCGATGTCGAGCGTCTCTCGCACCACGTCGTAGGCGGCGACGAGGCGATCGCGGCCAGCCTGGAGCTGGTCGATCTGCTGGCGCATGCCCTTGCGCCGCCGGGCCAGGTCGCGCAGCATCCGCTCGCGGACCCGCTGGGCCTCGGTGACCATCTCGCGCCCTTCGAGGCGCCCCGCTTCGACCATCGCTGCCGCGTCGACCGAGGCCTTCTGCTGGACCTCGAGGATCTCGGCGCGGATCTCGTCGGCCGCGGCCTTCGCCTCGTCGGTCTTGACCGCCAGCACGGCCTCGGCCTCGCGACGGAGCTCGGCGGCCTGGTCCTGGGCCTCGCGCAACAGCCGCGCCACGTTCTCCTCGGCCTTGGACCGGATGTCCGACGCCGCCGTGTTGGCCGCGTCGAGCACGCGCATCGTCTCCTCGCCGAGCAACGACGTGAGCTTGGACGGCGTGATCTCCTCCAGCTCAGCGGCGCGGGTCTCGGCTGCGGCGGCGCGAGCCTCGAGCTCACGCTGCTTGTCCCGGGCGGTGCGCAGCTCGGCCGCTATCGCCATCAGGTACTTCTGCACCGCGAGCGGGTCGTAGCCCCGCCGGACCATCTCGAACTGCTGGCTCAAGATGGCGTCGGGGTCGATGGGTGCAGACGGTTCAGCCACGATTGCCGATGGTACCGCCGCGCCCCCCGACCCCCGAGGATGGCCCGCCGACACCGGGAAGCCAGCCAGGGTTCGCCCCCGTCCGCCAGAGGCCCAGCCGAGAGTCAGCAGCCGAGAGTCAGCCGGGGGTCGACACAGGCTCGGTCGCCAGGGTGCCCTCGCGGAACGCGGTGAGCACCGCCAGCGCGTCGTCGAGGGTGTCGACCGGCACGACCGGCATGTCGCCGGCGAACTCCAGGGCATGGGCGTACTCGCTGCTCGGGACGAGGAAGAGCTCGGCGCCCGAGCGACGGACCGCCACCGTCTTCTGAGTGACGCCACCCACCGGACCCACCGATCCGTCGGGGCTCATCGTGCCCGTCGTCGCGATCCTCCTGCCCCCGGTGATGCTGTCGGGGCTCAAGGTGTCCATGATCCCGAGGGTGAACGCGAGTCCCGCCGACGGCCCACCGACGGTGCCCGAGTCGATCGTCACGGTGAACGGGAACTCGTACTGGAGTCCGTGGGTGGCCGTCGCGATCCCGAGGAACGCCGTGGACGGGTCCTGCGGGTTCTCGCCGAGCACCACCGTCGTCGTGATCGGAGTCTCCGAGTCGGGGGTCTGGACCTGCATCGAGAGCTCGTCGCCCGGCGCATGGCCCTGGATGACAGCCACGAGGTCGGTGTTGAGCCCGACGGGCTGCCCGTCGGCTTCGACCACGACGTCGCCGACGGCGAGCACGCCGTCGGCGGGCGAACCTTGCTCCACCCGGAGGATCTGGGCGCCCGCGCCCGTGACGCCCACATCGTGGCCCAGCTCCTGGAGCGCCACCGCGGTGGCGACGTCCTTCGAGGTGGCCATGGCGGCGAGGTTCACCGAACGGACTTCGGACGGCGTCTTGTCTCCCTCGATCAGCTCGGCCTCGACGACATCGACGGTGGGATCGAGCCAGCCCATGAACGCCTGCATCGCGGTGGCCTTCTGCAACGACACGGTGGCGAACTCCACACCCCCTGCGTGATCGAACGACGCCGCGCCCTCCACCTCGATGAGCGACTCGGTCTCCCGAGCCGAACCCGGCGACAGCAAGTAGTACGGCACCCGGATGAAGGCGCCGGCCACGATCACGATGGTCAGCAGACCGACGATCCCGCCGAGCACCTTGAGCACACCGGGAACCCGAGGTCGTGGGGGATCGCCGGCAACAGGTGGGGTTACGATCTCGTCGGTGAGGTCCATGGTCCAGAAGCGGTCGCGAGGCGCAGCTCCCCCACCGGGGGGCGACGGGCCACGACCGGTTGACAGCCTGCCATGAGCGGAAGGAGTCGAGGCCGCGCCACCGATCCCTTCGCCGCCGTACCGGTCGATCGGATCACCGAGCCCCCCGCGGTGCGCGTCCGCTCCGGGCTGACCCTGCTCGCGCTCGTCATCGGGCTTGCAGTGCTCGCCGCGGTGGCCATGGTCGCCCTGGTGGTGGCGGCGCTCGCCCTCGCCACGACGGCGACGAGCTGACCCATCAGTCGCGGTCGGTGCGCCCGAACAGCGACCGGTACCAGAGCGTGGCCACCGTGTCGACGGCGTCGACGGCGGTGCTGCCCTCGTCGTTGAGCGATCCGAGCACGAGGTAGGTGAACGCGAACCACTCGGCCATCGAGGCGAGCGCGACCGCGGCCTGCTTCGGGTCGACCTCGGCGAAGTCGGCACGGCCCGACCTCGAGAGCTCCTCGATGGCGTGTTGGACGGTCTGAACGTAGTTCCGCCGACCGTCCTCCCACTTCTCGTAGATCTTCGGGCTCTGGAAGCTGCCCTCGAGGAGCGTGGTCCAGAGACCACCGTGCTGCTCGAACACCTGGAGGAAGGCGAGGAGGGTGCCGCGGCACATCTCCCATGGATCGGGGTTGGCGGCGCGGGCCACCGCGGCGACCAGTTCGGTGCCGACGGAGTCGACGACCTGGATGAGCGCGTCGTCCTTGTTCTTGAAGTACAGGTAGAACGTGCCGTGAGCCGTGTCGGCTGCCGTGGTGATGGCACCCACGGTGGTGGCGCGGTAGCCACGCTTCTCGAACACCTCGGTGGCGGCGCGCAGCACTCGCTCCCGGGTCTCCGCGGCCTGTTGCTGCCGCTTGTTCAGTGGCCTGTCTTCGCTCATCCATGCTCCACTGTGAGGATGGGTCGGAGCACTGGGGATCAGAGCGCTGGGCACACCCCGTCCGGCAGCGGCTCCGCCGCCGAAATCGCCCGGACGTTAGCGGAGACGGCCGCCCGACGCCGCGCCGTGGTCCTCGCCGGCCATGCCGGCGAGGACCACGATGTCGCCGTCGCCGTCGCGGGGCTCGACGACGCGGCGCCCGAGGTGCGCGCGTCGGCGCTGCTCGCCCTGCGTCGCCTCGACCGGTTGACACGGCTCGTGATCGATTCGGCCGCCGCTGATCCCGACCCCAAGGTCCGACGAACCGCGGCCGAGGTCGCCGCGACGTGGCGCGACTCCGACCACGCAGCCGACCCCATCGACCTCCTCGCGCTGCTGCGCGACCCGGTTCCCGACGTCGCGGAGATGGCGGCGTGGGCCTGCGGCGAGTCGGTGACGGGACCCGGTGAGGACCACGACGTCGTCGTCGCCGACGCCACCGTGTCCTCGGTGGTCGACGCGCTCGTCGACCTGGCGACGACCCATGACGACGCGCTGGTGCGCGAGGCAGCCGTCGCGTCGCTCGGCGCCATCGGCGACGACCGGGGGCTCGGGGCGATCCTCCAGGCGACGACCGACAAGGCCACGGTGCGCCGCCGCGCCGTCATCGCGCTCGTCGCCTTCGACGGCGACGACGTCGACGCCGCCCTCGAGCGCGCCCTCACCGACCGGGACTGGCAGGTCCGCCAGGCCGCGGAGGACCTACGCGATTGACCCGCGCCTCGCCGCCAACGACCACCGGGGCGAGGTGGTCAGCTCCGGGCATCCATGAACATCACGCGGAGGCTGTCGAAGGCCTCGACGCAATGCCCGGCACCGAGCACGACGCACTCCAGCGGTGCGTCGACGAGGTGGACCGGGATGTCGGTCTCCTCCTCGAGGCGCAGGCCGAGACCCTTCAGCATCCCGCCACCACCGACCAGGTGGATGCCCTGGGCGATGAGGTCCTGGGCCAGCTCCGGAGGGGCCTGACCCAAGCAGGTGATCACCGTGTCGACCATGGCGGACACCGGCTCGTCGATGGCCTGGCGGACCTCGTCGGCGGCCAGCACGACCGTCTTCGGGAGACCGCTCATGAGCTCGCGGCCCCGCACCTCGGCGGCGAACTCGTTGTCGGTGGGCCACGCCGAGCCGATCGTGACCTTGATCTCCTCGGCCGTGCGCTCACCGATGGCGATGCCGTACTCGCGACGGATGTAGGTCTGGATGGCGGCGTCGATGTCGAACGAGCCGACCCGCACCGCCTCGAGCGCGACGATGCCGCCCAGCGAGATGAGCGCGACCTCCGAGGTGCCGCCCCCGATGTCGATCACCATGTTGCCGAGCGGTTCGTTGATGGGCAGGCCCGCCCCGATGGCCGCGGCCATCGGCTGCTCGATGAGGTGCGCCTCGGCCGCGCCGGCGCGCTTGGCCGCCTCGGTGACCGCCCGACGCTCGACGGCGGTGATGGCCGAGGGCACGCAGATGACGACACGCGGCCGGTTCCAGCGGTTCACCCCCACGCGCTGGAGCAACAGGCGGATCATGCGCTGGGTGATCTCGAAGTCGGTGATGGCCCCCTTGCGCAGGGGTCGCACAGCCACGATGTAGCTCGGGGTGCGCCCGATCATCTGCCATGCCTCGTGGCCCATCGCCAGCACGTCCTGCGTCCTGCTGTTGAGCGCGATGACGGAGGGCTCGTTGAGCACGATGCCCTCGCCCCGCGCGTACACCAGGGTGTTGGCGGTGCCGAGATCGATGGCGAGGTCGCGTGCCAGGGGTCAGCGCCTTGTGGTGGGAGGCCGCTCGCCGGTCCGGCGTCGCGGCGACCTGCCGCCGTTCGGATCTCCCAGCGCGGTCATCTCTCGCTGGAAGTCGTCGATGGTCGTCATGAACGTGCGCGGCTTGCGGTGGCGAAGCCACAAGAGGACCGACCCGACGGCGATGACCGCGAGCGCAGCGACGAGGAAGATCGCGCTACCCACAGCGGGTCCGGGTCGGAGCAGACGTCATCACGACGGCCATCGTACCGACCCATGGGCCTCGATCTCGACTCCGAGGCCAGAGATCTGTGTCCTCGCCACGCCTTCGCGGTCGACCGACCCACGTCCTGAGGGTTGGGCGCGGACGATCCGCCGTCGCTGCTCACTAACCTCACGCCGTGCCCACCGACGACGAGAGCGACGACGCGACCGATGGCGCGCCGGGCGATCTGCCCGAGGATCTCGTCGAGTTCACCCATCCCCTCCCCCAAGACGACCGCCTCTGGCGACACCCGTCGGAGATGTCGATGGGCCCGCCGGACGACCCGCGAACCCGCGAGGGCACACCGCTGCGCGCCGCGTCGACCGGTCGCCCCCGACGCGGCCCGCGCCGCGGGCTCGCCGACCTCCGCCTCTGGCTGGTGGCCGGCACGTCCGCGCTGGCCGGTGCGGTGCTCACCCTGGCCATCCTCTCGCTCGGCGGGACCTTCGAGGCGGACCAGGGCCCGTCGCACTCCGCGGGCGAGGTCAAGATCACTGTGCCCGACAACCCGGGCGAGTCCGAGATCGCGCTCACCCAGGCGCTTGCACCATCGGTGGCGTCGGTCTCCGCGACCGGACCGATGGCGGCGCACCGAGGCACCGCGCTGGTCCTGCGGGCCGACGGCCACCTCGTCACGACCGCCGACACGGTCGACGGCGCCCAGGAGATCACGGTCACCTTCGCCGACGGAAGCGCCGCACCGGCCACGGTCGTCGGGGTCGACGACGAGGACGACCTCGCGGTGATCAAGGTGGATCGGGCCGATCTCACCCCCGTGCCGATCGGCGACGTCGACGACGTGCAGCTCGGCGCGCGAGCCACCGTGTTGAGCACGGTCGACATGGCCTCGGGGTCCTCGACGGTCGCCGTCGGGCTGGTCAGCGGACTCGACGAACAGGTCCATCCCCGTTCGGGCGCCTCGATGCACGGTCTCATCCAGACCAACATCCGACTGTCCGCGGCCGAGTCAGGCGCACCGCTGGTCAACTCGAAGGGCGAGGTGATCGGCCTGATCACCAAGCGTGGCCCGGCCGACGACGTTCCGGAACCGGACGGGACGGCGGAGGCCACGCCTGACCCGTCTGACTCGCCGGTCACGCCGGTCACGCCGGTCACGCAGGCCGCCGCGGAGCAAGGGGTGACGACGAGGTTCGCGGTGTCGATCGACTGGGTCCAAGACGTCGCGCACGACCTCATCTCCCAGGGCCGCGTCGAGCAGGTCTGGCTCGGCATCCGAGGTGGCGAGCTGTCGACGACCCAGGCCACCACGATGGGTCACGACGGCGCGCTGGTCACCGAGGTCGCCCAGGAGTCTCCCGCGGCGCACGCCGGCATCGAGACCGGCGACGTCATCGTCGCCGTCGACGGCGAGGAGGTCGACTCGATGTCGGACCTCATCGTCTGCCTCCGCAGGCACGACCCCGGCGACGCGGTGTCGGTCGACCTGCTCCGGACGGGCGTTCCGACCTCGATGACGATCACCCTGGCACCGCGGAGCGACGACGCGAACTGATCCGAGGCGCTCGACCAGTTCGGTCGGTTCGACCAGCTCGGTCAGCTCGATCGGCGGGCCCGGCGACGCAGCAGCCACACCCCGACGACACCGGCGCCCAGGACGACGGCACCGACCCCGGCCAGGGAGAGCTCCTGGCGAACGCGCGGGCTCATCGAGCGGAGCACGCCCCGTCGATCCACCTCGACGAACGCCTCCGCGCTCGAATGCACCGGCTCCCACCCTGCGGCCCGCAGCTTGTCGTTGGCCACGACCCAGGGGAACTCGAGGTACGGCGCCGCCGACTCGGCTGGACGGCGGAGATCGAAGGGCTGGCGGATGCGGGGGCGCCCGGACAGCTCGCGGAGCTCGTCGGCTGAGAGCCACCCGTCGGGAGCGACGTTGTACGCCCCGTCGAGGTGCTGATCGGCGGCGAGCACGACTGCCGACGCGAGGTCGTCGAGGTCGAGGAACTGGCGCGGCGGCTCACCCTCGGCCGCGCCCGAGCGAGCCGGCGACCACGGCGATGCCGTGAACCACTCGACCAGCTCGCGGTCGACGGTGACGACGGGACGCAGCACCGCGGCGGTGCGCCCCTCCCCCGCGCCGCGCCACTCGCTGACGAGGCGCTCGACCTCGGCTCGCTGCGTGGCGGTTGCGCTGCTCGGCGCCGGTCGGAGGGGCGCATCCTCGGTGAGCGGCACCGGGTTGTTCGCCCATGCCCCATAGGTGAGCGCCGACGAGACCACCACGATCGAGGAGATGTCGGCCGAGGTCGCCGCCTCGAGCAGACGTCGTACCGACGCGAGGTACGAGGGCGACCCGTCGGTGCCGCCGAGATCGCCGTCGCTGTCCGGGTCGACGATGACGACCACATCGGAGCCGGCGAGGCTCGCGCCGAGATCCTGGTCGCCCCGGTCGTCCCGCTGACGCAGGGAGACCGCACGGGGCAGGGCCGTGGGGTCGGCGGCCACCAGCCGCGTGACCCGACGTCCGAGCGCGCCATCGGCCCCCGCGACGGCGATGGTGTGGACGGGGGCGAGGGCATCGGCGATCTGCGTCACCGGGTCAGTCTGCCGTGTTTCGCCCCCCGTCCCCAGACGGAACCCCAGGTTCGATGGCGGGGATGCGACGCCGGGCAGACGCCGTAGGCTGAGCGCCGTGAGCGACGGCCCCGACACGCCCGACACGCCGAACCCCTTCGGTGGCGACAACGACCCCTTCAAGGGGGTGCCCATCTTCGGCGACCTCGCCCGCCTGTTCTCGCAGCAGGGTTCGATGAGCTGGGATGCGGCGCGGCAGCTGGCCTTGTCCATCGCCACCAACGGCGAACCGGAGCCCAACGTCGATCCCCTCGAGCGCATCAAGCTCGAGCAGCTCTCCCGGGTCGCCGAGCTCCACGTCGCCCAGGCCACCGGGCTCCAACCCTCGTTGTCCGGTCAGGGGCTGCGGATCACGCCGGTCACCCGGAGCCAGTGGGCCAACACCACCCTCGACGCCTATCGGCCCCTGTTCGAGGAGCTCGCCACCGCCATCCACGACAGCTCGACCGACACGGCACCCGCTGAGCCCGGCGATTGGATGGGCCAGATCATGGCCATGGTCGGCCCCATGATGCTGGGCATGACCGCCGGGTCGATGGTGGGTCACCTGTCGCGCCGGTCCTTCGGCCAGTACGACCTGCCGATCCCTCGCACCCAGAGCGACGAGCTGCTCGTGGTCCCGGCCAACATCGACGAGTTCGGCGATGCCTGGAGCCTCCCGGCCGACGACCTGCGCCTGTGGGTGTGCCTCCACGACGTCACCCACCACGCCATCTTGAACCTGCCCCACGTGCGCGCCCGCATCGACGGCCTGCTGCACGAGTACCTCTCGAACTTCGAGGCCGACGACTCGTCGCTCGACGAGCGCTTCTCCCAGCTCGAGATCACCGATCCGTCGAAGATGGGCGACCTCCAGAGCCTCCTCGGCGACCCCGAGATCCTGCTGGGCGCCATCCAGTCGCCCACCCAGAGAGCCATGCTCCCCCGCCTCGAGTCGCTCATCGCGGCGATCGCCGGCTACGTCGATCACGTCATGGACGTCATCGGCCACGACCTCATCGGGAGCTACGCCATGGTCACCGAAGCGCTGCGCCGCCACCGGGTGCAGGCCGATCCGTCCGACCGCTTCGTGGAGCGCCTCCTCGGCCTCGAGCTCACCAAGGCCCAGTACGAACGGGGCCAGGCGTTCATCGCCGGCGTGCACGAACGGGCGGGGGACGCGGGCCTGGGCCGCCTGTGGGAGTCCGACGACACCCTGCCGACCCCGGCCGAGGTCGACGCTCCCGGCCTGTGGTTGGCCCGGATCGGCTACATCGACGACGACGTCGAGCTGCCCGAGGGATTCGAGATCCCCGACGACCTGGGCGACCTCGACCTCTGACGACTGCCCGACGAGGTCCACGCAACCCCGCGAAGGCGAGCGCAGGACCAGGGCCAGTGCCTCCAGCAGTACCTCACAGCCGAGCTGACCGAGATGGCTGAACGGCCGACCGTTCAGGAGGTCCTGGATCGGATCAGCAACTACCGGGGAGCCACCGTCCACTCCGAAGCTTCTCCTCATCTCAGAGGTCGGCTCGAGCACGCGGACGCCGCCCTCTATGGGCGCGAGCCCGAAGCTCAGCTCCGCCAGGGAGGGTCGGGGTACACGTGGGTGGGTTCGTCGAACGGGAGTGGTTCGGTGCCCAGCTCGTCGGGCTCGGTGGGGACGCCAGGCTGCTCCTCGAAGATCGACGTGCCGTCGGCGAGGTCGTCGAAGGGTGAGTCCTGACGGGCCGTCTTGGGCACCGACGGATCGACCGCGGCGCGGGGGACGATGGGCTCGTCGGCCAGCGGCTGGTCGACGAAGCCGTCCGGCGGCGACCAATCCGCCGTGCTCGCCGTGTTCGGCGTGCGGGACCACTTGCGAGGGTTGGCCCCGTCGGGGGCAGGTGGGGCGGCGCGCACCTCGGTGAGGTCGGGACCCGTCACGGTGGTCGGATCGATCGACGACGGTCCGTCGACGACGGTGTCCCCGGCATCGGGACCAGATCGGCGATCCGAGCGCTCGGCGATGCGTTCGCGCACGGACTCGGAGCGATCGAGGTTCCGGCGCCCGAAGAAGTAGGCGACCATGGCGAAGCCGGCGACGAGCGCCACGATCAGGAAGCCGATCTCGGCCGGGATGGGGACGACGATCGGGAGCAGGGCGCCGATCACCCAGAACAGCTGGAAGCGGGTCTCGAACTTGGCGAAGGACCGGCCCCGGTTGGCGTCAGGTGCGTCCTGCTGGACGATGGCGTCGAAGGCCTGCTTGGATGCCGACGAGGTCGCCCCCACCACCATCGACAAGACGATGGCGCCGGCGAGCCCGCCGAGCGCGAAGCACACGAAGCCGCCCACGCACGCCACCACCAGGTTGATGAGCAGGATGCGCTCCTCCTCGACGAGGCGGCGCATGCGCGGCACGGCGATCGCTCCGAGGAAGAACCCCAGCTGCGCGGCACCCGCGGCGAGGCCCAGGTACCACAGCGGGGCGTCGTCTTCCTTGAACGAGAAGGCCAACATGAAGGCCAGGAAGCCGACGATGCCGCGCACGAACCCCATGGCCGACGCCGCGAGTCGGATGCCGCGGCTGCGCAGCTCCAGCTTCTCGACCGCGTCGGCCTTGTCCGCGGCGATGCGAGCATCGGGGAGCTGGAAGGCTGCCACCGTGGCCACCGTGAACACGATGACGGCGAGACCGAGCGTCCAGCCGGGACCGCCGAGCTTGAGGAGGGCACCGCCGATCGGCGCCACGATGACGACGGCCACCGCGCTCAGCACGGTGAGCTTGGAGTTGGCCTCGATGAGCTCCTGGTCGGTGCGCACCGTCGTAGGCACGACCGCGCTCTTGGAGATGGTGTACGCCTTGCCCAGCACCAGCATCAGGAAGGCCTCGGGGTAGAACAGGATGCTGTCCATGTGGCGGATGACGAGGAAGCACAGCACGGCCCGCAGGGCGACAGACCCGAAGATGACCCACCGCCGACCACCGGCGATGCGGTCGAGCGCGGGGCCGATGAGCGGAGCGGCGACGGCAAACGGCGCGATGGTGAGCACCAGGTAGAGGGCGACCTTCCACCGGGCGTCGTCGAAGTCGAGCGAGAAGAAGACCGATCCGGCCAAGGCGATGGCGAACAGGGCGTCTCCGCCCACGCTGGCGGCATGGACCCGGGCCAGCTTGGTGAAGCCGGTGCTCGCGAAGGGACGGCGGGGGTCGCGGGATTCCGGCTCGAGGTCGCTCGCCGTCACGGGCCCCACTGTACGACCGCCCTGCGACAGGCAGGGCACCGATGCCGAGAGGCAGGACGAGGCCGAGGATCGAGCCGAGGGCAGAGCAGAGGGGGAGGCCACGGGAGGGGCCGGGAGGGGCCGGGAGGGGCGCCCAGCCCGCTCGCTCAGACCCGTGGGGCCTCGTACTTGTAGCCGAGGCCACGGATCGTGACGATGCGGGTCGGGGCGGCCGGGTCCTCCTCGATCTTGGAACGGAGACGCTTGATGTGGACGTCGAGCGTCTTCGTGTCGCCCACGTAGTCGGCACCCCAGACCCGGTCGATCAGCACGTCGCGGGTGAGCACCCGGCCCGCGTTCTCGAGCAAGATCGCCAGGAGCTCGAACTCCTTCAGCGGGAGCTTGACCTCCTCGCCGCGCACGATGACCTCGTGGCGCAGGTGGTCGACGGTCACGTCGCCCACCGCGATCACCTCGTCGATCTCCATGAGCGCGCCACCGAGGACGTCCTCGGCCCCGCGCCGACGCAGGACGGCCCGCATGCGGGCCACGAGCTCACGGAGGCGGTACGGCTTGGTGACGTAGTCGTCGGCGCCCACCTCGAGGCCGACGACCGTGTCGATCTCGGAGGCCTTGGCCGTGACCATGATGATGGGCACCGAGGACTTCGAGCGGATCTCGCGGCACACGTCGATGCCGGAGATCTTCGGCAGCATCACGTCGAGCAGCACCAGATCGGGGCTGACGTCGTCGAACATGTCCAACGCCTCGGCGCCGTCGCGCGCCACGTCGACCTTGAAGCCTTCACGGGTGAGGCCGATGGTGAGCGCGTCGACGAACGAGTCCTCGTCCTCGACGAGCAGGATGGAAGTTGCGGGGGCCATGGGCTCCTCGGTCATCGTCCACGCCCGACCGCGGGCGTGGAACCGTCGGGGTTGACGGGTGGGGATGTCGGGACGTGGTCGGCGGGCCCATCGGAACC
>CAZALT010000018.1:0-2067 GCA_964485515.1 uncultured Rhabdothermincola sp. | reverse complement strand
GGAAACGAGAGCTGGAAGGTCGATCCCTCGCCGAGCCGCGAGGTGACCTCGACCCCACCGGCGTGGTTGTTGACGACGTGGCGCACGATGGCGAGACCCAGACCGGTGCCTCCGGTGTCACGGCTGCGGCCCTGGTCGACCCGGTAGAAGCGCTCGAAGACCCGCTCGAGATCCCGGACGGGTATGCCGATGCCGTGGTCGCGCACCTCGATGGTGACCCGACCCGCCTCGCCCCCTGACGGCGCGGTGCCGAACGACGACACCTCGACGATGCCGCCGCCGTCGGAGTACTTCACGGCGTTGTCGAGCAGGTTGTAGATGGCCGACACCACCTGACGCCGATCGCACAGCAGATCGAGGGACGATTCGGGCTCGTGGACCTCGATGCTGATCTCGCCCTGGTCGGCCGCGGGTCCGATGCGCTCCACCGCCTCCTTGACCAGGAGAGGCACGGCGACGAGCTCCTGGTTGGCGGTCTCACCGCTCTCGATCCGGCTCAGCTCGAGCAGGTCCTCGATGGTGCGATCAACGCGGAAGGACTCCATCTGGATCCTTCCCGCGAGTCGACGCGGGATCTCGAGGTCGTCGCCCGATTCGAGGGCCTCGGCCAACGTCTCGGCCAGGAGGCCGAGCGCGCCCACCGGGGTCTTGAGCTCGTGGCTGATGTTCGCGACGAAATCTCGTCGCATCGCTTCGAGCCGCCGGCGCTCCGAAGCGTCGTCGATGATGACGAGCGCACCCCGAGAGGACCCCGACGGATCCGCCCTCCTCTGCTCGGGCGAAGCGATCGGCCACGTCGTGATCACGAGTGAGCGCCGAGGGGGTCCGAACAGGTCGAGGGTCCGGACGTCGCCGGCCCCGTCGACGGCGAGCTGGATCATCTCGGCCACCTCCGCCGCGATGAGCGCGTAGCTGTGCCCGCTGGCCTCGAAGTCACGCGCCGCCCGGTTGCGGAACACGACCTCGCCCCGGTCGTCGGCCAGGCACACCCCCTGGGGGATGGTGTCGAGCGCCGTCTGGAGCCGACGGATGTCCTCGGTCGCCACCTGGGCCTCAGCGGCGCGATCGGCACGGTCCCGGCCGAGACGGGCGATCTCTGCTCGCTGCTCGGCCGACCGGCGGGCACCGACCACGACGACGGCGGCCAGTGCGCCGACGGCCAACCCCGCGATCACCGCCAGGACGAGGGTCACGGTCAGCCTGGTTCTCTCGGGGTCAGCTCGTCGACACCGTTGGTCCCCGCGCCGTTGCTCACCGTGCCGGCACCCCCGACTCCAGCACCCCCGGCACCGGTACCCCCGGCACCGGCACCACCGGCGGCGGCGACCCGAAGGGCCTCCTCGACCTCGCTCGGTGGGACGATGCCCGTCACCTCGGCGGCCCGCTGCATCTCGGCCCGGGCGTGCACCCGCGCCGCACCGCTGTGCTCGGGCAACCACCCCGTGACCATGTACTCGATCCGTCCGCCCATGTTCACGGCGTGATCACCGATGCGCTCGTAGTACCGGCCGATGAGGGCCAGCTGCACCGCCGCCTCGAGGTTGATGGTGCCGGTGTGGTGCGACTCGAAGATGGCCTGGATGTAGTCCTTGTGCAGCTGGTCGAGCGTGTCGTCCATGTCGTCGAGCGCCGCGGCCAGGCCGGCGTTGTTGTCGACGTAGGCGTCGATGGCCAAGGTGAACAGGCGCTGCGCCTCCTCGCCCATCCGCTCGATGAGACCCCGCAGGCGAGGATCGAAGTCGACGCCGTAGATGCGACGCGACCCCTTGGCCACGTTGATCATGAGATCGCCCGAGCGCTCGATCTCCGACGCCATGCGCAGCGCGGTGACGATGGCGCGCAGATCGCCGGCCATCGGCTGCTGCAGGGCCAGCACGTGGTAGCAGTGGTCCTCGATGATGATGGTCAGCTCGTCGAGGAGGTCGTCGTCCTCGATCAGCGACTGCGCGGCGCGCAGGTTGTTGGTGAGCAACGCATCGGTGCCGCGCGGGATGAACTCGGTGGCCAGCGCGGCGAGCCGCACGATGTCGTCGCGGATCTCGTCGAGCTCCTGGTGGAAGGTCCGTC
>CAZALT010000017.1:0-31954 GCA_964485515.1 uncultured Rhabdothermincola sp. | reverse complement strand
GGGTCGTCGTGGTCGGCACGCGGGACCTCCGCCGGTGGATCACCCGGCACGATCGTCGCTTCGGTGTCGCGACCGATTCGACAGCCTCGGATCCCGGGGTGAGCGCGGCGTGGGCGACCGGTCTCGCCGGCAGTCCGGACCCCGCCGACACGGTGGTGAACACGGTGTCGGTCCGCGACGCGCTCGACGCCTTGCCGCCCCGTCAGCGGGCGACCGTGGTGCTCCGCCACCTGGCGGGGCTGTCCACCGAGGAGACGGCGAAGGCGCTGGGCTGCTCGCCGGGCACCGTGAAGTCGGCGCTGTCGGCCGCCCTCGCCTCGCTCCGCGTCGAGCTCGACGACACCGGCGACTCGGCATCGGCGTCGGCACCGGCACCCGTGCCGGCGTCCGCTCCCGACCCTGCACGAACCGAGCTCACCGGAGGAGGAGAGCGCCATGCGTGAATCCGATCTCACCCGTGACCTGGCCGCGGCCCGAGATGCCCTCGCCTCGGCAGATCTGATCGCCGGACGCCAGGCGGTCGAACGCCGGGTGAAGCAACACCAGGTCCAGCGGGCCGTCGCCGTGCTGGCCATCGTCTTCGTCCTGGTCGGCAGCGCGGCCATCGGCCTCACACGGGCGGGCGAGGAGGAGCAGGGGCTGATCACCACGCCGACGGTCCCGCCTGTGGCAGAACCCCTGCCTCGATTGGTCCCACGGTACCTGCCTGATGGCTACACCGTCACCGAGTTGGTCGACTACGCCGCGATGGAAGCAGAGATGGAGACGGTGGATCCGGTCGTCGTCGAGAGCTTCGCCCTGTGGGTCGATGGCTCGGAGGACACCCCGGTTGCCGGGTCCCGTGTGGTGATCGCGTCGGTCTTCTCCGGCGCCGACCCTCGGGACGGTCGGGGCTCGGACCTCGCCGTCTCGGTCAACACGGTGATGGTGCGGGCGGAATGGCAGGTCGGCGATCGGTACTGGAATGTCCTGGGACGTGGGATCGACGAAGGGTTCGTCCGCGATCTGGTCGACCAGATCCACAGGTCGAGCGGAGACGGCGGGCCACCTGTCCTGCCTCCACCCCCTGCTGGGTTCCGTGAACTGGCGGCGGGTGGGCCCTTCGAAGCCTCGTCGACGTTTGGCATGGAGCAGTTCGCCAGGCCAGGGTCGATGGACGGGTACATGTTGGGGACTTCGTTCACCGGCGATGGGTCGTTCGTCGACGAGGGCGGTTCAGGAGCGATTCCTGGGCTGATCGTTCGGCGGAGCGGACCAGCGTCGGAGTGGTTCACCTACGCCAGCGGATCCGACCCATTGGGTGCGGCCGTCGTGCAGGGGCGTCGGGCGACGCTGTGGCAGCTCATGGGGGAGGCGTGCTCGGGTCAGAGCTCTGCCGCGGCGGCACCGGAGGGATCGGCCGGGCCAGGCAACGAGTCTTGCGAGCGGGTGCCAGTAGGCAACGTGCTCACCATCGAGTGGACCGGTGACATCTCGGTATCGGTATACGGCGGCAGTGAGGAGGACGTGAAACGCATCGCCGACGGCCTCGAAGAGGTCGACGACGCGACCTGGGTCGCGTACATCTCGACGCTGAGCTCGATCGGCGAGGACTCCTCCGATCCGTTCGTGCCGCCGGAACCCCTTCCCGGCCCCGATGGGCCGAGCACCACCCTCCCGCCGGACGACGAGTAGCCGGACGTGGCCCCCACGTCGGTGCCCGCGACCGCGCCGACGACGCTCGGCGGGTCAGTGCAGCCCACGTCGACGCCGTCCACGGCCCAGTCCCAGCCGGCACCTTCCGACTAGATCGCCGATGTTCCGGCAGACGTGGGGAATCTGCCACGGTGTGCCGGGGTTGGCACCGGGGTACGCATGACGACCAGGGAGACCCCATGTCCGTAATTCCGGAATCACACGCCGATCTGCTCGACGCTCTCACCGTTGCGAACATCGCGACCATCGGGCCCAAGGGCGAGCCGCAGGTGAACCCGGTGTGGTTCGAGTGGGACGGCGAGACCATCAACCTGTCGCAGAACGACTCCAAGCAGAAGTACAAGAACCTCCAGGCCAACCCCAAGGTCGCCGTGTCGATCCTCGACCCGGAGAACCCGTACCGGTACCTGGAGGTGCGGGGCGTGGTGAGCGAGGTCGTCGACGATGCCGACTACGCCTTCATCAACCGCCAGGCCCAGCGCTACACGAAGGAGGAGACCTTCGGCGGCCTCCAGCCGGGCGAGAAGCGCGTCGTCGTGAAGATCACCCCCGAGCGCACCTCCGCCATGGGCTGATCTCTCGCCCGTCCCGTTTCGCATCCTCTGTTCTGGCGTGCGTCGTCGTCGCTCACCGACGACGACGCACGCAATTTCGGACTGGGTGAGCTGAGCGGTGGGGGCGGCGGCGGCGGGCTACTCGGCTGATGAGCGGGGCTCGCGGCCCTGCAGGGCGAGGGTTACGGTCACCGCCAACGCGATGACCAGCGCCAGGATCAGCCCGATCCGCACGGGGCCGACCTCTTGGATCCACCGGGCGATGTCGGACTGGAGGTCGAACACCCAGCCCGCCGGCCCGCCGGGATCAGCGGTGCCGGAGCGCTGCGCCAACTCGTACCAGCCGTAGTAGGCGACATACGCGCCGGCGATCAGGAGGAGCCCGCCGCAGATCCGGTTGACGTACGGCAGCACCCGTCGCAGCGACTGCACCAGACCCTTGCGGGCGAGGGCGATGGCCAAGGTGAGCACCATGATCACGAGACCCATGCCGAGCCCGTAGGCCAGGAACGCGGCGATGCCCGATGCCGAGTAGCTCGACGCCACTCGGGCCATCACGCCGAGGAACGGCAGGATCGAGCACGACATCGACACAAGCGCGTACGAGATGCCGAACACGAAGACCGACCAGTACTCCCGGCCGGTCGGGCCCCGGCCCACCTTGGGGACCGAGATCGTGATGGTCCTGCCGAACAGCATGGCGATGCCCAGACCGACGAGCACCACGCCGAGGATGGCGGTGACCCAGGGAAGCTTGTCCATGACCTCTGCGAGGAGAGGTTCGAGGACGATGCCGAGCAGGCCGAACACCACGAGGAAGCCGGCGGTCATGACCAGCCCCACGCCCAAGGCGCGGAACACGCTGCTGCGCTGGTCCTCGTCGACCGCGGTCTCGAGACCGAGGAAGTACGACAGGTACGCGGGCAGCATGGCGAAGCCGCACGGGTTGAACGTGGCGACCATGCCGACGCCGAAGGCGTAGGCGAGCGGCGCGTCGATCACGCGCCCACCTCCACTCCCCGGGGCACGTCGATCACAGGCCCAGCTTCTCGTCGAGCGTTCGCCGGAGCTGGTCGGCGCTGACCTCGCCGGTGTGCACGTCGACGATGGTGCCGTCGCTCTGGACGAAGATCGTGGTCGGGAGGGCGGCGATGCCGAACCACGTCACCATCGAGCTCCCATCGTCTCGGCCGAGGTCGTAGGTGACGCCGGTCTGGTCGATCAGCTCGATGGCGGCGTCCTCCGGGTCGCCCTTGGGATCGATGCCGAGGAACGAGACGCGGTCCGAGTACTCCTCGGACACCGACTCGATGGCGGGCATCTCACGGATGCACGGCGCACAGTTGCTCGCCCAGAAGTTGATGACGAGCGGAGCCCCCCGGTAGTCGAGCAGCGACCCTGCGCTCGAGCTGAACGTACGGGTGACCGGGTCGAAGCGGGCGAACGACAGCGGGGGGATGGTCTCGCCCGGTAGGTCGTGGGCCGTCTCGCCCCCCTGGAGGGGGGATTCGGGGTTGCTCAGCGAGAGCTTGGTCACGTCGGAGTCGTCGTCCTCGAACGAGAACGACATCACCACGGCGATGGTGAGCACGACCGTGGCGAGTGCCGCGGCCCACAGGAGACCACGGGGGACCCGTCGGGGAGCGGGCCGCGCGGGCAGGTCGTCGTCGGTGAGCACGGGGTCCATGGCAGGGGGGCGGAACGGGGGGAGACGGCCGGAGGACGGCGTGGTTCCGCCCCACGACGGTATCGCCAGGGCTTCGAGATGACCCATCGCGACGGCGACGGACGGTCAGCTCCTGGTCGCCACCGCCTCTTGGGGGGCAGTGAACGCGACGAAGCCGGTCACTTCGTCCAGGTCCAACCCTGGTCGAAGGTGACCGGCATCCCGCAAGGAGATCGCTGTCTGGCAGGCCGAGGCTCGCATGAACCGTTGCCTCGGATCGCCTGGCGATCGCGTCGTCGCTGCCGATCGGCCCGCCGGCCGGGCCTTGCTCTCGCAAGACGCCGACCGGCGTGGCCGTCGATCCTGTCCGCCCGCCCCTCCGGCACCGTGGGGGCCGGTGCCGGAGGCGTCGCGCCGGTCACCTCGTTGCCGAGGTGGCGGTGATCAGGCGGTGCGGAGGTAGCCCGTCAGGTGGATGGGAACGGGGATCTCGGGGAGCTGATCCTCCGGGCGGGCGACCTTGGGTGGACGCCCACGCCGACGCTTGGTGGCGAGGATCTTGCCGTTGACGAACATCTGGCCACCCCACACACCCCACGGTTCACGCCGCGCGATGGCGCCCTCGAGGCAGTCGAGCATCACCGGGCACTCGGCGCAGATGCGCTTGGCTCGGGCAATGTCCTGCAGCTCCTCGGAGAAGTAGACACCGCTGAGCGACGCCTCGCCGTCGCGGCAGCGGGCTTCGTCCCACCAGTCCTGGATCCCTATCTCGCTCAGTTGGGCGAGCATCTTGCTCTCACTTTCCTTGGGTTTCGTGTGTGTGTCGGGTTTGTGGTGCTGTTGCACGGGCGCAGGTGGGTCGTGTCGGGAAACCGGACCCAGGAATGCAGAAAGGCCGCCGGTTTCCCGGCGGCCTTCGGAGTTCCTGCGCTCTCGCGTTGGCTACGGAGAGGGCTCCAAAGGCCGGGGCCGGGTGGTCTTGTGGCCGGTCCACGTCATCGGGTCGATGGCCGGGCAGCCAAAGATCTCGAGGGCGGACCACGACACCGACCGATACGCCGCGATGCCGGCGCGACCACGCGACGAGGCGGCTACGGCGTGGTGGCCGGCCATGTTGCTCGTCAGGGTGTTCATCGGTCGTGGTCCTCGGTGGTTTCGGCCCGCCTCGGCGGGCAGCGGCCTGCGTGCGCAGACGGCGTGGCTCAACGAAACACCAGTGCCTCGTCGTCGTCAAACGATTTATCGACCCTCACGGACGTGCATCGATTCTCACCGACGTGCCTGGGGGCCGAGTACGTTCGGCCTGGTGAGTCAGCTCGGGCGACAACCTGGACGTGAGCCCGGAGCCGACCGGATCGTTGCCGTGCCCGGACCGGGTTCGGACGCCCGGGTCTTCCACGGCGAGCGCCGGGTGCGCTTCGGCGACGTGAGCCCCGGCGGCCGGGCGCGGTTCGATGCGCTCGCCTGCTACCTCCAGGACGTCTCGAACGACGACACCGTCGACGCCGGACTCGAGGACGACATCGCCTGGGTGGTGCGACGGACGGCCATCGAGATGCACCAGCACGCCCGCTTCCGGGAGCTGCTGGACCTCGCCACGTTCTGCTCGGGGACGGGAAGCCGGTGGGCCGAGCGCCGGGTGTCGATGCGGGGCGATCAGGGCGCGCACGTCGAGGCGGTCACGGTGTGGGTGCACGTCGACCTCGACTCGGGACGGCCGTTGCCGGTCGACGCGCAGTTCGACGAGATCTATGCCCCGACGGCTCAGGGTCGTCGGGTCACCTCCAAGCTCCAGCACGACACGACCTGTGCCCCGGATGCGGTGGCCGCTCCGTGGAGGGTGCGGTTCAGCGACTTCGACCTGTTCAGCCACGTCAACAACGCGGCGAGTTGGGCCATGGTCGAGGAGGAGCTCGCCACCCGCAGCGACCTCAAGCCGCCCTATCGCGCCGAGCTCGAGTACCGGGCCCCGGTGACGCGCGACGACGAGATCGTCCTGTGGCGGGCCGACGGCCCCGGCCGCATGGACCTGTGGGCCATGCCCGCAGCAGGCGGCACCCCGCACCTCACCGGCCGCATCACCACCCTCGGACCGACCGACTGACCACGCTGCCGAACTGGCTGGGAAGACCCGGGCCATTCGGCGTATCTGTCCAGCCAGAACGGCGGCTGGCGGGCCCTGGTCAGGCGGTGAGCTCGGCTTCGGGCTCCATTGCCTCTGGCACGGGCTCAGTTTCGGTGTCCTTGGCGTCGAGCGCCGCGACGGCGGCGTCGAGCATGCGGGCCGAGCAGCCGGCCATCTCGACTGGGGGCACGTACTCCTCGACGAGGCTGTCAGCGATGGCGCGGATGGCGTCGGCCGCCGCGCCGATGCCGAGCACCGCAGGCCGGCCCTCGTCGCCGCCGGCCGCGACCGCGGACTCGATGGGGATCTGGCCGAGCAGTGGCACCCCGGCGCTCTCGGCGAGCTCCTGACCACCGCCGGTGCCGAACACCGGGTAGCGCTCGCCGTCAGGGGTGACGAAGGCGCTCATGTTCTCGATGACGCCGACGACCCGGAGGTAGCTCTTGCGGGCCATGCTCACGGCCCGGCTCGCCACCTTCTGGGCGCTGCGCGCCGGCGTGGTGACGACGATCATCTCGGCGCGCGGCAGCATGCGGGCGAGACCCATCTGCACGTCGCCGGTACCCGGGGGCATGTCGATGAGCAGGTAGTCGAGATCGCCCCAGGCCACGTCTTCGAGGAAGTGCTGGACCGCTCGGTTCAGCATGAGACCGCGCCACATGAGGGCGGACTCCTCGTCCTCGACGAGGAAGCCCATGGACACGACCTTGAGGAGTCCGTCGCCGATGCGGCGCTCGTTGGGCACCATCTTCTTGGTGCCGGTCTGGCCTTCGAGGCGGCCTTCGACCCCGAGCATCCGCGGTATGGAGTAGCCCCAGATGTCGGCGTCGAGCACACCGACGGTGAACCCGCGGCGGGCCAGCTCGGCTGCGAGGTTGGCCGTGACCGACGACTTGCCGACGCCGCCCTTGCCCGACGCGATGGCGAGCACCTTGGTGGTGGCCGGGATCTCGGTGTCGGGGGCGTCCTCACGGGCGTTCCACCGCGCCTTGGCCATGGCTTCGGAGCGCTCATCGGCGCTGAGCACGTCCCAGTTGATCTTCACCTTGTCGACGCCGGGGAGCGACTCGACCCGCGCCCGCACGTCCTTTTGGATCTGCGATCGCAGCGGGCACCCTGCTGTGGTCAGCGCGACGGTGATGGTGACGAGCCCGCCGTCGATGTCGATGGTGCGGACCATGCCGAGATCGACGATGTCGCTGCCCAGCTCGGGGTCGACGACGCCGCGCAGGAGCCCGAGGATCTCGGTTTCGTCGGGGCGCACGAGGTCGGACACCCCTTGACTCTAACGGGGCGACCCCCAGAGTCGGCCGCCGCGTGCCGGGCACGTGCGGGCAGCGGCCGGATCGGCCGGATCGGCCGGATCGGCCGGATCGGCCGGATCGGCCGGATCGGCGGGGAATGTCGACGCGATCGCTGCGGTTGACCGACCCGGTAGGCGAACGGGCGCGATTGCGCGCTCGGTGGGCCTTCCCCGGTACCCTTTGCCTCGGAGCAAACTCGTCCGTATCAGGAGGACATGCACGTGATCACGCTGACCGACACCGCCACCACCAAGGTCTCCGAGCTCATCGCTCAGGAGGGCAACGCCGAGTTGATGCTGCGGGTCGCCGTGCGCCCCGGTGGCTGCTCTGGCTTCAGCTACGAGATGTTCTTCGACACCGAGCGTGACGCCGACGACCTCATCGCCGAGTCCAACGGTGTGAAGGTCGTGGTCGATCCGTCGAGCGCCCAACTGCTCGAAGGCGCAACCCTCGACTTCTCCGATGGTCTCCAGGGTGCCGGGTTCGCCATCAACAACCCGAACGCGCAGAAGACCTGCGGCTGCGGCCAGTCCTTCAGCTGATCGCCACCACGCTACGGCGTCCTGGCCCGCAGGACAGGTCCTCGATCTCCAACCGTCTCACCGATTCGTGTCGCGCCCGCTCCGCGCGTCCCGGTGACCTGATCCGGTGACCACCCAGTTCACCCTCAACGGCGAACAGCTCGAGGTCGTCGACGACGCGCGCTCGCTGCTCGACGTGCTGCGCGACGAGGCGGGGATGTCGTCGGTCAAGGACGGGTGCAGCCCGCAAGGTCAGTGCGGCTGCTGCACGGTCCTCGTCGACGGCCAACCCCGAGTCTCGTGCGTCACCCCGGCGCGTCGGATCGCCGGCCGGTCGGTGACCACGGTCGAAGGTCTCGCCCCTGCGGTGCGCGCCGAGTGGGGCGACGCGCTGTGCGCCACGGGTGGTAGCCAGTGCGGCTTCTGCACGCCGGGCATCGTCTTGCGGCTCGAGGGTCTGCGCACCAAGGGCGGACTCGGCGATGGCGCGGCCGTCGACCGGGCCCTCGCCGCGCACCTCTGCCGGTGCACGGGCTGGCAGACCATCGTCGAGTCCGCGGTCGATGTCGCCGCTGGCGATGTCGCCGCCGGTGGTGGCGCTACGGGCGATGGCGCGGTGCGACGTGCCACGTCGTCGCGCGATCTCGATGATGCTGCGCGGCGGGCCACGATCGAAGGCGGTTCGCCGCAGGTGGTCGGTCCCCAGGTGGCGCTCGGGCTCGGGGGTTTCGCCGCCGACACGGCACCTGACGACGCGCTCGTCGCGGTGCCGGACGGCGCCGGTGGCTGGGCGGTGGGTTCGTCGCTCGCCGAGGCGCGTACGAAGGCAGGCAAGGTCCAGGGGCGCCGCACGACGCTCGAACCCGAACCGCCCCTCGCGCTTCCTCCCGGCGACTGGCTGCGCACCTTGCAGACGACGTGGGTCGAGCCGGCCTACCTCGAGACCGATGCCGCGTGGTGCGTCCCTGGTGGCGAGCCCACGAGCCCGCTCGCGAACGGCGGCGGGTTCGGGGCCAAGACCGACTCGCCCGTGGTGCGCGCCGCGCGGGAGCTGGCCGACGCCTACGACCGGCCGGTCCTCGCCATGCTGGCACGGGAGGACACCGTGCGGCTCGGCCCGAAGCGGCCTCCGATCGCGGCGGGTGTCCGCGCCGACGGAACCGGCGTCGTTCGCGTCGTCACCACCGGCGGGGTCGCCGACGCGATCGGTTCGATCGCGCCCGGCTTCGACGTCGAGCAGGTCGACGTCGTCGGACTCCGCACCTCGATCGATGTCCGGGCCGCCGGCTGGGCGGAAGCGGCGATCCTGCTCGCGTCGGTCGGTGACCGGCCCGGTCGGATCACCGCGCCCAACGGCAGCTGGGCCGAGGCCACCTTCGATGACGAAGGACGGTTGCGGGTCGCGGTCAGCTGCGGCGAAGCACTCGACGACGTGGTGCTGCGCTCGTATTGCATCGGCGCGAGCCACATGGCGATCGGATGGGTCACATCCGAGTCGCTGGTGGTGGCCGACGGGGAAGCTCAGGACCTCACCATCCGGTCGTTCGGCATCGTTCGCCCACACGAGATGCCACCGGTGGTGGTCGAGATCGCCGAGAGCGATGGTGAGCCGACCAATGGGTCTGACGCGGTGTTCGCGGCGGTCGCCGCCGCGACCTGGGCGCGGCAGGGCTTCGCCCCGGCCTGGCCGACCGGCCTTCCTGTCCGCTGACCGTCGTGTGCGAGCATGGCGCCATGAGCAAGCCACTCGGCCCGTACTCGCCGATCGTTCGCGCCGGAGATCTCCTCATCACGTCGGGCCAGATCGGCATGCGCGACGGTGAGCTCGTGCCCGGTGGCGTCATCGACGAGACCCGTCAGGCGATCGAGAACCTCTCGGCTCTCCTCCAGGCCGAAGGCTCGTCCCTCGCAGATGTCGTCAAGACGACGGTGTTCCTGCGTCACATGCGGGACTTCCCCCTCATGAACGAGGTCTACGCCGAGCACTTCGGTGACAACCGTCCGGCGCGCTCGACCGTCGCGGTGGTCGAGCTCCCGGCGGTGGCGCTCGTCGAGATCGAGGCCTGGGCGCACTCCCCGGTCTGATCGCTGGGCGGTGTGCTGGCGGTCGGGGGCTGTGGTGGGCGAAGATGGCTCGGTGCCCGGAGCCATCGCCATCGTCATCGTCCTCGTGATCGCCATCCCGGTCGCGGTCCTCATGAGCTCGACGCTCATCGCCGGCATCATCGGCTGGGTGATCAAGGACGAGGTGGCCGCCGAGTACGAGGGCACCGAGCTCCTCGACTTGGGCTGAGTCGCTTCGTCGCTATCTGCCGGTCGTCGCGCCCGCCGGCCGGACGCGGGTTGGTTGCCGCGAGTCCGGCGCGCTCCGCTGGGCCAAGCAGGTATCGGAGTCGTCCTCTTCCTGGTCGCACGCGACGATCCAAGACATTTTCCGACTCATAGAACGGGTTGTCGGTGGGTTGCGACCATCACGAACCTGGCGCGATCTCGGCGCTAGGTTCTGCGATCACCACAGCCGGCGGAGCCCCGTCGGCGTGGGCGATGGCCGCAGCGGTCATCGTCATCGACGACGTCTCGTTTCAAGAGCAGAGAAGAAGGAAGGCTCGGACAATGCCGACCGGCACCGTGAAGTGGTTCAACGCCGAGAAGGGCTATGGCTTCATCCAGCACGACGGAGGCACCGACGTGTTCGTCCACTACTCCGC
Source organism: uncultured Rhabdothermincola sp. (assembly GCA_964485515.1). GTDB lineage: Bacteria > Actinomycetota > Acidimicrobiia > Acidimicrobiales > Acidimicrobilacustridaceae > CAZALT01. The sequence continues at coordinate 21,381 of CAZALT010000017.1, read as the reverse complement.
CATCAGTGGAGAGGGCTACAAGTCGCTCGAAGAGGGACAGGCCGTCCAGTTCGAGATCACCGACGGTCCCAAGGGTGCTGCTGCGGCCGACGTCCGCAGCGTCTGAACTCCTGAGCCGACGACGCAGCTCGCGCCCGACCCCGGCGGCCGGGCCGGCTGTGAGTCAGAGCCCCCAGCGCGACTGACCGAAGCGATATCCCACCGACCGAACGGTCTGGATGAGGTTGGCGTGCTCCTCGCCGAGCTTGGCGCGCAACCGCCGGACGTGGACGTCGACCGTGCGCGCCCCGCCGTAGTACTCGTAGCCCCACACCCGTGAGAGCAACGTCTCGCGGGTGAACACCTTGCCGGGGTGCGACGCCAGGAACTTCAGCAACTCGTACTCCATGTACGTCAGGTCGAGCGGTGCGCCGGTGATGGCAGCCTGATAGGTCTCGAGGTTGAGTACGAGCTCGCCGTACTCGATGAGCTCGGGGCGGGTGCCGCGCCCGGTGCGCCAGAAGAGGTGCTTGAGGCGCGCCTCGAGCTCACGGGGATGGAACGGCGCGAGGCAGAAGTCGTCGAAGAGGTCGTCGCGCAGCTCGAGGTCGCCGAGCTGCGTGCCGTTGACGAGGAGCAGGAGCGGCTCGAGCGGGAGGTCGCGCTTGCGCAGTGACCGGCAGATGGCGAACGCCGCCTCGCCGTCGGTCTCGGCGCAGACGATGGCGCCGGCCCAGCCGTCATCGGGTTCGGACGCGGTGATGGCAGCTTCGTCGCTGATCGACTTCCAGGGGTAGCCGGCCAGGTCGAGGGCTTGGGCGAGCTCCGGTGGCGCCGGGTCGGGGAAGATCAGGAGCGGTTCCATCGCGGTCCTACGTTCGGTCCTTGAACAGGTTCGGCCTGGAGGTTCGGCCTGGAGGTTCGGCCTAGAGGTTCGGGAGGTAGCGGTCGAGCTCGAACTGGGTGACCTGCGACTTGTAGTCGAACCACTCGGAACGCTTGTTGCGCAGGAACCACTCGAAGATGTGCTCGCCCAGCGCGTCGGCGACGAGCTCGGACTTCTCCATGGCGTCGAGCGCATCGGACAGCGACTGCGGCAGCGGGCGCATGCCTTCGGCCGCACGTTCCTCGGGCGTGAGCTCGAAGATGTTGGCCGCGGCCTCGGGGGGAAGGTCGTAGCCTTCCTCGATGCCCTTGAGGCCGGCGGCGAGCATGACCGAGTAGGCCAGGTACGGGTTGCACGCCGGATCGGGTGCCCGGTACTCGATGCGAGTCGAGCTCTGCTTGCCCGACTTGGTGACCGGAACTCGAACCAGCGCCGAGCGGTTGTTGCGAGCCCACGTGACGTACACGGGGGCCTCGTAGCCCGCGATGAGTCGCTTGTAGCTGTTGACGACCTGGTTGGTGATGGCGGTGAGCTCGGGTGCATGGTGCAAGAGCCCGGCGATGAAGCCACGGGCGACCTTGGACAGGCCGTACTCGTCGCCCTCCTCGTGGAAGGCGTTGATGTCTCCCTCGAAGAGCGACATGTGCGTGTGCATGCCCGATCCCTGCACGCCCGAGAGCGGCTTGGGCATGAACGTGGCGTAGGCGCCCTGCTCGAGCGCGATCTCGCGCACGACGAGTCGGAAGGTCATGACGTTGTCGGCCATCGAGAGCGCGTCGGCGTAGCGGAGGTCGATCTCGTGCTGGCTCGGTGCATCCTCGTGGAACGAGTACTCGACCGGGATGCCCATGTTCTCGAGGACCTGGATGGTGCGCTTGCGCAGGTCGCTGGCCGCATCGGTGGTGGTGAGGTCGAAGTAGGACCCGGTGTCGAGGGGCTGGGGGGTCTGCTTCGGATCGCCGTTGGCGAAGTAGAAGAACTCCATCTCGGGAGCGACCATGAACGAGAAGCCCTTGTCGTGGGCCCGATCGAGGTTGCGCTTGAGCACCTGGCGGGGGTCGCCTGTGAACGGCTCGCCGTCGTGGCTCAAGATGTCGCAGAACATGCGGGCCGACACGTCGTCGCGGTCGCCCCACGGGAGCATCTCAAAGGTGTTGGGGTCGGGACGGGCGAGCACGTCGCTCTCCTGCACCCGGCTGAAGCCGTCGATGGCCGAACCGTCGAAGTGCATGCCCTCTTCGAACGCGTTCTCAAGCTCGGCAGGTGAGATGGCTACTGACTTCAGCTGACCGAGCACGTCGGTGAACCAGAGGCGGATCAGGCGCACACCGCGTTCTTCGACGGTGCGCAGCACGTAGTCCTGCTGTCGTTCCATGCGCACCTGTCTACACCCCGGGCGGGGAATCGTTCCCATCGCGAAACCCCTGCAAGACACCGAGAACGTGCCCGTTCACGGACCGTTCACATTTGGGCAACAGAAGCGAAAACCGTCGCTGCTTGGCTGACCCGCAGCCCAGCGTGCTCCCGCACGCAACTGTCACCTGTAGGAGTCCGCGTTGACCTATCAAGCCGAATACATCTGGATCGACGGCACCGAGCCGACCCCGCTCATGCGCTGCAAGACGCGCATCCTGGCCGACGGCAAGGAGCCGGGGACGTGGGGCTTCGACGGCTCGTCGACCAACCAGGCCCCCGGCGACAATTCCGACTGCGTGCTCGAGCCCGTCTACGTCGTGCGGGATCCCATCCGCGGAGGCGAGAACGTGCTCGTCATGTGCGAGGTCTACCTCGTCGATGGCACGCCCCACCCCTCCAACACCCGTCGTCTGCTGGCCGAGGCCGTGGAGAAGTACGGGGCCCAGGAGCCGATCTTCGGCATCGAGCAGGAGTACACCTTCCTCAAGGACGGCTACCCCCTCGGTTGGCCGATGTCGGGCTTCCCCGCGCCGCAGGGCCCGTACTACTGCGGTGTCGGTTCGCCCGAGATCGTCGGTCGCCCGATCGTCGAGAAGCACACGCAGGCGTGCATCGACGCCGGCCTCAGCATCGAAGGCACCAACGCCGAGGTGATGATGGGCCAGTGGGAGTTCCAGATCGGCCCGATCCCGCCGCTGCTCGTCTCCGACCAGATCTGGATCGGTCGCTGGTTGCTCTATCGCATCGCCGAGGACTTCAACGTCCGGGCCACCCTCGAGCCCAAGCCCATCAAGGGTGACTGGAACGGCGCCGGCGCCCACACCAACTTCTCCACCAAGGCCATGCGCGAGAACTGGGACGCCATCATCGCGGCGTGCGAGGCACTCGGTGCCGAGGGCAAGCCGGAGGCGCACATCGAGGGCTACGGCATCGGCATCGCCGATCGCCTCACCGGCGCCCACGAGACCGCCCACTTCACCGACTTCTCCTACGGCGTGTCCGATCGAGGTTCGTCGATCCGCATCCCGTGGCAGACGGGCCGCGATCAGAAGGGCTGGATCGAAGACCGCCGTCCCAACGCCAACATGGATCCGTATGTCGTGACCCGCCTCATGGTCGAGACCTGCTGCTCGGCGCTCGAGGAGAAGGGCCTGGTCTGATCCTGTCATCGGAGCCGGTTCGTTGGTGAGCCGGCATCACAATCGATCAGCGTCATGAGCGTGGCCGGTGCCGGGTGGGCGCCGGCCACGCTGCGTCCAAGGGTTGCCGTCGCCCCGATGGCTCGCCGCGGGTGTGCTTCCGGCGGAAGCCTGCCGTCAGATTGCCGTCAGCTCACCGGGGCTCTTGGGCAGGCGCATGCCGGAGATCGTAAGGTCCAACACGACACGTCGTGACCGTGAAGACGCTGACCCGAGGAGCCACCGTGCAAGAACGAACCCCTGACGAGGTCTTGGCCTACGTCGCCGACGAGGAGTGCGAGTTCGTCGACTTCCGCTTCTCGGATCTGCCTGGCGTGATGCAGCACGTGACCATCCCCGCCAAGCTCCTCGACGAGAGCCACTTCACCGATGGCCACGGCTTCGACGGCTCGTCCATCCGCGGGTTCCAGCAGATCCAGGAGTCCGACATGGTCCTCGTGGCCGACTCCAACGTCTGCTACATCGACCCCTTCATGAAGCGCAAGACGGCGATCGTCCACTGCTTCGTCAACGACCCCGTCACGGGTGAGAGCTACAGCCGCGACCCGCGCTACGTCGCGAAGAAGGCCGAGGCCTACCTCAAGTCCACGGGGATCGCCGACACCGCCTACTTCGGTCCCGAGTCCGAGTTCTTCGTCTTCGACAACGTGCAGTACGGCACGACGGCCAACGAGTCCTTCTACTCGGTCGACTCGGTCGAGGGACAGTGGAACACCGGCACCGATGAGGGCCCGAACTTGGGCTACAAGCCGCGCACCAAGCAGGGCTACTTCCCCGTGCCGCCCACCGACCACTTCCAGGACATGCGCTCGGACATGTCGGTCGCGCTGCACGACGTGGGCATCGAGACCGAGCTGCACCACCACGAGGTGGCCAGCGGCGGCCAGGGCGAGATCGGCATCTTGTTCTCCACGTTGCTCGACCAGGCCGATCAGCTCATGACGTTCAAGTACATCCTCAAGGGCGTGGCGTGGCAGGCGGGCAAGAGCCTCACCTTCATGCCCAAGCCGCTGTTCGAGGACAACGGGTCGGGCATGCACACCCACCAGTCGCTCTGGAAGGGTGGCGAGCCGCTCTTCTACAGCGAGACGGGCTACGCCGGCCTGTCCGATCTGGCCCGTTGGTACATCGGCGGTCTGCTGGCCCACGCCGACGCGGTCATCGCGTTCACCAACCCGACGACCAACAGCTACAAGCGCCTGGTGCCGGGCTACGAGGCCCCGGTCAACCTCGTGTACAGCCAGCGCAACCGCTCGGCCGCGCTGCGCATCCCGCTCATCTCGCAGAGCCCCAAGGCCAAGCGCCTCGAGTTCCGTTGCCCTGACAGCACGGCCAACCCGTACCTCGCCTTCTCGGCGATGATGCTGGCCGGCCTCGACGGCATCCAGAACCGCATCGAGCCGCCCGACCCGGTCGACAAGGACCTCTACGACCTCCCTCCCGAGCAGCTCGCCCAGGTGCCGCAGGTTCCGGCCAGCCTCGACGACGCGCTCAAGGCGCTCGAAGCCGACCAGGACTTCCTCAAGGTCGGCGGCGTGTTCACCCAGGACCTCATCGACACCTGGATCGCCTACAAGCGCATCAACGAGATCGACGCCATCCGCCTGCGCCCCCACCCCTACGAGTTCGCCCTCTACTACGACATCTGACGGCCGGGGTTTGTCGCTCCGCAGGTCAGGGGCCCTTTAGTACCTCTGACCTGCGGAAACACCCGTCCGGGGCGTACCAGTCCGTCCCGGTCGATCCGCCCCTGTTCTCAGGATTTCGCGGACTCCTCGCGGACTCGGTCTTCCAAGCGGTAGTGGCGTCCCGTTGTGCAGCGGTCAAGGCTGTTGCTCGACTCCGCCCGCCCGTCGGGCGCGTGGCGGCGAAGTCCGCGGAACTTCTCTGGCGTGCGAGACGACCGTGACCACGATCTCCCGTCGACGGGTCGATCGCCCGCCCGAAAGGATGTGATCCTGTGCCGCCCGAACCTCCCGCCCCGAGTTGTGCGTTGTGGCGTGAGGCGATCTCGGCGGCCCTCGATGGTGAGGCGATGCCAGCAGGGGCTGAGGACCTTGACGGCCACCTGGCCGCGTGCGACTCGTGTCGATCGTTCGCGGCCACGGTCGAGGTGATGCACCGGTCGACGCGGGTTCGTCCGGCGGAGTCGATCCCCGACCTGGCTGCTCGTGTGTTCGCCGACGTGAAGGACGCGGATGCGTTGCCGGCCCTGGGTCGTGCGTCGGATCGGGCGGGCGGGACGGGTGTGCCGAGTTTGAGGACGGCGCGTCGGTTGGTGGCGCTGACCGCTTCGGCCGCGGCGGCCGTGCTCGTGATCGCCATGATCGGTCTCCGCGTGACGGGTTCGGCACCGGCGGCGGCAGACGTTTCGCTGGCGTCGGCGTTCGCGACGGTCACCCCTGACGGGTCGATGGCATCGGTTTACGTGTCGTTGAAGAACGCTGGTGGCCCCGACGATCTCGTCGGGGTGTCGTCGTCGGAGGCCGACGAGGCGACGTTGCACAACACGGAGTCCGGTGATGGCTACTCGCTCATGACGCACGAAGCGGACTACGAGATCCCGGGGGATGCGACGATCTCGTTCCAACCGGGTGGTGCGCACGTGATGCTCGAGGGGCTGCACGGGCAGGTCATCCCTGGTGACACCGTTCCGCTGACCTTGAGCTTCGCAAGCTCACCGCCGATCGAGGTCGCGGCGAAGGTCGTGCCCATGACTGAGATCTTCGACTACGTCGAACCGGCGGGTGGCTGACCGGGTGCCGAACGATGGTTCAGCCGTGTTCCTCGGCTGAAGGGATGGCCAGGGCATCGACGAGTCGTTCCCGGGCACGGGAGACTCGTGAGCGGATCGTGCCGACCTCGCATCCGCACACCTCTGCTGCCTCGAGGTAGGAGAGGCCGATGACCTGGGTGAGCGCGAACGCGTCGCGGTTGTCGGCGGGGAGCGTGTCGAGCAGCAGCTCGAGGTCGACTCGTCCGCTTTCGGCCGCGAGGTGCTGCCGTGGGGCGAGGTCGGAGAGGTCGCCGACGAGGCGTCGTTGACGTTGGCGCTGTCGCACCCAGTCGGCGCAGGTGTAGCGGGTGATCCGCAGTGCCCACGTGCGAGCCGACGATTCAGCGCGGAACGAGGGCAGTGCCTTCATGAGCCGGATGAGGCTGTCCTGGGCGACGTCGTCGACGTGGTCGGCATCGACGAGCGCACGGCACAGCCGCCACACGTCGGTCTGGACCTCGGAGAGGAACCCGCTCAGCTCGCGTTGGTCGTCGCGTGCCGCGACGGCGAGGCGGGTGAGGTGGTCCATGGGCAATAGATCGTGTCAGGTCGGCCTGGCGGCGGCACGGCGGCGATTCGATGCCAGCCGGAGCGTGCCGATGGTCAGCTCGCGCCGCCGGCGCGCTTGCGGGTGACCACGATGATGATCGCCGTGCCGACGACGAGCACGAGGATCACGCCGCCGATGATGAGTGGCGCAGTCGACGACGAGTCCTCCTCGTCGGCCGGAGCGGCGGCTGCCTCGGTGGCCGACGCGTCCTCGCCCGACGCGGTCGTGGTTGCCGTGGCCTCCTCGTCGTGGCCGTGATCGTCGTCCTCGGGCGCCGCAGCGGTAGCGGCTTCGTCAGCCGGGACGACCTTGACGGTCGGAGCGGGGTGGTCGTCGTCTTCGGACGGATCGAGCCAGGCGAGCTCTGTGGTGCCGCAGGTCTGGATGGTCGGGAAGGCCAGCACCGTGCCCTCCTGGTCGGGGGCGGTGAACGTGATCGAGTAGGTGAGCTCCTCGTGGGCGGGCTGTGGCCCTCCTTCGAAGGTGATCACCCGGTCGGATACCGACGTGGTCCAGCCGTCGAGGGCGACCGGCTGGGCGTCGGTGATCTCGGCGGGGACTTGCACGGCGATCTTGGTCGTCGCCTCATCACCGCAACCGTGCTCGAGGTTGAACCCCACCGTCGCCGGCTGGTTCGCCGCGACTGCGCTGACGTCGGGTTCGATGTGGGCCGAGGCCGGTCCGGCGAGCAGCACGAAGGCAGCGGCTGCGACCGCGCCACCGCCAAGGACGCGGCGGGCGCGAGAGCGTTGTTCCATACGGCATCAGTCGTTCCCGATCCCGGAAAGGTTCCCGAGAAAGATCGTGGAACTTCTGGGCGCATTCGGACGACCACTTGCCCATGTCCGACGCCCCCGTTCCCGATACCGACGCTGCTGGCACCGACGCTGAGTACGTCGACGATCCTTCACCGTCGCCCTCGGGCAAGGCGAGCCGGATCTGGCGGGGTCTCTGGCGCACCCACTTCTACGCCGGGTTCTTCGCCGCGCCAATCCTCGTGCTGCTGGCCATCACCGGGTTGGTGATCCTCTACACCCAGCCCATCCAGGACGCGACCCAAGGCGACCTGCGCACCGTCACCCCTGCTGGGCAGACCGTCAGCCTCGATCAGCAACGCGACGCCGTGGCTGAAGCGTTCCCCGACGCCGAGATCGCCGGGGTCACCCCACCGATCGACGACAGCCACGCCACCTGGTTCGCCATCACCACAGCGGATGGCGAAGCGCGCACTGTGTTCGTCAACCAGTACGCCGGACAGGTCCAGGGCAGCGTGAAGGACGGCGACGACATCGTCGGGCTGGCAAACCGGCTCCACGGCAACCTCAACAACGAGTCGATCACCGTGCCCATGCCGTCGCTCGGCGGCATCATCGACGATGGCCCGGCCTTCGTCGACGCACCCCTCGGCGACGTCATCATCGAGATCTTCGCCGGGTGGGCCATGGTCCTCGCCATCACCGGCATCTACCTGTGGCTCCCCCGCAAGAAGGACGCCGGCAAAGCCCTCGTCAAGCCTCGATGGGGCCGAGGCGGCCGGATCCGCTGGCGCGACCTCCACGCCATCGGCGGCACCGTCCTCGGCGCCCTGCTCCTGTTCTTCCTTTCCACCGGGCTGCCCTGGTCCGCGGTGTGGGGCAACAGCTTCGCCTACGCCGCATCCCAGATCACCCCCAACGAAGAACCCAGCTTCTGGGAAGCCGAAGGACCCCCATCGGCTGTGCCCAACCCCGGGGCCATCGACCGAGCCGGCAACGCCATCCCCTGGGCCACCCGCTCTGACGCCGTGCCCGACTCGGGTACCAGCGGAGGCCACGAAGGCCACAGCAGCCCCGACACCGAAGCGGCGGCCAGCACCGACGGACCTCCGGCCGAACAAGCATCGCTCGACCTCATCGCCCAAGCATCAGCCGAAGAAGGGATGGAACCCGGCTCCACCATCTGGACGCCCGTCGACACCGCGTCGGACGACGGCACCACCACCTACGGCTCCTACGTCGTGTTCAACCCTTGGCCTGGCCGCATGAACACCCAAGGCGCGCTCTATCTCGACCAGTTCTCCGGCGAGACCCTCGGCAAGAGCACCCCTGAAACCTGGGGCAAGCTCCAATGGGCCTCGGAGTTCGGCGTGCAGACCCACATGGGCACCCAGTTCGGCGTCTGGAGCCGCATCATCGCCACGGCCATGTGCCTGCTCATCTTCTGGAACGTATTCACTGCCTTCAAGATGTGGAACCGACGCCGTCGCCGCAACACCATCGGCATCCCGCGTCGACCCATCGACGCCCATATGGAACGCAACGTCGCCATCGCCGCCCTGTTCCTCGCCGTGCTCTACCCCCTCTGGGGCCTCACCCTCCTCGCCGTCATCGCCTTCGACCACTTCATCGTCCGACGCGTCCCCAAGCTCCGAGCCGCCTTCGGCATGCGCTGACCACCTTCGGGCCCGAGGGCTGCGCCGCGACGACTGGCGGGGCTGGCCTGTGGGCGCGATCTGCGCCGCAACGATCTGGAGATCGGTTACGGTTGTTGCAGATAAGGAGGTGTCGGGATGGCACGGTCGAGTGTGTTGTCGAGCGCGGTGCGGGTCGAGCCGAAGAAGGCCGAGCGCGAATCGGCGGCCGAGGTCGCTCGTGCGGTCCGTGGCCGTAGTCGCTCGTTCACCCTCCAGTTGCCTGACGGCACCGCTGTGCCGCTGCCCCGCGCCCTGGTCGAGGTGCTGCGAGCGTCGGCCGACGAGATGGCCGACGGTCACGCGGTGACCGTGCTGCCCTCCGAGGTGAGCCTCACGCCAGCGGAGGCAGCCGAGCTGCTCGGGTTGTCGCGGCCGTTCGTCGTCCGCCTGCTCGACGAGGGCGAGATCCCATCCGAGCGGTTGCCCCGCAGTCGACACCGGCGAGTGCTTCTCGCTGATGTCCTTTCGTTCCAAGCGAAGCGTGAGCGTCGCAAGGAGGGCCGTCGGCGGATCGCTGCGGCCGTGGAGGAAGCCGACCTTCCGTACTGATGGGCCGGGTCTTCGCAGACAGCAACGTCCTGTTCCCGTTCTCGGTGATGGACCTGCTCCTGGCTCTCAGCGAGGACGGCGTCCACGAGGTCATCTGGACCGACGACCTGCTCGACGAATGGGAGCGCGTGATCGTCGGCAAGCACAAACGTTCTCCGGAGTCAGCCGCACAGATCACCGCCGTGGTCCGGGAGTTCTTCAAGGACAGCAAGGTCGAACGTCACGAGTACGACAACCTCGTCGCCGAGATGCCCGGCAAGGACCCCGACGACCACGCCCACATGGCGGCAGCGGTCGTCCGCCAGCCCTGCACGATCCTGACCAACAACGAGAAGGACTTCCCACCGAAGGCGCTCGCGAAGCGGGGTGTGCGGGTGACTGACCCCGACACGTATCTCTGCGAGATCGCCGCCGAGCTGCCGGACGAGATCGTCGACACGATCACCCGACTCGCCGCGGAGAAGACCCGACCGCCGAAGTTGCCCCAGGACCTGCTCGATGACCTCGAGCACGCCGGCGTCCCGCGGTTCGCCGACCTGGTCCGCCCGCAGATCTAGGGAGCCGCTCGCGGGCGCGTGGATCGTGGCTGGGATCGCGCCTGCATCGTCCCGACATCTCGAGAAATTCCGCGATTGCCACGCGAGATTCCGACGAGTGCGCGGCCTCGTGTGGTGCCGCACCAACCGGGCCGGTCTTGTCCATCGCGTGATTTTCCAGATTTCTTCGCGAGATCTGGGCGACGCGCGGGCTTAGGGGGGTGCGTTGGGTCCGTAGGAGACCGTTGCCGTCCTGGTCGGCTCTCCTCCATCTCCACAGGAGGCGTTCATGGACATCGAATCCCTACCCGACATGTTGCGGGTCGACGAGACCGCGAAGCTCCTGCGGATCAGCCGATCCCGGGCCTACGACGAGGTGGCTGCGTTCCACCGGACGAACGGCGCTGAGGGGCTCCCGTCGATCCGGATCGGCCGTTCGCTGCGGGTGCCGAAGGCGGCGCTGCTGGCATGGATCGACGCCCAGCTGGACCAGCCTCGTGCCAGCTGAGCGGCGGCAGCTACGGATCGACGTCGACGAGGCCCGGTGGCTGCGGCCGCAGCTGGGGCCGCTGACCTGGTCGGTGCTGGAGGTACTCGTGTCGCAGATCGAGCCTGGTGCTCGACCGACTGTGGTGTGCTCGAGTCGGTCACTGGCTGAGCTCGTCGGCGTCTCCAAGGACAGCGTGGCCCGAGCACTTCGTTGCCTGATCGACGAGAACCTCGTGTGTCGCGTCGATCACCGCGACGGCGAGTCGGGCCGGTTCCTCGGGTCCTCCTACGTCATCGACGTCGACACGGTCGGCCTGTCGGTCGCCACCGTGTCGCAGAACTCTGCCCCGACCCCTTCCGAGCGACCACCGCCGGTCGCCCGTGCCCCGTGGGACCAGCTCTCCCTACTCACCTCGACCGACTCAGCCAGTCCCAGTCGCCACCCCAGCGAACCGACCGACCCTTCACCGCACCGACCCTTCATCAGCCACCCCAATCCATAGCCAACGAACCAATGAACCACCACCGACCACCCCAAATGCCAGCACGAACTTGCACCCCGGTGCCGGGAGTCGTCCCGCCCGTGTCGTCCCGGTCCCGGGTCCGGCGGTCTGCGACACGGCCGGGACCGTTCCCCGAGGAGGACCGTGATGTTGTCGATCGGCAAGATCAAGCACGCCGGTGAGGGCTACTACCTCGACGCCGTCGCCGACGGCGTCGACGAGTACTACCGGGGCGTGGGCGAAGCGCCCGGTCGTTGGGTCGGTCGGTCAGCGACCGACCTCGGGCTCACCGGTGAGGTCACCGCGGACGACCTGCACGCCGTATGGGCCGGCAACCATCCAGCCACCGACGACCAGCTCGGCGCCTTCCCCGGTCGTGAGGTCACCGGACTCGACCTGACGTTCCGCGCGCCGAAGTCCGTGTCGCTTCTCGCCATGTTCGGCGATGCTGACACGGCGGCCGAAGTCATCGAGGCCCATGAGGCAGGAGTCGACGCCGCGCTCGACTACATCGAACGCGAGGCGATCCGGTCCCGCACCGGCAAGGGCGGCGCCAACCAGATCGAGGTGTCGGGTCTGGTCGCCGCCGCGTTTCGGCATCGCACGAGCCGCACCGGCGACCCCCACCTCCACACCCACGTCCTGGTGGCGAACATGGCCGAAGGCGTCGACGGGGCCTGGCGGACCCTCGATGCCCGCTGGCTGTACCTGTACAGCGCCACCGCCGGGTACCTCTACGAGGCACAGCTTCGAGAGGAGCTCACCGTGCGGCTCGGCGTCGAGTGGGAGCCCGTGAAGAACGGCATCGCCGATCTGGTCGGCATCGACAAGGCGGTGCTGGACCACTTCTCTGATCGCCGCAAGGAGATCGAGGAACATCTCGACGAGGTCGGGTTCCGCTCGGCTCGTGCCGCGGAGATCGCCACACTCGAGACTCGGCCGGACAAGGACAAGACCACCGCTCCCGACTCGATGACCGCGGTTTGGGACCAGAAGGCCGCCGAGATCGGCTGGAACCCAATCACCGTCGATGCCTGCCTCAACCGGCGAACCTCCGTCCTGCCCGACATCGATCTCGGTGTCATCACCGCCGACCTCCTCGGCGAGGACGGACTCACCAAGCGAGCGTCGAGCTTCGACCGGCGCGACATCCTGAAGGCGATCGCGCAACGGCTCCCCGACGGGGCACAGGTCGGCCAGATCGAGGACATGGCCGACCGGGTCCTGGCCCGCCCCGAGATCGTGCGGCTCGTCGGCAGCGAAGGACCGGGCCTGTTGGGCTCGAACTCGATTCGCCGCAAGGACGGCAAGATCATCGCCGCGGCCATGAACGAGACCCGATGGTCCACCGTCGAGCTCGTCGGCATCGAACGCCACCTCGTCGACATCGCCACCACCCGCCTCGACCAGAACCGTGCCGTCGTACCCGCCGACGTCCTCGCCGAGGTCGTGGCCCGACGGCCGACCATGTCGGCTGAACAGACCGAGATGGTCCGCAGGCTGTGCTCGAGCGGGAACGGCATCGACATCGTCACCGCCGCCGCAGGAACCGGCAAGACCTTCACCCTCGACGCAGCACGCGAAGCGTGGGAGGCAAGCGGACACCGGGTGATCGGCGCAGCGCTGGCGGGCATCGCCGGCCAAGAGCTCCAAGCCACCGCCGGGATTCCGTCACGCACCCTGGCGATGCTGCAGATCGACCTCGCGGCACACCGGGTCGTGCTCGACGACACTACCGTGATCGTCGTCGACGAGGCCGGTATGGCCGGCACCCGCAACCTCGCGCCCATCCTCGACGCCGCTGACCATGCCGGCGCCAAGGTCGTGCTCGTCGGCGACCCCCACCAGCTCCCCGAGATCGATGCCGGAGGACTCCTCCACGGGCTCGCCCACCGGATCGAGCCGATCGAGCTGATTGAGAACCGCCGGCAACGCGCCGAGTGGGAACGTGACGCGCTCGAGGAGCTTCGCTGCGGCGACGTCGACACAGCGTTCGGTGCCTACCGCGACAACGGGCGCATCGTGACCGCGCCGAACGCCATCGAGGTCCGCCAGGCCATGGTCGCCGAGTGGTGGGCCCACCGAGTCGTCGGCGACACCGTTGCGATGACCGCGTTCCGGCGAGACGACGTCGATGACCTCAACGGACGCGCCCGGGCCTACCTGCTGCGCGCCGGACAGGTCGCCGGCCCCGAACTCGTCCTCGACGAACGTCCCTACCAAGCCGGCGACCAGATCGTCTGCCTGCGCAACAACCGCCGCCTCGGTGTGCACAACGGCACCCGGGCCACGATCACCAACGTCGACCCCGATGCCGGGACCATCACCGTCGGCGTCGCCGACCGCCACGTCGTGTTGCCCAGGGGCTACCTCGATGACGGCCACATCGCCCACGGCTACGCCACGACCATCCACAAAGCCCAAGGCGCCACCGTCGACCGAGGCCTCGTCCTCGGCACCGACGAACTGTTCCGCGAACGCGGCTATGTGGCGCTCAGCCGCGGCCGCCTCTCGAACCACCTCTACCTGGTCGGTGCCACCCCGGCCGATGACTCGACCACGCACGGCCCGCCCACTGCGACCGTCGAACCCGTCGACGTCGTCCAAGCCGCGCTGCACAACCAGAACGACAAGCGCCTCGCCATTGACACCGGCACGCCGCTGGCCACCTGGTCCTTCGACGAACTCGCCACCGAACACCACCGCCTCCGCAACGTCCTCGCCCAGTGCCCACCGGACCGAAGCCTCGATCTCGACGCCCTCGACCAGCGTCGCACGCAACTCGAGGCCGACATCGAGCCGTTCGTTTACCGCTACAACGAGCTCGCCGACCGCAAGCTCCGCGGGCCTGGCGTCCGGTCTGAGATGCGGGATCTCCGCACCGAGATCGGAACGCTCTCCGACAGCCTCGACCGACTCGCCAGCGAGGTCGACCACGCCCGCAGCGATCAAGCCGAGCGCGAGCAGTTCTTCGTTGACCGCGCGCACGAAACGGCCATGCTCGAAGCCATCGACGGGCAGATCGACGCCGTCCTCCGGGACCACCTCGAGCAGGTTGCGTACGAGCCGAGCGCGTACCATCTCCACCACCTCGGCGCCGTACCCACCGATCCCATCCACCGGGAGACCTGGAAGCGCGGCGCCCTCATCCTCGACCGGCACCGCTACGGCGTCGACCGGACCCAGCCCGGCGATCTCCCGACCGCCACTCGCGACTCCCGAGAACGAGCCGAAGCGCTCGCCCGCCGTGAGGTCCTCACCATTCCCCGGCAACCAGCGCCGCCGAGCCCAACGGTCGAACGGGGCCTCGTCCTGGATCTCTTCGACTGACTCGGCTCCCCCGGCAGGAGCCCTGACCTCCTGTCGGAGGTCGTCCGTACCATCAAAGCCCGCCCCGCGGGAGCGAGAGGAGGCCGACATGGCCAGCATCAAGAAGCGTTCGAGCGGACAATGGCGAGCCCGGTACCGCGACCTGGCGGGCAAGGAGCACGCCCGCCACTTCGAGCGGAAGGCCGACGCCCAGCGTTGGCTCGACCAGGTCACGTCGGATCTCGTTCGAGGCACCTACGTCGATCCGAAGGCGGGGCAACTTCGGTTCGGCAACTTCGCGGAGGAGTGGCTGGCGGCGCAGACCTTTGACGTGTCCACCCACGAGGCTGTCGAGCTGCGCCTCCGCGTCCACATCCTGCCGACGTTCGGCGATCTCGAGCTGAAGGCGATCCGACCGAGCACGGTCCAAGCCTGGCTCAAGGACCGGCAGGAGAACTGCGCCCCGACCTACGTACGGGTCATCCTCGCCAACCTCTCGACGGTCCTTTCCGCCGCCGTCGATGATGGACTCTTGGCTCGAAATCCTTGTGATTCCCGGTCGGTCCGCGCCCCCAAGGTCAAGCAGAAGCTGATCGTCCCCTGGACCGATGACCAGGTCGCCGCCGTCATCGAGGGCCACCCGGATCGCTACCGCTCCCTTCCTATCGTCGCCGCCGGATGCGGGCTCCGACAGGGCGAGGTGTTCGGGCTCCGAGTCGAGGACGTCGACTTCCTGCGGCGCAAGATCCACGTCCGTCAGCAGGTGAAGCTGGTCAAGGCACGACCGGTCATCGCCCCGCCCAAGGGCGGCAAGACCCGCGAGGTCCCGCTTCCAGACGCCGTGGCAGAGGCCATCGCCGAGCAGGTGGGGCGGTTCCCATCCAGCTCGGGGCTCGTGTTCGTCACTCGTGAGAACAAGCTCCTGAACCGGGGCTACTTCAACCCGTACATCTGGAAGAAGGCACTCGCGTCGGCAGATGTTGATCCCACCCGCGACAACGGCATGCACGCGCTGCGCCACTACTACGCGTCCGTGCTCCTCGACGCCGGCGAGTCGATCCGAGCCCTGGCCGACTACCTCGGCCACGCCGACCCGGGTTTCACGCTTCGCGTCTACACGCACTTGATGCCGTCCTCAGAGGACCGAGCCCGTACCGCGATGGACCGCGCCCTGCGGTCCGCAACCGAGAATTCCGCGGACTCCTCGCGGACTCGGCGTCAGATCGGCAGGTAAAAGCCCTGGTCAGGGCACTTCTGGAACAGATCTACGACATCTGAGGTGCAGTGCCGTTGACCTGCGCAAACGCGGGTCAGCGGCCCGCTCGGGCCGTCGTGGGGCAGTCACAGCGGTGGCCGCGGCTTCCGCGAACCTGCCGGTGAAGACGGACAGAGTCGGGCATCCTGGTTGCATGGATCCGTCCGACGAGCGCCTCGCTCGCGTGTTGAAACCGCCGCCGACTGGGCTTTGGCCGTGATCGACCGCGAGGTCCGCGAGCTGGGCGTGGTCCTCTGGGTTGCCGATCGGGACCGGGAGGCGGCGCAGGAAGCGATGATGCGTTCTCTCTGTCCCGACCCGGATCACGACGGTTTCTGTGAGGTGCCTTGGTGCATCTACGCCGCGGCGTGGTCTGACCTCGACGAGGACGAGAGGCGGCTCTGGGCCGACGACATCGAAGGGTGGCCGGCTGTGGATGCGAGCGATCTGCAAGAGGTTCGAGTTGTCATGCAGGGCACGCCCGAGCAGCTCGACGTCAAGAGAAGGGCGATCCTGCAAGCCCTCCAACCGGAGTCTGCCCAGAGGGCCCCGTGGGTGGTCTATGGCGCGAAGTACGCGAACCTCGCTGAGGAGCAGAGGCAGGGATGGGCGGACGACTTCGACGCGGACCGTCGCAGGGCCGGGGCCGAATAGCCGTGTTCATGGAGACTTTGGTGTGACCGTGTTCGGCTTGGACGTTGACGGCGGAAGCCACTGTCTCGTTGCGGCTGACGGGTGGAAGTCCGCAAGCGGCTCGTCAGTCACGGTGTTGGCGCCGCGGAAGGTGCGCTTCATTCGGTGATGGTGTGGCGCGAAGTGTCGAGTCGGAACGCGCTGTCGATCGCTCGCCGCGCCCGGTCCTCGCTGCTCGGAAACAGGTGGGCGTAGACGCGGAGGGTGAAGCCGGGGTCGGCGTGACCGAGGTACTCGGCGACTGCTGCGGCTGATTCGCCGGCGTCGATGAGGACCGAGGCGTAGAAGTGGCGCAGGGCATGCATCCCGTTGCGTCGGCTGGTCTCGATGCCGACGGCTTCGAGCGCGGGCTTCCAGATGTAGGCATTGACGTGGCTGCGGTGGAGCGGCTTGTGCTCCCGGCTGGTGAACACGAGACCGTCCTCGCCGGCGGGCCAACGGCGGAGGTGCTCGGTGATCTCGACCGCGACCCAGTCGGGGAGCGGCACGGTGCGGCTGCGGCGGTTCTTGGGCTTGTCGATGACCAGTCGCCCGCGGACGAGCTTGACCTGCTGTTGCACCTGGAGGCGCCGACGCAGGTACTCGACGTCCTGGACCCTCAGGCCGAAGATCTCGCCTTGGCGGAGGCCGCAACCTGCACCGACGACGGGCAACGCTCGATATCGCTCGGGCAGCTGTCCGATGACGGACTCGACCTGGTCGATGGGCCAGGGCTCGACCTTGTCTCGGTCGACGCTGGGGGGTCGCACTGACTTCGCCTTGCACGGGTTGGAGGCGATGAGCCCGTCGTCGACCGCGGCGTTGAGCACGGCTGATGTGTTGGTGAGGACGGTGCGGACATAGGACGGAGCGATCTTGTTCCGCAGCCCGCGGAGCCATGCCTGGATGATCGACGGCTTGAGGTTCCGCAGCTCGTGGTCGCCGAGCACCGGAACCGCGTGGAGCCGGAGCCGCAGCTCGGTCGCTTCGCGGGTTGTCTCGGTGAAGGTTTGGGCGGTGAGCCACTGATCGGCGAAGTCGGCGAAGGTGACCTTCCCGGCGTTGGGGTCGACGTAGCAGCCGCGCAGGACGTCGGCCGTGACGGTGGTGAGGAAGCGTTCGGCGTCCTGCTTGCGGTCGAACATGCGGGACCCCTCGGTCCCGTCCGGGTCGTGGTAGCGGGCCTTCCAGCGCCTGCCCTGCCCGTAGCGGTTGGTGCGGGTTCGCCGCCCGTCGACGACGGTCTCCCATCGGTCCTGGATGTGCGCCATGGCGTTCACGTCCTCGGCCGCGCGGAACGCGGCGAATCGAAGGAGAAGGCCGGCCATTCCAGGTGCGAGGTCGACGACGCACTTCCTTCAGGCTACGCGCCTCGCTGTTGGCATCGGGCGTTGTCGAGCCATCGATCGACCTCGTCGGGGTCGAAGCGGAGGAGGTGACCCCACTTCAGGTACGGGATGCGACGCTCGGCGACGAGGCGGCGGACATGGCGGTGGTTCACGCCGAGACGTTCAGCGATGGCGGGTAGGTCCATCAGTGCCGGTGCGAGCCGGTTTGGTCGGGGGTGGGCATGGCAACTCCTCGATCGACTTGTGTCACCCACTACGCCATCCAGCCCCCGGAATCTGCCGCGGCACTCTCGAGAAGCCGGTCTTCGCCACGCCGCGTGAGCCGGGACAATCCCGGGAGGTTTCCCGAAGGGAAACCTGCAAATGTGTGCGCGCCGGATCCCGTTGGTTCGCCGCTACGTGGAGTGGCATCGAGCCGTGGTTGTTGCGCCGTCGATGATGGCGTGGCGGTCGGACGAGGTAGCTCGAGCGGCCTCTCCGGTCTGGCGAGATCGTGCTCCGGGATCGGGCCGTGGCCGGAGGGCTCCCCTGGGGCGACCCCGCACAGCGCTGGACTGCAGGTTCCCGGTCCTTCGGGAGCGACCGGGACACAGTCGGGAACGGAACCGGGAACGGAACCGGGAACGGAACCGGGAATGCCGCCGACAACCGGTTGTTCGTTTGTTTCGTTTGGGTCTACGCTCGTTCCCATGTCCACATTGACGTCCGAGGAGCGGGACCGTGCCCGGGAGATGCTCCGCCATCTCGGCGCGCACCCGACGATCACTGCCGAGGACGGCACCGTGCTCGACCTTCCCCGGCCGGTTGCGGAGGCCTTGGCCGAGATCCTCGAGGCCGCTGCCGACGGTGAACGGGCCATGGTGCTCCGTTCTCCTGACGACCTGACCACCGAGCAGGCGGCGGCAGTCCTGGGCGTGTCTCGCCCGACCGTCGTTCGCTTGATCGAGGCGGGGAAGCTCCCGGCACGGATGGTCGGCACGCATCGTCGACTGATGCTGCGCGATGTGCTCGCCCACCGGGAGGCCTCGGCTCGGCGACGAAGTGAGGCCCTCGACGACATGGCTCGCCAGGCCGAAGACCTGGGCCTCTACGAGTGAGCCCGCGCATCGTCGCGGTGCTCGACGCTGACGTGCTCGTGCCGATCGTTGCGTGCGACTTCCTGCTCACCGCGTTCGATCTCGGTCTCTTCGAACCGGTGGTGTCCGCCGAGGTGCTGGCGGAGGTGGAGCGCACCCTGATCGAGGACTTCTCTCAGCTCGATCCTGCGGCGATCGAGCACCGCGTCGAATCAATGCGGGTCGTGCTCGAAGACCAGACCATCGACACGTCATCGGTGGAGGGAGTGCCCGACAGGATCAACGCCAAGGACCGTCACGTCGTCGCCGCTGCTCTCGCGGGAGAAGCGATTGTGATCGTGACGAACGACGGCAGACTGCGTTCCGAGATCGACGCGTCGGATCTCGAGATCGAAGCCAGGGATTCCAACTCCTTTGTTCATCAGCTGTGGCGGGACGCGCCGGCGGAGGTGGACGCTGTGATCGCCGAACTGACTGCGAAGCGCCGCCGACATCCGGTGACCCAAGCCGAGATGGTCGAACAGCTGCGACTGCACTTCCCTTCGATGGTCCAGGCCTTCGGGTAGCACGGCTCGCGGGCGGCGCTCGCTGTCTGGTCGCGAGTGCTGAGCTCGGGCCGTCTCTGGGCCGTGAGAGGACGGCCCGCCCCGGTTCGTGGCGGTCACTGGCGGACAACGTTTCCGCAGGCCACGGGTCAGATCCGCGCGAACGCCCAGGTCAGCCAACACCCCCGAACAGAACTACGACATCTAGATTCAGTCGTCAGTTGCAACTGAAGGGTGAAATACCTAGCCTGGAATCGTGACTCAGGCCAGACGATCGTCGGTGAAGGGCTCGAACGAACTCGTTCGGGCTCTTCGCCGTATTGGTGCGAGCGCATCGGAATCGGCGTCTGGTCTCGAGGTGTCGGTCGGTGACGGCCCGGTCGTGTTCGTGCGGCCGGTCTCTCGGTCGGTCTTGTCGGCCGGTCGCGCTCACGATGTCGTGCGGGCGGTGGCGGACGGGGACGCGGGCGTGCCGGTGGTGATCGCCGAGAAGATCCCATCGGCCGCTCGTGACGTGCTGACGAGAGCCGGGGTCGGCTGGTTCGATCGCCGGGGTCATCTCCGTGTGCAGGCGGCGGGGCTGTTGATCGACGCCGATGTGCCGTCGGCACCTGCGAGGGCGCCGCAGGCGGTGTTCCCGCGTGGTCGCACCGGCGTGGGTGCGGCTTTGGCTCTGCTCATCGCTGCATCGAGTCCGGACGATGGTGAGTGGGCTTCGGTCGCTCCGTCGGTCAGCGAGGTAGCGGACATGGCCGGCGTAGCGGTTTCAGGGGCATCGACGGCGCTCAAGACGTTCCGATTGTTGGGCTATCTCAATGGCGACGGCAGTCCCGTCGTGCCCGACCTGTTCTGGGCGACCGTCGAGCACTGGGCGCCGCGATGGGTGGGCCTGGCCAAACCGATCGATGCGGACCCTGGGCTCGTCGTCCGACTCGACGCGAACTTCGATGATCTCGACGAGATGGGTTGGTGCGTGGCGGGCGATGTCGCCGCGGCGGCGTGGCACGCCCCGACAGTGGGCGGAGATGTGGGAGCGCGCCAGTGGTATGTGCCGTCGGCCGACGTGCTCGACACGTTGCGCTGGACCCTCGGCGAGACCAGCCCAGGCGAGCAAGCTTCGGCATTCGTTGCGGTGGCCCCCACGCCGGTGGTGTGTCGTCTACGGGTCGATCGGGGTATCGGTGTCCCGGTCGAACCGCTCGCCGCGGCCGCGCTCGATCTCGCCCTCGACCAGGCTCGCGGGCCAGAGACGCTCGAGTCATGGGAACCCGACTCCGGACATCGGGTGTGGTGACATGATCGACGATCCAGCCGGCGTGATCATCGTGCCGTGCCTGGCCGAATCGACCGTGGCGCGTTTCGTCGCCCTCGTCGGCAGGATGCCGGCCGACCTCAAGCGCGAACTCGTACTCATCGGTGGGCTCACCGTGTCGTGCCGCCTCGGCTTCGAGCACCGCGTCACCAACGACGTCGACGGGCTCTACTTCAACCGATCGGCAGACGCGATCGAACAGGTGCTCATCGGACACGATGTGAACACCGACGGTCACCGCGTGCTGTTCGACGATGGGACAAAGCTGGACGTCATCGAGGTGGCCGACCTCGATCCGAGCCAGCTCCCCGAAGACGAGTCGAACCGTCTTTTCATCGAGGCGCACCGATGGGCCTACGACTCGGCAACGACCGAGACGATCACCGCGTTCGATCCCGTCGCCCAGACCGAACACTTTCATGTGACGATCCGACTCGCGCAGCCGGCCGCACTGATCCCGATGAAGCTACGAGCTGCCGAGGCCCGACCCCGCGCCAACGAGAAGAAGAAGGCAAGCGACGCCCTCGA
>CAZALT010000016.1:0-33405 GCA_964485515.1 uncultured Rhabdothermincola sp. | reverse complement strand
AGGAGCGACGCGGCGATCGACCAGCCCAGCACCCAGCCGGTGGGGGCCGGCGTGCCGATGGTGGCCCAGCGGGCCCCTTCCATCAGCCCGGTCAGCGGGTTGAGCTCGAAGATCCACCGCGCATCGTCGGGCACGGCGTCGAGGCTGTAGGCCACCGGCGTCCCGTAGAGCAGGAACTGCACGGCCACCGGCAAGACGTACTGCACGTCGCGGTACTTCACCATCAGTGCGGCCGACGTCAATCCGATGCCAAGCCCGATGGCGACGACGAGGAAGAGCCAGACGGGCAGCGTCAGGATCGCCGGGCCGGCCCACACCCCGGTGATGACCAAGAGCGCGGCGAGCAGGCCGAGCGACACGAGCACATCGACCATCGTCGACATGACCGTCGAGATGGGCAGCAGCAGCCGGGGGAAGAACACCTTCTGCACCATCGACGCGTTGGCCAGCAGGGAACCGCTCGAGCGGGTCGCCACCTGGCTGAACGCTGTCCACGCCGTCATGCCGGCCAGGCTGAACACGAAGTACGGCACACCCGCGGGGGCCGGAAGGTCGGCCACGTTGCCGAACACGAACGACAAGATGCCCGCCGACATCAGCGGCATGAGGATCACCCAGGTGACGCCCAGAGCCGTTTGGCGGTAGCGCAGGGTGATGTCGCGGGCCGCGAAGCGCCGGGCCAGCTCGCGGAACTGCCACAGCTCACCGGGGTGAGCGGGGATCCAGCTCTTGCGGGGCCGGATCGTCAGCGTCGGCTTGGGCGATCCAGGAGAAGGTGCGGTCATCGCCGGGGTGCTCCGGTTCCGCCCGATCGATCCATGGGGGTGCTGCTCGTGCCTTCCGTGATGCCGTCCGCCGGCGAGGAGTGGTGAGAGCGCACTCTACGCCCCGGCGCAGGTAACGCGGAACATCGGGCGCGTCCGGTCGACGACAGAAACCATGGTTCACGTTCGTCGGGGGGAAGGCGGGCGGACGTCAGCATCGGCGTCGGCATGATCGCGAGTCGGGCGTCACGGCACAAGGGCCGTTCACTCTGTTTTGTCGTGAGCTCCGCGCCTCGCCGCACTCAAGTCGTTCGATCTTGCCGGCCACCCTCGGAGCCGGCATTTGAGTTGCATGCGACTCTGGTGACCGCCGATGGACGTCTCGCCCGCGGTGTGGACGGTCTCACCAGCTGCCAGGTCATCACGCTCACGGTCGGGCCCGGCCGGGCTTGACCCTGCGGGACGGCGGTGACGGAGCGAGCCCCGAAGGTGCACGTCTTCCTTCGGTCATGTCGGAGCACGCTCCATGCCGATCGGGCGATGGGTCACGCGGTGGGCGACGTGCTGGGTGCCGTAGCCCGAGTCCCCACCGGAGCGGTGGGGCTTGGTGGGACGCGACGTGGGCACGTCGCTAGTCACCCGTGGGTGGCGACGCGTGGGATAGCCTCGTCGAGCGACGACCCCGCCGTGGCGGTGGGCGGAGGAGAAGACCGAGTGAACGGGCACAGGGCGGAGATGACCGACGAATCCGGGAGCAACTCGAACCTCTCGCGGCGGCGGATGCTCGGCGCGGCGGCAGCTGGAGCCGGCGCGCTGTGGGTCGCCCCTGTCATGGGCACCCTCGATGCGTCGCCCGCCGCGGCCTCGCCCATGGGCTGCGCGGTCTGCGACGAGTCCACGCCGACGAACGTCGTGGTCGACGGCACCGGCGAGTCGACGCAGGGCTGGTGCCTGCCGGCGAGCAACGCCATCCAGGCTACCGGCACTCACTTCAGGCCCGGCCTGCCCAACGCCGCGAACGGCACCTACACCATGGAGCAGGTGTACTGCTTCTCCCCGGCGTGCATCGCCCGCTTCAACCAGCCGGTCACCGGTCTGCTCCGCAGGTCGTCGCGACCGTCCAGGCCGACATGCACATCGGCCTGGTAGGTGCCAACAACCCCACGCCCGTCGCACGGTTCGCCGTGCGCTTCCTCGGCAGCGGGACGTGCAACTCGCTGACGTGCGCCAAGCCGAGTCCGATCGGCCCAGAGCTCACGCGCAGCGCGACGAACACGACTCCGCTCACTCCGGTGAACTGGGAGACCTACTCGATCTCCGGGAACGTCCCGGCCGGTGCGACGGGGTTCTCCATCGTGCTGACCCTGACGAGGAGCAACCCGAGTGGGTCAGCATCCCAGGCCCGCAACATCTCGCTCACGCTCGGCGCCTGCTGAACCTGCCTGCGGAGCGCTCGCGCCACCGCCGCCTCCGATTGTCTCGCCCCGTCGCCCCGTCGCCCCGTCGCCCCGTCGCCTTGTCGTCGACGCACCGGTGGTCCCCAGCACCTCGTCGCCAACGGGTGGGAGCGTGTGCCAATGGATCGACGAGCCACGGGTGAGCCACATCTCTCACACCTTGGGTGGTCAAGACCGCGCCTTTCGAGGGTCAGATCCCGTACAGGATGTAGCGGCGGGCGCCGGTCGTCTGACGGCGCGTGAACTTTACCTCACGTCACGCGGTAAGTGTGACGCATATCACAAGGAGCCAGGGTTGCATGGTTCCGTATTCTCCTCTGCATCCCCCACACCCAGGCCGAGCTTCGGCTGGCACATCCTGAATGGCGAGGCACAAATGGCGGAACACGCGGGCAACGACGACCTTGAGATCGACGTCACCGAGTCCGAGTCGAACGGCACCGGTCGTCGCGACCTGATGAAGAAGGCCGCCATCGGCGGCGCCGCGCTGTGGGTCGCCCCCATCGTGTTGAGCGCACCGTCGGCCGCGGCATCGACGGGGATCTACGAACAGGACTGGTCGGAGGTCCCCGGCACCGAGGATCCACCGCAGATCAACACGTTCGACAACGAGACGATCACGCCAACGGATTGGGAGGCGACGAACAGCGTCGATGTCGTCCGCCCTGGGTTTCCGACCGCTGCGCCGTGGACCACCACCCGGTCGTGGGTCGACCTCGTGGGAACGGGCAGCCTCCCCGGATCGATCAGCTACACGATTGCGCCGACCCCGCCGCTGCCCGACGGGAACTACCGGATCCGCTTCCAGTACGGCCGTTACGCCAACGGTGACAACTCATCGTCCATTTCGCTCACCGTGAACGGCAGTGCCCCAGCGGGAGGAAACCCGCTTCCGTTGAATGCACCTCAGTCTACGCCGCAGGAGTTCAACCAGATCTTCGCCATCACGGGCGGTTCGATCACCATCGTCCTCACCGGCATACCGCACGCCGCGAACATCGGACCTGCGGTCGGCACCGCCTGGGTGAGCCACATCACCTGATCCGCCGTCTTGGCGAAGACATCCCTGTCCGAGCCCGGGCCGGGTCGGCTACCGGTCAGGACTCCGTGGCGTGGACGACCGCTTCCACAGCCGATGCCAGGTCGGTCCGTGCCATTGCGTAGGTGGGCACCGCCTGGCACATGGCGGCGATGTGGTCCAGGCCGTTGGGCATGTCCATCGTCGCGTCGAACGTGTTGCGCAGCACCTCGATGACGGCGTCGACCGGGGCGAGGGGCCGCAGCATCGCTGACGCGCCTTCGGCCCTCGGGTCGCTGCTCCCGTCCACGGCGAGGTCTCCGGCGGGGTCGGCGTCGGGGTTCTCGTCGGGGGCGGCGTTGAGGAGCAGCACGATGGCGGTCAGCTCGCCTCCGGTCGACGTCGTCCCGAGCCGGTCCGGCGGGATCGGGTGCTTGTAGCCCGTGAAGCCGGCGTCGGCGTCGAGTCCGAGCAGCTCGAGCGACCCGGCGCTGAGGTCCAACGCCTTGGTGAACGGCTCGACCCGCCACGTGTCGGGGTCGATGGCCACCATCTCGTCGGACAGGTAGCCCCACCCGGCCTGCACCATCGCCGCGGTGAGCGTCGACTTGCCCCGGCCGCTCACCCCGGCGATCACCACCACCTTGCCGGCGCGCTCGACAGCGCCGGCGTGAAGCAGGACCCGTCCCGGGGTGTGGTCGATGGCCAGCCGGTTGACGCGGGTGAGCACCTGATCGGCTGCCTGTTGCGCCGATGACGCCCGGCCGAACGCCTCGCCGTCGACGTAGAGACGCAGATCGACGGCGTGCGGGGCTTCGGCCTCGGGAGCGGGTCTCGCGCCTCGATCCACGATCGAGATGTGATGGGTCGCCGCGCCCGCCACCGGCAGGCAGGCCAGGACCGAATCGAGCGTCGAGGCGACCACGGGGTCGTCACACCGCAGGGCGAACGTCGTGCCGCCGGCCCGTCGAGGCGTGCGGACCTCAGGCCAGGCTCGGCGGCCGAGCGCACGTTCCCGTGGTCCATCCCACCGGCCGGGATCGCTCGATGCCGTCGCGGGCGTGTCGTTCCCGTCGTCGAAAAGGCCGTTCGACGCGAACTCCTCGACCACCCGGGTCACATCGGCCTCGATCTGGGGTCTCGCCGCCCCCGTCGCGGTCACGACCTGTTCGACCACCTCGTCGACCGACGTCGCACCGTCGAGGCAGGCCCACACGAGCGCGGCGCTGGCGTTGAGGAGATGGCTGAGACCGCGAGACCGGTCGAACAGCACCGTCGAGCCGTCCAGCTTGACCGACCGAAGGCCCGGCGCAGGCACCGGGCAGGGCGTCAGATCGACCGCGGTGCCCTGCTCCTCCGCTGCCTCGTCCGGGGTCACCGCGCCGCCGTTGCTCACCGGCGAACTCTACGTCGGTGCGCGCCCCCCGTCGGGCGTGCCGAACTCGCAATGGCCGATGTCACGGGAACGTGACATGCTGAGGCGTCTAACGTCTCGGCGGACGAACGATCCCATGGCGAAGGCTGGCGGAATGAACAAGCGGAGGCTGGTGGCCCTTGGCGTCGGTGTCCTGATGCTGGCGATCCTCCCCGTGGCAGCGTCGGCGGCCTCGAACAGCGAACACACGGTCGCCACCCGACCCGAATCGGCCACCGTCGAGATCGACGCCACGCCGATAGCGGCCTCGACCCGCACCTCGACCGTGCCCGAGAACCTGGTCCGCGGCCTCGGCGTCGCCGCAGTCGCGGGCGCAGCCATCTCGATCTCGCTCCGACGCCAGGGTCTCGAAGAGTCTCGAGCTCGAGCATGACCCGCGCCCCCTCTCTCTCTCAGACCGCCACAGAGGCACAATTAGAACGGTCCTTGCCCCGGCCGCCTTCGCCCACCATACTTACGGGCGTTTATTCGGCGGGCGGCTATTCGGCGGGCGGCGTGCCACGAACGGAGCTTGCGATCGCCATGGTTGAGAATCGGCGAGAACTAGACGATCGTTCATTTCTCGGTCACGAATCGGTGATCAGCGGTTCACTTGCTCCCAGGGCGATCGCCGACGATAGTGGCGCAGGTACCGCCGTCGGTGCAGGCGCCCTGTGGGTGGCACCCAGCATCGTGGGTCTCGACACCCCGGCGGCAGCAGCGAGCTGCCCGTGCACGAGCGCAGCCGTCAACGTCATGGGGGCGAACAACGGGACGGGATCAATCCTTTGCGGCACGGTCCGCAACTCGGGGTCGGGGAACGTCTGCCGGACCAACTCCGAACGCAAGATGTGGCTTTCGTCGGTGGGGACCAACACCACATCCGCGGTGGACTACGACGACATCGCACGGATCACGGTCACCTCACCGACCGCCATCTTGCGAACGGGGATCATCTACCGCTACCAGGCCGATTGCCGCAGCAGCCTCACCAGCACGGCGGCCAACAACCTGCTCTTCAACATCCCGGGATCGGGCGGGGGGGGACAACGGGCGGTTGTTCGGCAACACCACCTCGGCCGCGACCTCTACCGTCTTCAACTTCATCCCGGGGACCACCTACACACCTGGGACCTGGGACAGCCCCTACGCGGCGTGGGCATTCGCTATCGACATCACGGCGCTGTTCGGCGCCGAGTGCGGGACCTTCGCCGTCGCGATGTCCCTCCGCAACGGCAACGGCGTCTGGTCGAACACGAACTCGTTCGTCGTGCCGGGATAGCCGAGTCGATCGTTCGGTCCCACCAGGTTACGAACGCCGTGATGCCACGGCGACATGGCCTGCCACATCAGGATCTGACCTCGGCGACGGCCCGGTGGAGCCGATCGGCGAAGCGGGCTTCGGAGAAGGTGTCGGCGTGCTCACGGATTCGCTGCTCATCCCAACGTTCGCGCGAAAGGCGTTCGATCGCCGAGGAGATCGCCTGCGGCGTCGGCTCGTCGAAGAAGACGCCGGTCTCGTCCTCCACGATCGTCTCGAGCAATCCCGCGGCACGGATGCCTACTGTTGGCGTGCCGAACGCGGCTGCCTCGACTGGCGTGAGGCCGAAGTCATCCGGCGCTGCGCACACGAGCGCCGAGGCGTTGGCGTAGAGCCAGCGGAGCTCGGCGTCGGTCACCCGGTCGAGCAGGGTGATGCGGTCACCGGCCGGGGTCGCCGCGGCGCGCACGTCGGCCTCGGCAGGGCCGGACCCGACGATCACCAGGCGCACGTCGGCCATGGCGGCCACCGCTTGGGCCACGGCATCGATGTTCTTGTACGGCATGAGCCGCGCCACCACGAGCAGGAACCCCGACTCGAGCTCGCGCTCCTTGCCCGCCGAAGCGGTCACCAGCGCTTCGCGTGGCCCGTGGACGTCGACGGCGACCGGCGGGTGCAGGACCTCGGCGTCGATCCCGTAGGCATCGCGGATGCGCTGCTGGGTCACCTTGGAATTCGCGAGGTAGACGTCGGCCGTGTACGCGGCGCGACGGTCCCAGCGCTTGAGGCGCGGGCCGAGCAGCGCCATAGCGGCCTTGCCCATCCGAGCGGACAAGCCCGTGGTGTTCTCCTGGTCATCCACGTAGAGCCAGCGGGCGGGGGAGTGGCAGTAGACGACCTTGCGCCCCGTCGTGTGCACCCCGTGGGCCCATCCGCTCGACGACACCAGCACGACCTCGGCGTCGATCGTCAGGTGGTCGACGGCCGGAGCGAGCAGCGGCAAGGCCAGGCGGTGGTGGTGGCGCAACGGTGCGATGCGGTCGAGCCCGCTCACCCGCACATCGAGATCGCCGAACTCGGGATAGGTGCCGTCCGGATCGAACAACGTCGTCGCGATCGGCGCATCGGGAAAGGCCCGGTGCATGGCCAGCACGACCCGCTCGGCTCCGCCCCGCTGCGTGAGATAGTCGTGGGCGATCGCCACCCGGGGGAGTGGAACCTCGCGAGGGGACGGCATCGGGCGGGCAGCCTACGTGTTTCTGCTCGGAAAACTCCGGAGTCTGGGTCCAATTGCCCGTTTTCGTGTCAGACTGCACACACCACAATGGGCGGATGGCGAAAGTGATGCGCGGCGGACTCAGACCAAAGGAGCGAGATCGGACCGGGTCCGGCGAGGCGCCGAACGATCGCGCCCCGGCATCTCCCCCCGGCAGCGGCAACGCGGTCGGCGGGCGCA
Source organism: uncultured Rhabdothermincola sp. (assembly GCA_964485515.1). GTDB lineage: Bacteria > Actinomycetota > Acidimicrobiia > Acidimicrobiales > Acidimicrobilacustridaceae > CAZALT01. The sequence continues at coordinate 26,035 of CAZALT010000016.1, read as the reverse complement.
CCACCTGGGAACGGGGCTTCGCCTGGAAGCTGTTCGCCCTCGACGTCGCCGCCTCCACCATCGCCGTGGTCACCGCCCTCCTCTTCGGCCTGCACTCGACCACGGCGTACTTCAACGGATCGCAGACCGTCGCCCGGTTCATCGCCGACCTCATCCTCGTCCTCGGCTGGCCCGCCATGCTGGCGCTCAGCCGGGCCTACGAGCTGCGCTACCTCGGCTTCGGCACCGAGGAGTTCCGCTTCGTGTTCCTCGCCGCGGTGCGCCTCATCGCCGGCATCGCCGCCCTGGTGTTCCTCTTCGACATCGAGATCTATCCCGGCTACATCAGCTACACCGTGGCCGTCTGCCTCGCCCTGTCCCTGCTCCTGCGCTACGGCGCCCGCAAGCGCCTGCACGCCAAGCGGGCCCACGGCCAGTACCTGCGCAAGGTCCTCGCCATCGGATCGCCGGCCCACGTCCAGGCGCTCGCCGATCACCTCGGCAGCGTCCAGTACGCGGGGCTCAAAGTCGTCGGTGCGCTGTCGGACGAGACCGCCGAGCCTCTCACCTCCCGCCAGGGCGCCATCCCCTTCGTCAACCCCGCCGAGGGCGTGCTAGGTGCCATCGAGGCCGTCGGCGCCGACACCGTCGCCATCGCCGACAGCGAGACGCTCTCGGGCGACGAGCTCCGCCGGTTGGCCTGGTCGCTCGAAGACACCGGCATCGACCTGCTCGTCGCCCCCGCCGTCATCGACGTGGCCGGGCCCCGCATCGTCATCCGCCCCATCGGCGGGTTGCCGCTGCTCTACGTCGAAGAACCCGAGTTCACCGGGGTGTCACGGTGGACCAAAGCCTTCACCGACCGGTTCCTCGCCGCGCTCGGCCTGCTTGTGCTCCTCCCCGCCTTCGCGGTGATCGCGGCGTGGATCAAGACCACCTCCCGCGGACCGGTCTTCTACAAGCAGCGCCGGGTCGGCATCCGCGGCGACGAGTTCAACATGATCAAGTTCCGCTCCATGGTGCGCGACGCCGACCAGGTCGTCGTCGACCTCGCCGAGCAGAACGACGCGGCCGGCCCGCTCTTCAAGGTCAAAGACGACCCGCGCGTCACCCCGATCGGGCGGTTCCTGCGCCGCCACTCCATGGACGAGCTCCCCCAGATCATCAACGTCCTCAAGGGCAACATGTCGCTCGTCGGGCCCCGCCCGCCGCTGCCCACCGAGGTGGCCAGGTACGGCGACGACGTCCGACGCCGGCTCCTCGTCAAGCCGGGCATGACCGGGCTGTGGCAGGTGTCGGGCCGCTCCGACCTCACCTGGGACGAGACCGTCCGCCTCGACCTGTCCTACGTCGAGAACTGGTCTCCCATGCTCGACATGCAGATCCTGTGGCGCACCATCCCCGTCGTGATGAGCGGCCGGGGTGCCTACTGACGCTCGGTCTCGGTCTCGGTCGGCTCGGCATCGCCAGCGACACCGTTGGCGCGGAGTCGCCGGATGAACTCGATCGTGTCGGCCACGGGCAACCCGAGGCTCTCGGAGATGTCGTCGAGCTGCCGGGTGCCATCGAGCTCGGCCCACAGCACCGCACCGGCAGGGCTGAGCTCGGTCCGCTCACCGGTCTCTCCGTCGGCTAGCCACATCCGGCCGTCGATCTCCTCCAATGCGATCCCATCGGCACGGACGATGCGCGAACCGCCGGTGACGGGGGCGACCAGGCGGATGTCCATCGCCGCATGTTCGCGGCCGAACCCGACGGGGGCAAGGAAGCAACGGGGGGCGGACGGCCACCGCGCCCGGGTGGTGCGGCGCGGCGGTGATCGTGCATCGACCGAGCCATGTTCGTCGTCCGGTACTCACCGACGACCTTTCACTGGCCGTTGGGGCACCGGTCATCTAGCGTCCCAGACGAAGCAACCAGGACTCCGCCGGCGGATGACCGATGAACATCGACCGGAGCCCCTCCTGGGCGTGTTGTCGTTTCGGAGGTCTCTGGGTGGAAGAGGATGCTGCAGCGATGCACCAGCCTCACGGCACTCCTGTGAGGCCGATGTGAGGTGGCGAACCCGATGACCGACGTGGCGGAAGGCAGGCGAGAAGCGGACCCTGCCACGACCACGAACGAACGCCGTGAGGTCGCTGCCGATCGGTCGGCCACGCCATCGCCCGAGGCCCGACCGCCATCGAGAACCGCCACCGCTGGCGCTGCGGCCACTCCGGCGATCAGGGCCACAGCCAGGCCGGTTCTGCGCTCGGCGCGGCGATGGCAGCGTCGCTACCGCCGATTCGTCGCCGTCAGCGATGTCGCCGTGGCGCTCGCCGCGGCCCTGATCGCCGGAGTGGCCGTCACGGCAACCGGCATGCCGTCGCACACCGGTTGGACCTACCCGGTGGTCGGCCTGATCATCACCGCGCTGTGGATCCCTCTGCTCGCCCTGAGGGGGGCCTACGACAACCAGATCCTGGGTGCGGTGGGCGTCGATGAGTTCCGCCGCATCCTCAACAGCGGCGTGCACCTGATCGCCGTCCTGGCCATCGTGGCCTACGCCGTCGAGTCGGAGATCGCTCGCGTCTTCCTGTTCGGCTCGGTCGCGCTCATCGTGCTGGTCACGACGCTGTCTCGGGCCCTGTGGCGTCGGTACCTGCACCGCATCCGCAGCGAAGGTCGTGCGCTGCGTCATGTGCTCATCGTGGGAACCGACGACAGCGTGGCGAACCTCGCCGTCCACTTCAACCGGTCGACCGTCGCCGGCTACGCCGTGGCCGGCGCGTGCATCCCGGACGCGACCGGTGGCGACCTGGCCATCGGGGGCGACGTCGTCCCCGTCTTCGGGGGTCCCGCCGACGTCGCATGGGTCGTCGAGACCAACGATGTCGACGTGATCGCCATCGCGGACACATCGGTGTTGTCCGACGGTGCACTTCGGCGCCTCGCGTGGGACCTTTCCGACAGCGACGTCGAGCTCGTGGTGGCCCCGGCGATCGCCGACATCGCCGGTCCACGTATCCGCGTCAACCCGGTCGCTGGGCTGCCGTTGCTCCACGTCGACGAGCCGCGGTTCAGCCGCGGGAGACATGTCCTCAAGCGGGTGTTCGACGTGGTCGTGGCCGCCGTGCTCATCGTCGTCCTGACCCCGGTCCTGGTCGCGGTGGCCCTCGCCGTCAGGCTCACCACATCGGGCCCGGTGCTGTTCAAACAGGATCGCGGCGGGCGGGACGGTCAGTCGTTCCCGATGCTGAAGTTCCGATCGATGCGCGCCGACGCCGAGATGCAGCGCAGTGCGCTGATCGATCAGAAAGACACCGACGGGGTCATCTTCAAGGTGCACGACGATCCGCGGGTCACACCGGTGGGTAGGTGGCTGCGTCGGTTCTCGCTCGACGAGCTCCCGCAGCTCTTCAACGTGATCGGCGGCTCGATGTCACTGGTCGGGCCTCGTCCGCACCCGGTCTACGAGGTGGCCGAATACGACGATGTCGTGCGCCGCCGCCTGGCCGTGCGGCCGGGGATCACGGGGTTGTGGCAGGTGAACGGACGATCGGATCTGTCGTGGGACGAATCGGTTCGTCTCGACGTGTACTACGTCGACAACTGGTCGTTGGCCCTCGACGCCGTGATCCTGCTCAAGACCGTCAATGCCATGGTCCGCGCCAACGGCGCCTACTGATCGACCGGGACGCGATCGACCGGGACGTCGCGGTCGGTGAGCCCCGGACCGGCGCGCGGGAGGAAGCCCGTGCTAGCTGCTGTGCCGCCGGCGGGTGGCCACCACGAGGAGCACGCCGCCTCCAACCAGCAACAGGGCCACGATCACGACGCCGGCGATGTTGCTGCCGGTGAGTGGGAGCGTGAAGCCGTCGGCGTTGCCCGTGGCCACCACGGTGGGGGTGTCCACGGCGGTCGCGCTTGCCGCATCCTCGCTCGGGCCGGGAACCGTCCCCGCGTCCTCGCTGGATGCGGCCCCGGTCGTCCCCGCATCGCCGGGAGCGGTGCCCGGGTCCGACTGCCCGGTCGGGGAGACGCCGTCGGAGGATCCCTCGGCCGCAGGTGATCGGTCGGTCGGCCCCGAAACCACATCGTCGGGGTCGGCACCGAGGGCCGCCATGGACGAGACGCCGAACAGGTCGTCGTAGTTGTAGAGGTTCGAGGCGAACGCCTGACGGGTGACCGGTCGAGATGGCTTGAACGTGCCGTCGGTGAAGCCCTTCACGACGCCGGTCTGCTTGGCCCACCGGATCTCACCGCAGAACGCGTGGCTGGTGGCGACGTCAGAGAACGGCTTGGTGGGACAGCTCGGGTTTGCCCCGTTGGGCGAACCAGCGAGGCGGTAGAGGAACACGACGAGACCTTGGCGTGCCACCGTTCCGGTGGGACGGAACGAGCCGTCCGGGTATCCCTGGACGACGCCCTTGTCCTTGGCCCACTTGATCTGCCCGCAGAACTGATGGTTCTTCGGTACGTCGGTGAACGGCGCCGAGTTGCACGCTCTCGGAGCCTTGCTGCCCTCCTCGTAGCGGTAGATGAAGGCGGCGATGGCCTGGCGGGTGAGCGGCGACGATGGCCGGAAGGTGCCGTCGCTGAAGCCGGTGGTGATGTCCTCGGCGACCAACCACTCGATCTGCGCGTAGAAGGTGTGGGTCTTGGGGACATCGGGGAACGTCGGAGCGTACGGCGGCTCGAACCCGGCCGCGGGAAGCGCAGACCCGGTGAACACGGTGGCGAGCAAGGCAGTGGCTGCCACGAGACGTCGCACAAGCGCCGGGCTGCGTTGCATGAAGGAGTCCTCCCTGAGACCGCCACCCGCCTACAGGTGACCGATGCCGCCGGCTGGAACCGGATTAGATCGAAGAAAAGTAGCATCGGTCGCCACCTGACCCAAGGGTTCCGTCGGGGTCGGCGGGGAAGGCGACGTCGTCAGGACCCGAACGTGATCGGCTCGTCGAGGGCATCCGAGCTTCCTCGAACCGTGTCGAACGGGCCGCGCATCGTGACCGTGGCCGTCATCGGCCTGTACGCCGGTTGCGGGATGACGGTCACTCGGGCGTCGTCGCCGCGCAGCACGCCGTCGAGCTCGAACACGAGCACCCGCTGCTCGCCGCGGGGTATGACCACGGGCAAGGTGAAGGTGTTGGCCCAAGGCTCCCGAAGCTCACCCGCCTTGGCGGGCTCGCCGTCGATGGTGACCGACTCGACGACCTGCGGACTGTAGAGGCTGACCTGTAGGGCGATCGATGCCGGCGGCAACCCCGTGATGCTCTGCGTCACGTAGTCGGGAAGTCCCTCCGGAGCGGCGTTGCGCAGCGTGACCGTGGCCGTCGCGGTCAGGCGGCCACCAGCGTCTACATCGACGTCGTACCGCAGGTCGCGCTCGAGGTAGGTGTCGAGCTTGGACGGTTCCGAGCTCGCCCAGCGCACGGAGACCCAGTCGCCCGTGTCGGGTGGGGAGAACCTGCCGCTGATGCCGACGGTGTCGAGAGCGGCGTTCGTCACCGGATCGAGGCTGGTGAGCGCGAGGTGCCCGCCGGCGACCGCCGGGCCGAGGATGCGGGCGACCGCTCCGGGACCGGGCGTCTCGCCGGACAGCAACGCGTCGAAGGCGGCGTCGCCCGCGCGATGGAGCAGATCGTCGCGCCGAACCCGTTCGGTGGCGTTCGTGTACTGGTCGATGTACAGGTAGCGCTCGGCGTTCTCCGCCGTGAGCGGTTCGGCGATGCCGGGCACGATGATCGGGTCGGTCACCTCGATTAGCGCCGCAAGCCCGGCGGGATCGATGGAGATGACCCCATCGATCGGCGGTAGGCCCACTTGGGGAGCGAGCTGCGCGACCACCTCAGCGTTGGTCGGCAGATCGGGGCTGGCGGTGTGGTTCTGGAAGTAGCGATCCGGGTGGTAGCGCCGGTAGCGGGAGATGTACCAGTCGGGCATGTCGAGGGTGCGGTCACCCGGGACGTCGTTCAGATCCCACGAGTTGCCGCTCTCGATCCTCGTGATGGTGCCGCCCTCGGCCCGGAGCAGCGAGTACTCGGCGACGAAGCCCCCTGCATAGCGGGCCTCGGCGGGTTGGGTGAACATGACGTACCAGTGCGTGGGACGATCGGCCCCGAGCATGACCGGAAGCGCGGTGAGCAGCTCGGCGGCGTCGATCACGTCACGTCGGGCGCCGGCCAGCTCCTCGGTGAGCGCGTCGAGCTGGTCGGTGGTCGGGCCGAGCAGCCAGGTGCGGTCGATGGCGGCGAGGTCCGCCGCAGCCTGATCGATGTCCGCACGGGCCTGTTGCACGGCGGGCGTCATCGCCTCGACGGACTCGAGGTCGAGGGTCCCGTCGACGAACCGAAGCGACTGGTAGTCGCCGTCGACGCCGAGCACGACGGCAGACGCCGCGAGATCCCGTCCGATGGCTGACGCGTCGGCCCCGGCCGACAGGTTGTCGCCGACGACTGGGATGGCCCGGGCGGGAAGCGTCCAGATGTCGGTCAGCTGATCGTGGCTGCGGGCGAAGGAACGTTCCGCCGACTCGAACGTCGTGACGGCATCGTCGATCTCGCCCGAGCGGGCCAGGTCCAGGGCGAGCTCGGTGCTCGCCGCCGCGGAGCCCAACGTGCTGCGGGCCTGCAACGTGGCCAGGCCGCCGACCACCAGGACGAGACCGACGGAACCGACCGCGACGAGTGCGACGCGGTGCACCTTCTGCCTTCGAGATCCGCGGAGATGGCCGTACGCGGTGCAGAGCACGGCGGTGGTCGCCGCGACGCTGGCGAGGACCTGCCCCCAAGGCGACAGCAACGACGACTGATGGCACAACGCCAACGCGCCGAGACCACCGGTGGCCGCGCCGAGCGGGTGGCGCCAACTGGCGTCAGGTCGCGGCTGGGCGAGTGCCAGGACCACGGCGCCGGCAGCGCACGACGTGGCGGCCAGCAGCCCGAGGTCCTGGCCGACAACAAGCGCGACCACCGCGAGGACGATCAGGGATCGGCGGTCGGCCTCGCGCCCCGCCAAGGCAACCAAGGCGATCCACGAGGCCCGCCACAAGGCAGCGATGACACCGAGATCCCCCTCCAGGTCGATGACCAGCGAGACGACGAGAACCGCGCCGACGATGACGAGATCGGTGTGACGAGGGGGGCGCAACGGCACGGATGTCGAACCCTTTCGGCGAGGGTGGCGGTACCGGTGCTCCGTCGAGAAGACCGACAGGTGACCAAGGTGGTGTCGTCACACCCACGCGTGGACTCCTCCGCCAACTGACGAGTACGGTACCTCGGCGAACGCGACTGGCGTTGGCGGGGTCGACTCGAGAGCTTCGGTCGTGGTCGTCGGCGCACCCGATGCACGACAACGAGGTGGCATGGCCGACTCAGCTGAGCAGGAGGACACCTTCGACATCCGGAGGATCCTCGATGTGCTGCGGCGCCGGTGGTGGATCGTGGCGGTCGTCACCATCGTCTCGACCATCGCCGCTCTGGCGTTGAGCCTGTCGAAGCCCGACCAATACCAGTCGGTGGCGTCGGTTCGCGTCACCGACCCGAACAGCAGCTCGGTGCTCCAGCAGTCGCAGGGCGTGCGGGATCCGCAGCGAGAGATCGACACCCAGATCGAGGTGATGAAGTCGCCCGAGATCGACGCTGACGCCAAGGAGCAACTGGGGGTACGGGCCAGGCAGGTCTCGCGGGTGTCGTTCGTCGCGGTGGGCAAGACCGACGTGGTCCGCGTCGTGGTCGTCTCGCAGGACCCGACCGTGGCACAAGCCGCAGCCCAGGCCTACGCCGACGTCTACGTGGCTGACCGCCAACGCCAAACCTCGGGGTCGCTTCGCGATCGAGCCGACGAACTGCGTCGATCAGCCGACGCGATCGACGAGCGGGTGGCGGCCCTCGACTACGCGTTGGGCGCCACCCAACCCCCCGACACCACGGCGTTGCAGTCCCAACTCGTCGACCTCCAGTCGCAGCGCAACGCCGCGACGTCTCAACAGGGCCAGTTCCGCACGCAGGCAGCCAGCCTCGAAGCGACCGGGGAGGCCGGTGCGGCTGCCGCCGCAGACCTGCGGAACCAAGCCAACATCCTCGAGGGTCGCATCGGCAGCCTCAACGCGCAGATCAGCACGCTGACCGCGCAGCTGTCGAGCTCCGACGCCGCGCAGGACGGCATCGACGGCCTCTTGGACCAGAAGGAGGCGTTGCTCGACCAGCAGACCGAGTTCCGTCGCCGGGCAAGCGAGTTCGACGTGGAGAGCGTGGTCCGCGAGGGCGATGTGGAGGTGATCGCCGCGGCGAAGCTGCCCGCACAGCCCTTTGCTCCGACCCCGCGCAGGAACGCGATGATGGGCTTCATCCTCGGTCTGATCCTCGGGTGCGGTGTCGCCTTCCTGGTCGACCGGCTCGACGACCGATTGCGTGCCGCGGACGACATCCAAGACCTCGTCGGAGCACCGGTGATGGGCGCGGTGCTCATCGACTCCGACAAGAAGCGCACCCGACTCGGTGCACTGCCCAAGTCCAACAGGCACCTCGTGCTGCCCGACTCGCTCGACTCCGAGGCCTATCGCACGCTCGCGACGAGCCTGCGGTTCTCGAGCCTCGGGCAGGACAAGCAGGTGGTGGCGGTCACGAGCGCTTCCGGCTCCGAAGGCAAGTCGACGGTGACGTCGAACCTTGCCGCCGCGCTCGTCGACTCCGGGCTTTCGGTCGTGCTCGTCTCCGCCGACCTGCGTCGCCCCGCCATCGGGGAGATCTTCGACATCGCCGAGACGAAGGAGCCGGGCCTCGCCGACGCGTTGCTCGGAACCATCGCCGTAGCCGACGTCGTTCGGACCGTCGGCCTGCCTTCGGGCCGGACGCTCCGGTTCGTCCCCTCCGGGACGATCCCTCCGAACCCCGCCGAGCTCCTGGCGTCGCGTCGACTCAGCGACCTGCTCCTCGAACTGAGCCGCGATGCCGACTACGTCCTCCTCGACTGCCCGCCGGTGTTGCCGGTGAGCGACGTCCTCGGCATCGCGCAGTTCGTCGACGGCGTCGTGATGCTCGCCGTACCTGGCCGGAGCCGCACCCACCAGCTCGCCGAGGCCTGTGACCGGTTGCGCAACGTGGGCGTCGGCATCTTCGGAGTCGTCCTCAACGGCGTCCCCCGCCAGCCCGGCCGCTACGCGACCTACCAGCACTACTACCGCCGCTACGAACCGAGGTCTCTGCCCCCGCAGGTGAAAGCTTGACGTGGCCGAATCGGGTCCTCGGGAGATCGTTCTCGTGCGGGCCTGGCCAGCCGATCGCCCCGGTTGGGTACAGGTACGCGGACGGGTGGGGGAGCACCGGTGAGCGTTGATGCGCTGCTGCTGACGCTCGCCGTCCTGAGCGCGGCGTCGTTCGCCCTGCTCGCCGTGTTGTCGAGGAAGCTGGAGGTGTCGCGCGCCGCGCTGTGGCTTGCGCTCGTCGCCCCCTTCCTCTTCACCGTGATGCGCACGCGCGAGGAGGTCGAGTCGATCTCCGTCTCGTCAGGCCTCGCGCTCCACGATCTCGGCCGGTTCGGACTTCCGCTGGCTCTGCTCATGGTCGGAATAGCGAGTCATCCACCCCTCAAGAGAGGGCTGGATCGCGTCGAGGTGCTCGGCCTCGCCTTCGTCGGGGTGGCGATCGCGTCCTTCCTGTGGTCGGAGCGTCCGTTGCTCACCCTGGCCAAGGCGAGTGCGCTCGCCGTCCAGTACCTCGCCGTCATCGCCCTGACGCGGCGATACCGGAGCATCCAAGGTGGACTCAACGGGCTCGGCTCGTTCATCGCTCTGGTGCTGCTCAGCGTCCCGGTCGGTGTGCTCGTGGCGCCCGGTCGGGCCTTCGACGTCACCGGGGGCGGCACGGAACGGCTGCGAGGGGTGTTCGTGGCCATCCATCCGAACATGCTCGGGCTGATCGCCGCGGTCGGCCTCGTGTGCCTCCTCACCCGATTCGGTCCGCAGTGGGCGTCCGGCCCTCTCGCTCGAAGCGCCCTGGCGGCGCTCTACGTCGGTGAGATGCTGCTCGCCCGAACTCGGCTGGCACTCGTCGTAGCGGTGGTGGGATTGGCGCTCGCTCTCCTGGTGGAGCGGAGAGGGCGGCGGCCAGACGTCGTCGGAGTCGGGCTCGTGGGCATCGCGGTCGGAGCTGTCGTGATGCTCTTCGTCAACGCGCCGCTGACGGAGTTCATGTATCGGGGCCAGACCGCCGATCAGGTCGCGACGCTGACCGGACGCACCGAACAGTGGTCGCTCGCCATCGAGGTCGTCCCGGATCAGCTCTGGTACGGACACGGCTTCTACACCGGACAGCGCCTCGCGGTGCCGAGCGTCTATGCCGGAGCGAACTCGTCCAACCTCGACAACATGTGGATCGAGGTCCTGGTCGACCTGGGCGTTCTCGGTGCGGCCGCGCTCGGCGCGTTCCTCTTCGTTGGACTGCGGCGCGCGTGGCGGGTGGGCGACACCGAGCAGCCCTCCGTACGGGCCTGCCTGATCGGCAGCATCGCTCCGCTGCTGCTCGCCACCACGTTCAACCCGTCGCTTCAGACCGTGACCTTCGCAGGCGTGATCCTCCTGTACCTGGTGCTGGTGTCAGGCAGACCGGCACGCGACCCACGTCGGCAAGGAGCCGACCGTGCCCCGCATCGTGCCGGCGTCCACTAGCGGCATCGAGATGATCGAACTCCGACGGGCGCATGTCGGTTCGTAAAGCCAGCTGGACCTTCATCGGCCAGGGAGCCCAAAGCCTCCAGACCCTGCTCGTCACCGTTGTCGTCGCCCGTACGTCCAGCGTCTCGATGTTCGGCGAGTTCGGCATGGGCTTCCTCATCATGCTGCTCGGTCGTGGGGTCGCCGGCTCGCTGTCGACGGAACCCCTGCTGATCCGCTGGTCGGCCCGGACCCAGGATCGGATCGTCGCGGCCGGTGGAGGAGCGTTGGCGGCGAGCCTGCTCGTCGCGGTCGCGACCGGGATCGCCACGGTCGGCGTGCTCGCTCTCACCGGCGAGCGGGTCTGGTCCTTCGTGCTGCCGTTCGCGCTGGCGTGCGCGCTCTCCATCTACCAGGACGCCCTCCGCCAAGTGCTCTTCACCATGCACCGGCCAGAGCAGGCCGCGGCGGCCGACCTGATCTACCTCGTCGTACAGGTCGTGATGGGGCTCGGGTTGTGGGCATCCGGGCGTATGAGCGCCTCGGGCATCGTCTGGGTGTGGGTGGTCGGCGCACTCGCCTCCATCGCCGCGATCTGGTTCCTGCAGCGATTGTCACCGGTCTTCTCGGCAGCCCGCTCCTGGACCCGATCGAACCTCGATCTGGGCTGGCGGTTCCTGCTCGACTTCCTCGCCGGGCAGGGCAGCGCCCAACTGGTGGCGTTCGGTACCGCCGCGATCGTCGGGATCGACGGCGTGGCCGGCCTGCGAGGCGCGCAGACCCTCACCGGTCCGCTCACACCCCTGGTGGCGGGCTGCTCCTACTATGTGATCCCCCATGCCGTCGTCGTTCGCCAGACGAACCCCGCTCGTCTCCCGCGGTTCGTGGCGTCGGCCTCGGCCTTCCTGTGCGCAGCGGTGCTGTGCTGGACCGTCCTGCTCGCCGTCATCCCCGATTCGCTCGGCACCGCTCTACTCGGCGATTCATGGGGTGTGGCCCAAGAGGCGCTCCCCGGGACGATGGGCTACATGCTCATGAGCGGAGCCGGAATGGGTGCGATGTGGGGCCTGCGCGTCCTGGAGCGAGCCGGTGCCGCGCTGCGGATCCGGGTCGTCTTGGGCGTCGGGATCGTGGTCGCCGGCCTCGTCGGCGCCCACCACGCCGGCGTCGCCGGTGCTGCGTGGGGAATGGCGATCGGCGCCGCGATCGTGTGCCCGATCTGGTGGGTCACGTTCCTGCGCAGCCCGTCGGGCCAGGAACCGGCTGGCGACGTGGGAGCCCGCGGATGAGGGTGCTCATGTGCGCCTATGCCTGCGAGCCCGGGAAGGGGTCCGAACCCGGAAGCGGCTGGGGTCTCGCTCGGGCCGCGGCCCAACACCATCAGGTCCACCTGCTCACCCGGAAGAAGAACCTCGGGGCGATCCATGATGCGATGCAGTCGGATCCGGTGCTCCAGCAGAACCTCGTCGTCGAAGGCCTCGACCTCGGCCGAGCGATGTTGCGAGCCAAGCGCGGCCCCGGTGGGGTCCAGATCTACTACGCGCTGTGGCAGGCCAAGGTCCTCCGGCGTGCCCGACGCCTCCAGGAGCTGCACCCGTTCGACGTGGCCCACCACGTGACCTTCGCGCTCGACTGGCTCCCCGCTGCGACCGCGTTCGTCGGCATCCCGCACATCTGGGGACCCGTCGGTGGCGCCACCGTCACCCCGCTGTGCCTCTATTCGACGCTCACGTCTCGGAGCAAGGCCGCCGAAGCGGCCCGAACAGTGGCCGGAGCGATCGGACGGGCGACCGGCGGGCGGGCCACGGCGCAGCGCTCGAGCCTCGTGGTCGCCAACAACACGGACGTCGCCCAGCGGTTCGGACCCATGGCGAGGACCGTCGTCGAACCCCACATCGCGCTGAGTCCCGATCTCACGACCCACCGACAACGTCATCGAGCACGGCCGCGCGTCGGCTCGCACCGGCGAGCGATCGTCATGTGTCGACTGGTCGCATGGAAAGGCGTGCACCTCGCCGTCGAGGCGCTCACCCGGCCGGAAGCAGCCGGGTGGACGCTCGACATCTACGGAGACGGCCCCGAGCGGGCACGACTCGAGGTGATGGTCGAGCGCCTCGGCCTCGGCGAGCGCGTCGCGCTCCTGGGCGAGGTCCATCGTGAAGAGGCGCTCGCGCAGCTGGTCGACGCGGATGCCTTCCTCCAACCCACGATGCACGATTCGGCCTCTTGGGCAGTGGGAGAGGCGGTCACCCTCGGGTGCCCCGTCATCTGCCTCGCGCTCGGTGGACCCGCCGACCTGGTCCACCCCGGTGAAGGCGTCGTGATCAACCCATGTGGTGACGTCGTCGGTGAGATCGCCGCCGGGCTCGGGTCGATCGAAGGTCGCCATCGGGGCTCCGACCGCTACCTCGACACGCGACTCCCGGGCCTGCTCACCAGCTGGTACACGGAGGCGGTGCGCACCCCGCTGCCCCGATCGAGGTTCGGCCGATGAGAACGACCCCGATCGTCATGGGCCGGACAGGCGTCATGGGCCGGACAGGCGTCATGGACCGCACAGGTCCTGGGTGGCTGCCAACCTCATCGAACCAGGCCAGGATCGTGCCATGTTCGTGACCCTCGTCGGGCCAGACGGGGTGGGCAAGACGACCGTGGCCCGCGAGATCGAACGGATCGCATCAGCCAGCGGCATCGGGTTCGCCTACGTCCACTTCATCCCGACGTCATCCAACCCGCTCCGGGCGGCAGTGCCGCCCGACAGCACCCCACCGCCGAAGCGGCCGGCGCGTGGACGGATCAGGACCGTGGACCGAGCGACGTCGCTTGCCCGGGTGGTCCGGAACCTCGCGCGGTGCTGGTACGGATACCTGCGCTACATGCGCCCAGCAGCGCGTTCGGATCGCTTCCTGGTCGTCGCCGACCGGTGGGTCTTCAACTACGTGGGCCAGCCCACGAGCGTGGCGTTCCACCTGCCGCAGTGGTGCGGGCGAGCCGCGGTGTGGCTCGCACCCGCACCCGATGTGACGATCCTCCTGGAGGCAGCCCCGGCCCTGATCGCATCCCGGAAGGCGGAGCTGTCACCGGAGCAGATCGCCGAGGAGCTGCGTGCCTGGACGCGACTACCCCGCCGCCACGCGATGCGCACCGTGGAGGCAACCGGAGATCCCGCTGACATCGCAGCGCTGATCGTCGACGTCGCTCGACAGGCGAGGTCCAGCACGTGACCGGCATGAAGGGACGTGGCGAGCGCGACCGCCAGGAACGATCCCGCGGGGTGTCGAGCGATCGTCACGAGCAGGGTCGAAGCCCGCGGTTCTCGTTGCCGCCGAGGTCGGTCTACTCGAGAGCTCGGGCGCAGATGGCCGTGCCGCGCAAGGACTCCGTTCGCTGGGCGTCGTCGATGCTTGCCGGCCGGTCCCCGCTCAGCCGGATGCTCTGGACCGGGGCCGTCTTGACCTGGCACCGGACCCCCATCTGGATCGACGTGCCGGAGGAGTTGATCGGTCCGCTTGCTGACGCCGTCGAACTACTCGGGTCACCTGACGATGTCGACCTGGTCATGATCGGAGCCGATGGCCCGACCCGCCGACTGACGCTGCTCTCGTCGTCGACGTCGACGGTGGTGAAGATCGCCTGCGGGCCATCCGGTATCCCGCTGATCGCGAAGGAGCGGGAGAACCTGCGGCAGCTCGCCGCGCACGGGATCAGCCACCTGGGTCCCGTCCTGGTCGAGGCCGATCGGTCACCTCGACCTGATGTGCTGGTGACCGGCCTCATCGGTGGGGCCCATCCGAGGTGGAACGACCCGGACGTGGCGCGCTGGATCCTCCAGGTGTTCCGGAAGGCCGACGGGACCGCCGTCTGCCACAACGATCTGGTGCCGTGGAACGTGATCTCCGGCGCACCGAACAGCTACCACGTCATCGACTGGGAAGCATGCGAGCTCGCGCGGCCGCTCGACGCACAGATGAACCTCTTGGACTTCATCCTGCGCGGTGCGGCCGCAGCCGGAGCGTCGGAGCGATCGGTCAAGGCAGCGCTCGCTCGGGTCGCAGGGGCTTGTACCCTGCACCTCGACGTGCGGACCAGAGACGCCTACTTCGAGCATCGACGCGCCGTCGCGGCGTCCTCCGATCCGGGTCAGGCCGACGCCCTGTTGGCGCGCAGCCTCCGCTTGGCAGATGCCGTGCTGAACTGAGAGACCACGTTGGCGACACCTTCTCGACATCTCGCCCAACAGATCCTTCGAACGTTCGCCGCGTCGTCGGGTCTGGAGGTGCTGCTCCACGGGGAGAGCGAACTGGCGGGTGGGGGAGAGCTCTCCGATGTCGATCTTGCGCTCCCCGTGCCGATGTCCGAGCACTACCTGCGTCGTGTCGTCTACGGAGCGTTGGCCGATCTCGGTGTCCGCCCGGTCCTGTCCTGGCGATACGACCGGGCGAGCTACAACTTCTGCTTCGTGGCGGGATCCCCCAGGGATGGTGCCCAGATCGACATCGACGCCGACCCGACGGGTGTCGGCAAGTACGGGCTTCGGACCGCCGAGGCCTACGTCAACGCGGTCGACGGTCGCTACGGCAAGGTGCTCGCACCCGACGATCAGCACATCTACCTGCTGTCGAAGAGACTGATGAAGCAGCAGGTCGATCGCGTCCAAGCGCTGGTCGCCGTCGACCCAGCAACCACCGACCGACTCTCACTACGAGCGAACGCACTTCTCGCCCCGCATGCGGCTCGCCGAGTTCAGGCCGCGCTGCGCGGCGACGAACCGAACGATGTCGGCGAGCGCCGTCCAGCGTCGTCTCTCCGGCGCGTCGCGAATCTCGGGCGCGTCGCCGATCGGGCGCTGGCCCCCGTCGGCTTCTGGGTCGTGCTCGAGAGCGCCGACGTCGATGCTGCGATGGCGATCGCCGCGACGGTCGTCCGAGAATTCGCCGTGCTGCTCCCCCACGCCAGAGTCCTCCCGCTGTCCCGGCTCGGCAACCGGTGGCAGCTCGCGGGCGGCGCCGCCGTGCACCGGCGCCGTCCTACGCTCGCCGTGTCGGCGAAGTCACCGGGCACGTTGCTTGGATCTCCCGACCTCACCATCGCCTGCGACGCACGAGACCGCGATGAGATCGTTCGAGAGATCTCGCGCTCCATGGCCGACCAAACCGAGCGCCGGCTTCTCCGCTCCTGAGGATCCGGGAGGCCGAGGACCACCCGCCCGGACGGCACATCATGACGACCGATGCGGTCGCAAGGTCAGACGATCTCGGCCGGTCACCGGTTACCGGTTACCGGTCGCCGGTCACCGGCTACCGGTCGCCGGTCGCGAAGCAGCGCTTCGAGGCGATCCAGATACGAGTCCGGGCGAAAGCGCTCCACGTAGCGGGCTCGGCCCGCGACCGACATCGACTCGCGACGTGCAGGATCCTCCAGGAGGTGCTTCAGTGCGCCACCGAGGCCGGTTGGATCATGAGCGTCGACGAGCACACCGGTGACCCCGTCTTCGACCAGTCCTGGGATGGCCCGCCAACGCGTGGACACGACGGGCACGCCGTAGGACATCGCCTCGATCACGGCGAGGGGCTGCGCCTCGCCCTCGTAGTGGCTGGGAAAGCAGAAGATGTCGGTCGACCGAAGCAACTCGTCTTTCGCCTGGCCGTGCACGGGTCCGGGCAGGTCGACGATGCCGACGAGGCCATGTTGGTCGATGAAGTGCTTGCACCGAGCGAGGAGGTCGGCGTCGGTCGACTCCCCGACGATGCACGCGCAGAACTCGACCTGGTCGGCGTGAAGTTGGCGGAACGCCTCGAGCATCACCCAGATCCCCTTCGACTCGGCGAGCGTGCCGATGTAGCTGACCTTGGGGACGTCCTTCGGCGCGGGTCGGCTGACCTCGCCTGGATCATCGACGCAGTTCGCCAGCACGTCGATGCGACGGGGCTCCAGCGTCTTGGACCCGCTCTGCAGCGACTCATCGAGGATGATGATGCCGTCCGGTCGCCGGTACGCCTGCTTCACCAAGGGTCGGAGCGCGGCGGGCAACTGTGCGACAAGCGCATCGAGATCGCCGACGTGGAGGTGGAAGATGGTCCTGGCGAACCAGGGCCGCACTGCGGTCAACAGCACGGCATCCCGAAGGAGCGCAGATCGGTCCCGCGCCCCGACCGAGTACCAGAGGGTCGTGGCGTCCGTCGTGCAACGAGCGCGCACGACGCGAACGATCAGCGAGAGCAAGACCCCGATCTTGCGGACCGTTGCCTTCGAGACCTCGTCGATCGAACGGGAGAAGGCCATCGGCACGGTGGTCACCTGGACCGATGTGAAGCTGGCATCCGCGATGCGCTGGTTGACGACAGCCTGACCGTGGACCGGCGGAGGTAGCTGTGCGACGAAGACGACCCTCACCTGACCATCAGCCTGTCGCACCGTAAGAACCGACTGGTCAGGCCAGCAGCCGGGGCCGTTCCCGGAGGATCGCCGCGACGAAGGCAGGGTTGTTCCGCAGGTAGCGCCTCCACAGGCGTTTGGGTTCGCGGGTGAGGCGATAGGCCCATTCGAGGCCTCGTTCCTGCATCCACGGCGGGGCCTGGGGCACCAGGCCCGCATGGAAGTCGAACGCAGCGCCCACCCCGATGAGGAGCGGAGCGTCGAACGCGTCGACGTGCTCGGCCATCCACCGCTCCTGCTTCGGCGTGCCCAGACCGACCCACACGATGTCGGCACGGCTCGAGTTGACCAGCTCGGTCACCGTGGCCTCCTCGTCGGGGGTGAGCGGGCGGAACGGCGGGGTGTAGGTGCCGGCGATCTGCACCCCCGGAAATCGATCGGCCAGCCGCTCGGCCAGCAACTCCGCCACACCGTCGGCACCGCCATAGAGGAAGTGCCGCCGACCGTCGCCGATCGACCGTTCGAGAACCGCGAGCATGAGATCTGGACCGTAGACCCGCTCGACCCAGTTGGCGCCGGCACGGTGCGAAGCCCAGACCAGCGGCATGCCATCGGGAACGGCCATCGCCGCGTCGTTGTGGATCGCTTTGAGCTGGTCGTCGCGTTGCGACTCCATGACGCCGTGCACGCCCGTGACCGTGATGTAGCTGTGTCGGCCGGTGGCGAGAAGTCGGTCGACTTCGGCGACAGCCTCCGCGAAGGAGACGGCGGAGACGCCAACACCGAGGACATCGGTCCTTCGGATGTGTGGCGCCCCGAGGTGGGTCATCCACTCAGGACTTGGTCGTAGACCCAGGCGTAGGTCTGGGCCAGACCCTCCTTGAGGGTGATGCTCGGGGCCCAGCCGAACGTCTCGGTGATGAGCGTGTTGTCGCTGTTGCGGCCCCGCACCCCCTGTGGTGCGGTGAGGTCGTACTTGCGGTTGACCTCGATCCCGGCGATCTCCTCGACGATGTCGATGAGCTGGTTGATCGTGACCAGCTCATCGCTGCCGAGGTTGATCGGCTCCGCGAAGTCGCTGCGGGTGATCATCTTGGTGCCTCGCACGCAGTCGTCGATGTACATGAAGCTGCGGGTCTGCTCCCCGTCACCCCACACGTCGATCTCATGGCGGCCGGAGATCTTCGCCTCAGCGATCTTGCGGCAGATCGCCGCCGGAGCCTTCTCCCGACCGCCCGTCCACGTGCCGTCGGGACCGTAGACGTTGTGGTAGCGAGCGACCCGGGTCTGGAGGCCGAAGTCCTCCAGGAAGTGGCGGCACATCCGTTCGCCGAACAGCTTCTCCCAGCCATAGCCGTCTTCGGGCATGGCGGGGTAGGCGTCTGCTTCCTTCAACGCGACGACGTCGGGCGAGGTCTGGTGCTCCGCGGCGTAGACGCACGCAGACGACGAGTAGAACACGCGCTCGACCTCGTGGTCTCGGGCTGCGAGGAGCATGTGCGTCGTGATCAGCGAGGAGAGCATGCAGAGCGCCTTGTTGTTCTCGATGAACCCCATGCCGCCCATGTCTGCCGCCAGCGTGTACACCTCGGATGCACCCTCGGTCGCGTCGTAGCACGCGCCCCTCTCCTCGAGGTTCGCGACGACGTTGTCGGCGTCGCTGTGCACCTGGTACCAGTCCTCGAGTGGCTTCACGTCCACCGAACGGACTCGCCAACCCTCGTCGATGAGGGATCTCACGAGGTGACCGCCGATGAACCCACCACCACCGGCGACGACGGCAACTTGGTCTTGCATGCGACTGGCTCCTTGCTGGTTGGTCAGGGCATCGACGATCGAATCTGATCACGAGGTCGCGACCTGCTTCGACCGACAGTCCCGGTTGGCGAACCACCCTGCAAACTGCTGGCTTCCTCGGGCCCTTGGTGCTGTCGCGGAGCTTAACCGGACGGGCTCATCGACCATGTCCTCCGTGCGGGCGCAGGCGTCGGCTCAGGTGGTGACCTCTGCGCCTGTCCACGCCGCGATCGCACGATCCCGTAGCCTCGCGGTGTTCATGTCCGACGGGGCGAGGTGCATCCCGTCGATCGACCAGGCAAGGCGGTATGTCCGTGGAACTCGGTTCGTCGGATCCGAACGTGTGGGTCATCATCCCCGCTCGAGGCGGATCCAAGGGCATCGTCGGCAAGAACCTCCAGGTCGTGGGGGGCCGCACGCTGCTCTGCCGTTCGGTGGAAGCCGCACGACGAGCCTCGTGTCCGTCGATCGTCGCGGTCACGACCGACGACGATGCGATCGCGGTCGAGGCGGCAGCGTACGGAGCCGAGGTCATCCGGCGGCCTGACGAGCTGGCCACCGACGAAGCCTCCTCCGAGTCGGCGCTGCTCCACGCCCTCGACGAGCTCGAACGAGCGCGGGGGATGACACCCGACGTCGTCGTGTTCGTTCAGTGCACGTCGCCCTTCCTGACCGCTGGCGACATAGATGGAACCGTGGCCCTCATCGTGGCCGGCTACGACTCGGCGTTCACGGGCACGCCCAACCACGGCTTCATCTGGCGATCCGATGGTGAGACAGCCGTCGGCGTCAACCACGCCAGTGCTACGCGCGAACGGCGCCAGGATCGTCCGGTCGAACACCTGGAGGTCGGCTCGGTGTACGCAATGCGCGCCGACGGGTTCCGAGAGAGCGGCCACCGCTTCTTCGGCCGCATCGGCGTCCTCGAGGTCGACGCGTCACGTGCCATCGAGATCGACGAGCCCGCCGACCTCGAACAGGCGCGACTGCTGGCCCCACTGCACGACAGAGCGGCTGCGCTCGACCGGCTCCCGCGGCGGGTCGCCGCGCTCGTGCTCGACTTCGACGGTGTCGTCACCGACAACCAGGTGCTCACCACCGAGGACGGCACCGAGGCCGTCGTCACCAGTCGCAGCGACGGGATGGGCATCGAGCTCCTCAGGTCCGCCGGGGTTCCGGTCGTCGTGATGTCGAAGGAGCGCAATCCCGTCGTTGCCGCGCGGTGCGCCAAGCTCGGCATCGAGGCGATCCAGGGACTCGAGGACAAGGGCACCACCCTTCGCCGATGGTGCAGTTCTCACGGATTCGCTCTCGTCGACGTCGTCTTCGTCGGCAACGACGTCAACGACCAGGCGTGTCTGCACGCCGCGGGCTGCGGTGCCGTGGTCGCCGACGCGCATCCCTCTGTCGTCGCGGACGCGAACCTCGTGCTCACCTCGGCAGGCGGACACGGAGCGGTCCGCGAGATCTGCGATCTCATCATCGAGCGGAACCGCAGCGCTTCGAGCTGACCACGGCGTTCTCGAACAGGGATTCAGGTGCGGTAGTCGGTCAGGACCGGTAGCCGTCGGGGTTCGACGACTGCCAGTTCCAGGCGTCGGCGCACGCCTCGGCGATGGTGCGCGACGCCGTCCAGCCCAGCAGCTCGGCCGCCAGGCTCACCTCGGCCCAGCACTCCACCGCGTCGCCCGGCCGCCGCGGACCGATCGTGTAGGGGATGGGACGGCCGCACGCGTCGCTCGCCGCGGCCACCAACTCGAGCACCGACGTACCCCGACCCGTGCCCAGGTTGATCGCCCGGCACCCCTCGACGCCGGCGATGCCGTGCAGTGCGGCGAGGTGGCCCTCGGCCAGGTCGACCACGTGGATGTAGTCGCGGATGCAGGTGCCATCGGGTGTCGCGTAGTCGCCGCCGAACACCGTCAGCTCGTCACGGCGACCCACCGCCACCTGCATCACGTAGGGCATCAAGTTGTTCGGGATGTCCGTCGGGTCCTCGCCGATGCGGCCGCTCGGATGCGCGCCCACCGGGTTGAAGTAGCGCAACGCGGCGATGCGCCACGTCGGATCCGACGCTGCGGTGTCGGCGAGCAGCACCTCGATCACCTGCTTGGTGTGGCCGTAGGGGTTGACCGCGCCGATCGGTGAGCTCTCCGTGAGGGGAAGCTGCTGAGGGTCGCCGTACACCGTCGACGACGAGGAGAAGACCAGATCGCGCAGTCCCGTGCGCCGCATCACGTTGAGCAGCGCCACGGTGCCAGCCACGTTGACATCCCAGTAGCGCACCGGGTCGGCCACCGACTCGCCCACCGCCTTGAGCCCGGCGAAGTGGATCACCGCGTCGACACCCGACGAGCGCACCACCTCCTCGACAGCCGCCTCGTCACGGACGTCGAGCTCGTGGAACTCGACGTCGCCACCGACGAGCTCGCGCACCCGGGCCACGGCGACGACGCTGCTGTTGTCCAGGTTGTCGACGATGACGGGCGTGTGGCCCGCCTCGACGAGCGCCACCGCGGTGTGCGTCCCTATGAACCCAGAGCCTCCGGTGAGCAGGACCTTCCGGGGTGATGCGTCGATCAGTGCTTCGGACATGGGCGGAATGCTGGCACACGGTCGCCGACGGGGTGGCCCCGCAGCGCTCACGGTCGCGTCCCGACCGTCGGCGCGACGGATCTACGGTGTCGGCCCGTGAACGACTGGGTGCAGCTCACCGTCTCCGTGCCGGTCGACCGCAGCGACGTGGTCGCCGGCGACCTGTGGGCCGCCGGCATCGGCGTCGGCGGCATCGAAGAACGACCGGGCGACACGCCGACGTCGGTCATCCTCGTCGCCGGCTTCGACGCCGGCGTGCTCGGTGCGGTGCTCGACGCTCTGGCCGGCCACGACCTCGAACCCGCAGTCGAACGGGTGGCCGCCGACGAAGGGCTCGACGGGTGGCGCGACTTCGCCGTGCCCCACCTCGTGGGGCGCGTGGCCCTCGTACCCGCCTGGTGGGACGGGCCCCTCGACGACGCCGACCCTGCGGTGGGCGAGCGGGTCGAGATCCGTCTCGACGCCGGCCGTTCCTTCGGCCACGGTGGACACGTCACCACCCGCCTCGCGCTCGACGCGCTCCAGGACCTCGATCTCGCCGGTGCCGGCGTGCTCGACGTCGGCACTGGGTCGGGCGTGCTCGCCATCGCCGCGGCGAAGCTCGGTGCCGCCCGGGTCGTCGCCGTCGACGTGGCGGCCGACGCCGTCGACGCCGCCCGCTCCAACGTCACCCGCAACGAGCTGACCGCGACCGTCGGCGTCCGGCTCGGCTCGGTCGAAGCCGCCGCTGACGTGCGCGTCGTCGAGGTCGTCGTCGCCAACATCGAAGCACCCGTCCTCGAAGCGCTCGCCCCGCAGGTCGTGCGCCTGCTCCGCCCCGGCGACCGCGTCGTGCTCAGCGGCTTCCTCGCCACCCAGACCGACCGGGTGCTCGCCGCCTACGACGACCTCCAGGTGCAACGACGCCTCGACGAAGGCGAGTGGTCGGCCCTCGTCCTGGTCAACCGCTGACCGAAGCGGCGCGACGCCTCAGGTCGACGAGGCGAGCGTGACGAGGCCCTGGCCGACGAAGGTGGCCAGCGAGCTGCGGATGTCCGGGGCGATCTGGTCGGCGGGGGCGCCGGTCTCGCGGGCCAGGTCGGCGATGATGCCCGCCACGTCGAGTCGTCCGTCGATGGTCAGCCAGATGAGCCCCGCGGTGGCGTTGAGCGTGTAGAGCGGTCCCTGGCCCGAGACCGACAGCTCGACCGAGTCGTCGCCGACCTCGGTGGTGACGTGCGGCGGGATCGTCGGCACGGCATCGTCGGGCACCACGGGCGGGGCTGCCGGGGCGGGTGCGTTGAGCGAGAACTGACGGGCCCGGCGGGCCGCTTCGCACGGCGTGCACGGCTCGTCGGCCGCCCCCGGGATCGGCTCGAAGCCGGACGGCTCCAGATCGGACGGGACGGCGAGCACCGGCTCGGCCTCTGGCGTGGATGTCTTCGACCGGCGACCGAACATCCACCACGATTACACCGGACCAGGCACGGTGCACCACCTGGGGATCGCGGAGCCGTTCGCCAGGTGCGCCAAGCGCCCCGGCAGCCGTAGCGCCCGGGTGGCCTCAGCGCCCTGGTGGCCTCAGCGGGCGAGGAGACCGTGGAGGTTCTGGGCCAGGCACTGGTCGACGGCAGCGTCGAGCGACGGCCACGTCTCGCCGTCGTCGTGCGCGATCCACAGCGAGGCCAGGCCGTGCACCGTCGCCCACATCGAGATGGCGACCAGGCCAGCGTCGGCCACCACGAAGCGACCCGAGTCGATGCAGGTCTGCACGGCCTCGATGAGCATGCCGAAGCACGCCACCATCTGGAGCTCGTCGATGTTCTCGTCGTGGTGCTTGGAGCTCTGCATGAAGATCACCCGGTACTCCTCGGGGTGATCGACGGCGAAGCGGACGTAGGCCCGGGCCATGACCTCGATGCGATCGACCGGATCGTCGACCCCTTCCAGCTCGGCGGTGAACAGCTCGGCGAGCGCGTCGAATTGGCGCTCGCACACCGCGTGGATCAGCTCGTCCTTGGTGGCGAAGTGCAGGTAGATCGACGGCGGGGTGCGGTCGACCGCGTCGGCCACCATGCGGATCGACACCCGGTCGGCGTCGCCCGACTCGATGATGAGCCGCTCGGTGGCGTCGAGGATCTGCTCGCGCAGCAGCTCGCCGTCGCCGCGCTTGGCGCGGTGCGGCCGGACCTTGGCGACCTCGGGCGTGGGTAGGCGAGTCGGGGCGGTGATGTCAGCGCTCCTCGGGTTGACCCGATGATGGGGGTCCCGGTGATGGGGGTCCGGATGATCCGATGCCCGTCAGTATGGCGTCCTCGCCGTCGCCTTCCGTGGCGGGCTCGCCACGGTGGGACTCGTAGTCGTGCAGGGCGGCCTCGGCATGGGCCTCGCTCAGCCCGGCCCGCTCGTACAGGCGCTTCAACGGCTTGGGCGCCCACCAGTTGGCGTCGCCCGCCAGCGCCATGAACGCCGGCACCAAGGTGGCGCGCACCAGCGTGGCGTCCATCAGCACGGCGAGCGTCAGCCCGATGCCGAACAGCTTGATGAAGCTCACCGACGACGTGGCGAAAGCCAGGAACACCACCGAGATGAGCACCGCGGCGGCGGTGATGATGCGCCCGGTCTTGGCCAGGCCGTTGGCCACCGACGTGGCGTTGTCGCCCGTGCGGTCGTACTCCTCCTTGATGCGCGACAAGAGGAAGACCTCGTAGTCCATCGACATGCCGAACGCGATGCAGAACATCAGCACCGGTGTGGTGGTGTCGAGCAGGCCGGTGGGCGTGAATCCCAAGCTGTCGGCGAAGTGGCCGTCCTGGAAGATCCACACCATGGCCCCGAACGTGGCGGTCAGGCTCAACGTGTTCACCACCAGCGCCTTGGCCGGCACCAGCACGCTGCCGAACATCAAGAACAGCAGCACGAACGTGGCGACGACGATCACCGCGATCGCCCACGGGAGGCGCTCGTAGATGCCCGCCTTGATGTCGGTGAGCTGGGCCGAGAGACCGCCCACGATCGACTCGCCCCCCGGTGCGGGAAGGTCGCGCAGGTCGGCTACGAGCTGCTCGCCCTCGTCGGAGATCGGCTCGACTGACGGCACCACCGACAGCCACGTGCCGGGCTCGCCCTCGGCCACGAAGCGGTCGCCGTTGGGCGCCTCGGCCAGCACGAGCTGACCGTCGATGAAGATCCCCGACGCCGAATCCACCCGCGCCACGCCGTCGAGCCGCGACAGCTCGACGGCGTACGCACCCACCTCGTCCGGGGCGACCCCATTGGTCGGGTCGACGTCGGGGAGCACCACGGCGAGCGCCCCGGTGTCGTTGGACTCGTAGTCGTCACGGAGCTGGTCCGACACCTGGCGCACGTCGCTCGACGCCGGCAGCACCCGGTCGTCGGGCAGGCCGAACGCGATGTGCAGGAACGGCGAACCCAAGATCAGCAGGAAGACGATCACCGCGGTGGCGATCGGCAGCGGCCGGGCCATCACGCCATGGGCGAGCTTCGACCAGAACGCGCCCTCCACCACGGTCTTGTTGCGACGGGGGAGCGACCACGAGTCGATCCGATCGCCGAGCACCGCCATCAGCGCCGGAAGGAACACGACCGCGCCGAGCACGGCCAGGCCCACCACCGGGATGCCGGCGTAGGCGAACGACCGGAGGAAGGCGATGGGGAACACCAGCAGCGCGCCCAGCGACACGGCAACGGTGAGACCGCTGAAGAACACGGCCCGACCCGCGGTGGCCACCGTGCGCACCACGGCCTCGTCGTTCTCGTAGCCGTTGGCCCGCTCCTCCCGGTATCTCGAGACGATGAACAGCGCGTAGTCGATCGACAAGCCGAGACCCATCGCAGTGGTGAGGTTGAGGGCGAAGATCGACACCAGGGTCAGGTCGGCCAGGACGGTCAGCACCAAGAACGTGCCCACGATGGCGATGCCGCCGACCGCCAGCGGGAGCAACGCCGAGACCACGCTGCGGAACACGAAGAACAGAAGGATGGCGGTGATGGGGAAGGCGATGAGCTCGGCGCGCGCCAGGTCCTTCTCGATGGTGGTGCCCACCTCGGCGAACACCGCGTCGCGCCCCGTCACCCCGACGGTGACCGTGCCGTCGTCGTAGGAGAACTCCTCGACGATGGCCTCGACCTGGTCGTGCACCTCGTCCTCGGTGCCGTCGACGCGGCCCAGCACGAGCGCCGAGGTGCTGTCGCCCGCCCGCAGCGGTGGGGGGCTGCCGAGCGACCAGTAGGACAGGACCTCGGCCATGTGCCCGGTGGCGGCGAGGCGCTCGGTGACGGCCAGGCCCACCGCCGCCACAGCCGGGTCGTCGACGTCGCCGCCGTTCGCCGTGACCACGAGCACGACGTTGGGTTCGCCGGCGTGGAAGTGCTCCTGGAGGAGCTCGTGCGCCTTGGTGGAGTCCGCGTCGGGGTCCTCGAACCCGCCGTTGGACAGCTTGTCGGCCACCCCGGCGCCCAGCGCTCCGGCGACGACGAACCCGATGGCGAACAGCGCCACCACGAGCTTGCGGCGACGAACGAGGACCTGGCCCAGCTTCACGAACCGCATCGGCACCTCCCAGCACCCACCTCGGTCTCTCCTGATGTCCAGTAAGTTACCGACGTTAAGTTACTGAAGATAAGACAACGAAACTCAGGCCGAGCGCAACG
>CAZALT010000015.1:0-34234 GCA_964485515.1 uncultured Rhabdothermincola sp. | reverse complement strand
CGGGTGGGTTTGTCCGGGAAAGGACGTCCGTGGCCCCCGAGATCACCGCCGAGACCCAGATCCTCGACGCGTCGATCTTCCACACCCACGACTGATCGCCGACAGCCGGGGCTCCACCGGGCAGATCCGAGGCCGCTGGTCGTGTCGTGCCAGGTCCGGCATCGCAGCTCGAACCCCGACGCCCCGGTCCCATCCCCTGGCTACGTCACCCGTCACCCGTCACCACGTCACCGCGCCAGCGCCGTGGCGCGGAGCTCGGCTTCGATCACGTCGGCTCTGGCCGGATCCACCCCGGCCGCCTCCGCGTGATCGGTCCAGCGGCGCACGGCGGCGGCGACGTCGTCGAGGATCGCGTCGGGCCTGGCGACCCGTGCCCGCTCGGCGAGCTCCCGGAGCTGGATCCGATCGGCCCCCGTCACCGATCCCGCGACCGACATCTGGTGGTGCGGGATCCAGCCACCCCCGTCGATGAACGCGAACGTCAGGTCGAAGGCCGGAGCCAGCCGCCACGCGCCCTGCTCGTAGAGGAACGCCAGGTTCTTGGTGTGGTCGTCGCGGACCGCGGCTGCGAGGTTGAACACCACCCGCCGAAACGCCTCGCGACGATCCTCGACGCCCAGGCCGAGCTGCAGGCAGGTCTGCAGGTACTGCTCATAGCTGTGCGCACCCGCGTACTCGGGGGGAAGATGGGCGATCGCGGCGAGCGACTGCACGTGCAGGCGAGCCGTCGGGGTGGGGCGATCGAACCGCCGCGTGAGGAAGTGGGTCAGCCCATCGACCTCGAGGAGGCGGCACTCGGCCATGGCGAGCCCGGCGTCTCGGGCCATCAGGTGGTAGGCGTACTCGACCTGGGCGAGCCCCGTGGTCTGCCCGGCGGCACCCTGGCGATCGACATCGAACTTCAACAGCCAATGGGTGAAGCCGTCGGGGGCGTCGTGGTGCCCGGCGAGCACCTGCCCCTCGGGCCCCAGCGCGATGGCGGCCTTGGCGTGCGCGCCCCCCGCCGACCCGGAGGTGTCGAGGAGGTGCTGCAACGTCGTGCCGGCCTCGTCGGCTGACAGCGTGCCGCGGATCGCGGAACGGGCCGTCGCGGCAGCTTCGGCGAGGTCCACCACCGACGGCGGCTGCTCCCCCTCATGACCGAACGCGGGATCGAACGTGATGGCACCCATGCCGCGGTGGCCCACGTAGCCGAGACGATCGACCACGGTCACCTGACCGGGCTGGATGCCGTGACGGGCCAGCCATGAGTTGGTCAACAAGTCAGCGAACTGGCCCGGCAGGCTGTCGGCGACGAGACCGGGCGCTCCCCGAAACGATGTGTGCTGGAGATCCCGGAAGGTCTGCGGGCCAGCAACCCGCGCCAGGCGCAGCGGAGCCAGATCTTCGGAGGACTCCAGCCAGTCGGGGTAGTACTCGAACACGGGGATCTGCTGGATGGGGTCGAGGGCGAGCGCCCCGACCCGTCGGCCCAGGTAGCCCACCTCGACCGCGTCGAGACGGACGAACGGATCAGCCACGGGACCGTCCGGCACGGCGGCGGGGGCGGTCGGCGCGGCGGGCTGATTCGACCACGGCGATCGGCGACACCACCTCGGGTGGCGTGAGCGTCTCGAGCCAGTCGTCGGCTCCGAGAGCACGCAGGACCTTCACCAACGACGTGATGGTGGAGCCCTGGCCCCGTTCGAGGTTCAGGACCGTCTTGGTCGACACTCCGGCCTCGGTGGCGACGTCCTGCGCGGTGCGGTCGGCGCGCAGCCGCCGGGTCCGCACCTGCTCGCCGAGGTCGCGCTCGGCCTCCTCGACCGTCTTCCACGTCGGCGTAGGCACAGGTAAGACTTTACCTCTTGATCGATGAGATCCGGCACAACAGGTAGATCTAGACCTGTCTCGACTCGTCTCCACGCCACAGGCCCAGATCGAGATCGGCGTAGGCGGTCCACGCCGGCTCGCCGTCCTCGTCGCTTCGCTCGGAGAGCTCGTCCAGCGTGACCTCGACGTCTTCCAGCTCCAGGTCGGGATCGACCACGGTGCGTCAGAACGCCACCGCGGCACCTTCGCCCGTGACCAGCGACGGCGGGTGCAGCGTGGCGCCGTACCAGCGGGCCAGGGCGTCCACGTCGAGGTTGTCGCCCCGGTCGACGAGCGCCATCACCGCGGCCCGCGCGGCCAGGGGCACCGCGATCGCCACACCCACCAGGGCGTGCGTGCCCTCGAAGGGCACCACACGAACCAAGACCAGGTCGCCCACCGAGCGGCCCACCGTGCCGCGCTGCTCGGGTACCTCCACCTCGTCGCCGGTGCGGGTGTTGCGCAGACCGAGCGACCGACCGGCGTCGACCGCGGTCACCTCCCACAGCTCGCGGGGCGTGCCCACGATGGCCTCGACCAAGTCGCGCTCGTCATCCGCGAGCAGGGCGCCGCGTTGGAAGAGGTAGCGGTCGGCGACGCCGACCTCGTACAGCGCGAGGTCGACGAGGAACGGGTCTTCGCTCAGCTCGCCGAGCAGATCGGGCTCGCCGGGGTGCTCCGCCATGATCGTCAGCATCAGCTTGACCACCTCGCTGAACCGAGCGGGGTCGCGGGCGAAGCGGCCGAGGCGATCGAGCACCATCCCCCGTCGCTCCATGAGCGACAGGTCGGTGCGCCGTTCGCAGCACTGCTTGAACTTGCGACCCGATCCGCACGGGCAGCGATCGTTGCGACCGACCACCGCCCGCATGGCGCTGCGCCGGTTCGTCTCCTCCTCGGCCCACGCCAACAGCTCACCCGCCGCGCTGTCGATGCGAGCGAATCGCTTGACCGCGGCGAGATCGCCCCGATCGGCCTCCAACGAGGCGAGTGGTCCCGCCGCCGGTTGGTACTCGCCGTCCGCCTCGATCGCCGCGGACAGCACGGAGTACGCCACCTCGGGCAGGTCCATGTCGAGGGCCGCCAGGCCGTGCAACGTCAACGCCGGCGCCCGGTGGCGGCCCTTCGACACCTCCACCAACGCGCCGGCGAAGTCCACGACCATGGGCAGGCGCTCCAGTTCGGCGGTGACGACCGCGGCCGTCACGTCGTCGTGGCCGAGGTCGTCGCCCAGGACCTGAGCGATGACCGCGAGCTCCGCGTCGGACGCCGCGGGTCCGTCTTCGAAGCGGTCCAGCGCGGCGATCACCCGATCGAAGGCCGCCTCGCAGCACGGCTCGAAGCCGTAGAGCTCGCCCACCGTGAGGGATTCGGCGTCATGGTCGAACAGTCCGTCCACGGCGATCTCGGACCAGTCCTCGTCGGTGAGCCGGTGGGTGAAGGTGATGCCGCTGTCGAGCACCGGCGGCACCGAGGCCACCCGTTCGTTCGGACTCTCGAAGCCCACGGTCCAGTAGTCGTCATCCCCCGCCAGGAGCCCGTCGACCCGGTCGACCGCCTCGTCGAGGTCGCCAACGTGGCCACGCTCGACGAGGGTCGTGACGATGTCCTCGATCGAACGGGGTCCCGCCGCGAGGACATCATCGACTGCAGCCTTGAGCTCCTGTGCATCCACCGCGTGAGGCTACCTATCGGGTGAGCCACGACCGCGTGGTCGCCCGACGTGGCACACAACCGGCCGCGACGGCGATCAGTCGACCCGCACGCCGCTGCTTCCACCGTCCTGGCTGGGGTTCGCACATGGTGAAGTGCCGCGGATCGCGGCTCGGGCCGTCGCGGCGGATTCGGCGAGGTCCGCCACAGACGGCGGCTGCTCCCCGTCATGACCGAACGCGGGATCGAACGGGATGGCGCCCGTGCCGCTGCGAGCGAACCCCCTGGACGCGCCGACCTGCCGCCGGGGCTACGGACCGATCGACGCCGTGAGGGCGGTGGTCTTCACCACCGGCGAACCAGCGACGTGCGCCGCGGCGAACAGCGGCATGCTGTTGCCATGAGCGACGAGTCGACCGACCAGACCGACCAGACCGGGCAGACCGAGCAGGGCAGCTACCTCGAAGCCGGGGACTTCACGCGGGACGCCAACTACATCGGTACCCGCATCACCGCCGACGGGCGCGACGGGTTCCCCGTCGAGGCCGGACGGTACCGGCTCGTCGTGGCCCGGGCGTGCCCGTGGGCGAACCGCGCCATCATCGTTCGCCGGCTACTCGGCCTGGAGGATGTGCTTTCCATGGGCATCTGCGGACCCACCCACGATGCGCGCAGCTGGACCTTCGACCTCGATCCCGGCGGCGTCGACCCCGTGCTCGGCATCGAGCGCATCCAGGACGCGTACTTCGCCCGCGACCCCGACTACCCCCGGGGCATCACCGTGCCCGCCGTCGTCGACATCCCCACCGGCGCCGTCGTCACCAACGACTACCCCCAGATCACCCTCGACCTGTCCACCGAGTGGCGCGAGCACCACCGCTACGGCGCACCCGACCTCTACCCCGAGGCGCTCCGCGCCGAGATGGACGAGGTGATGCTCGCCGTGTTCAAGGACGTGAACAACGGCGTGTACCGGTGCGGCTTCTCCGGATCGCAGGACGCCTACGAGCGCGCCTACGACCGGCTCTTCGCCCGCCTCGACTGGCTCACCGAACGGCTCACCGACCGCCGCTACCTGATGGGCGACACCATCACCGAAGCCGACGTCCGCCTCTTCACCACCCTTGCCCGCTTCGATCCCGTCTACCACGGGCACTTCAAGTGCAACCGCACCAAGCTCACCGAGATGCCCGTGCTGTGGGCGTATGCCCGCGACCTGTTCCAGACCCCCGGCTTCGGTGACACCATCGACTTCGACCACATCAAGGCGCACTACTACCGGGTGCACCTCGACGTGAACCCCACCGGCATCGTCCCCAAGGGCCCCGCGCTGGCGAACTGGGCCACACCGCACGGGCGCGACGCGCTGGGCGGCCGCCCCTTCGGCGACGGGACACCCCCCGGGCCGGCGCGCGCCGACGAGGTGGTCCCGCCCGCGCACAACCCCGCGCTCGCCGCGGTGACCCGCTGACCACGAGAGAACGAAGAAGCCCCGGGACCAGGTCCCGGGGCTTCGTTCAAGATCTCAGACCCGAAGGCTCAGATCGCTCGGACGTTCTGGGCTTCCTCACCCTTGCGGCCGGGGGCCACGTCGAACTCGACGGCCTGGCCCTCGTCGAGGCTCTTGTAACCAGAGCCCTGGATGTTGGAGTAGTGGACGAACACGTCGTCCGCGCCTTCACGTGAGATGAAGCCGTAGCCCTTCTCGGCATTGAAGAACTTCACGGTACCTGTAGCCAACGTTCTCTTCTTTTCTGTAACAACGACCAGCCCTTGCGGCCGGTCCCGAAACCCTAGCCATCAACCCCTGCTTTGGGTAGGGGAACTTCTCTCCACCGGGAACCGAGCGGCCCCGCCCCGCCGCGACCCCTCGCTGGCCCGTCTCTGACCCCGGGGTCCAACGGCTCATATCCGGCGAGCCGCGGGGCGTCGATTACCTTCGCCCGATGCGCAGAGCACTTGTCATCATCGGCGTCGTCACGGCACTCACCCTGTCGTTCGTCGCATGCGAGTCCGACTCCGGGGCCTACGACCCGGCTACCGACCCCACCACCGGCACCACGCTCGCCGTGCAGAAGACGACCCTCGACGCCATGGTCGACCCACCTGGCGCGCCCGGACGGACCCTCACCCTCATGCGCTACGACATCGCCCCCGGCGCCAAGCTGTCCCCGCACATCCACCCGGGACTCCAGATGGCCCACATCGACTCGGGCACCCTCACCTACACCGTCGTGTCGGGCACCGCGCAGGTGCGACGCTCCGGCTCCGAGGTCGATGAGCCGGTGACGGGCCCCATCACCGTCGACCTCGAGGCCGGCGACGCCGTCATCGAGCTGGGCGACATGGTCCACTTCGGCGAGAACCTCGGCGTCGAACCCGTCATCATCACCGCCACGCTGCTCACCGAGAACGGCCACGACTTGGCCGAGGCCGTGACCACGACGACCCCGTGAGGTCGTGATCCGCTCAGCGGCGAGTCCCGCTCGTCGGTGCCCCGGCCGACCGGTTCAGAACACGAAGAGGCTACGGTGACGGCCACGTCAGCGAATCAGCTGGCGGTTGTTTCTGAGGGGGAACTTCCATGACCTACCGCGTGATCCAGTGGGCGACCGGCACCGTCGGCATCCACTCGGTGCCCGCCATCGCCGCGCACCCCGACCTCGAGCTCGTCGGGCTCTGGGTGCACTCCGACAGCAAGGCCGGACGAGACGCCGGCGAGGTGTGCGGCAGCGAGCCCGTCGGCGTGGTCTCCACCCAGGACATGGACCACCTCCTCTACGACGTCGACGCCGACGTCGTCGTCTACATGGCCAACAGCGACCTGCGGCCCGACGGCGTCATCGACGACATCTGCAAGATGCTCGTCGCCGGCAAGAACGTGGTGAACACCTCGTTCGTCGCCCTCCTCCACCTCGACACCGAACGGTCCCGCCAGACCTACGACCGGATCCAGTCCGCGTGCCTCGAAGGCGGCACCAGCTTCTACACGTCGGGCATCGACCCCGGCTTCGGCAACGCCGGCATCACCATCCCGTCGCTCGCCCTGTGCAAGGAGGTCCACTCCGTGCGCATGGCCGAGATCGTCAACTACGCCACGTGGGACAACCCGTTCACGATGTTCGACATCATGGGCTTCGGCAAGAAGGACCCCGCCGAGTCGCTGCTGCTCGCGCCGGGCTCCACCACCCTTGCTTGGGGACCGGTGATCGAGATGGTCGCCGCCGCCCTCGACGTGGAGCTCGCCGGCATCGAAGAGTGGAACGAGATCATCTACGCCGACGAGAGCTTCGAGATCGACTCCGGCACGATCGAGGTCGGCACCATCTCGGGCATGCACTTCGAGATCCGGGGCATGGTCGCCAACGCCGATGGAGAGCTGGAGGCCCGCATCATCGTCGAGCACGTCACCCGCCTGCGCGACGGCGACGCCCCCCACTGGCCCCAGGGCGACGGCTACAAGATCGATGTCAAGGGCGAACCGAACCTGCACCTCGAGCTCTCGCTGAGCTCCGACATCGGCGACCACAACCACGCCGGCTGCCTCGCCACCGCCATGCACGTCATCAACGCCATCCCGGCTGTCGTCGCCGCCGAACCCGGCGTGCTCAGCTACATCGACCTCCCGGTCTACTCGGCACGCCACCTCCTCGTCTGAGGCGACGCGGCGACGCGGCGACGCGGCGACGTCGACCATCCCCGAACGCAGCCAATTTCGGGACGAGGGCAGTAGGTTCGGGGGCGACGCCAGTCCGCGCACCGGAGGTCCTCATGACGACGCCGACGGCCACCCTCACGAGCGCAGTCATCAACGTGCGCGACCTCGAGCAGGCCACCGAGTTCTGGACCGACCTCCTCGGCGTCGATGTCGCCCGCGAGGTCCCCGGCTTCTTCGTCTGGCTGCGCCCGCAGACCCCCGGCGGCGTCGGCATCGCCCTCCAGCTCGTCGACCACCCCAAGCCCGGACCCAACCAGGTGCACGTCGACCTCGTCGTCGACGACATCGCCGCCGCCACCACCCGGGTCGTCGAGCTCGGCGGGTCTCTCATCGCCGAGCACGACTTCGACGAGTTTCGCTGGAACATCATGGGCGACCCCGAAGGCAACGAGTTCTGCGTGGGCGCGCACCCGTCATGAACGTGTCCGCCGTCCCCGACGAGACCGGCCCCGGCTGGACCCGCAGCCGACCCGGCAGCCACACCTGGCGCAGGTCGAGCCGCCACGCCCGCCGAGCGGGACGCGGCTCGGTGAGCGCCACCCGGCTCATCGACGCGTCACCCGAACGCCTCTGGCGCATGGTCTCCGACGTCACCCGCATGGGCGAGTGGTCTCCTGAGATCACCAGCGCGCGCTGGATCTCACGGCACCATGCACCGGTCGTCGGCGCACGATTCGTCGGCCTGAACCACCGCCGGTGGCGCAGATGGGCCACGACGTGCCGCGTCGTCGAGGCCACCCCCGGCACGGCGTTCGCCTTCGAGGTGCGCGGCGGCCCCTGGCGCGTGTCGCGCTGGTCGTACCACTTCGAGCTCGACGGCAACCGAACGAGGGTCACCGAGACCTGGACCGACCAACGAGGCTGGTTCATGCGCAAGATCAGCCGATGGGTGACCGGCGTGAAGGACCGTCCGCAGCACAACCGCGAGTCCATGATCGCCACGTTGAACGCCCTCGCCCGAGCCGCCAGTCCCGGCTGAGGGGGGACGGCCCGAAGGGCCCGGCACGACAGGGCACGGCACGGCACGGCACGGCACGGCACGGCACGGCACGGCGACACCGTCGCGCCAGCGGCGACGGTTCGCGCCAGCGGCGACCTCCGCTCGACGCCACCGGGCCGACTCGGGCCGACTCGGGCCAGCACCCACCCCTGAAGGTGGTCGCCCCTTGGGGCGATGCCACCGAGTCGCCGGCCTACCTCCGGGCGAGGATCTCCATGCTTGGTTGCATGTAGAAGGCGTCGGGTTGGGTCATCCAGTGGAGCCAGCCTTGGGCTATCTGCTCGAGCTCTTCGGGGTCGGCGAGGCCGTACTCGAGGGCTTGCTGGGCGAAGGCGGAGTACCTCGTTCGGTCGGCCCACTGGGTTGCCAGCCACTCGCGACGGTCTTCGTCGGCGAAGGTCCAGGTGGTGGCCGACATCTCGATGTTGTCCTGGGTGAAGCCGGCCTGCTGGGCCCAGCCCAGCAGGTGGCGACCGGCCGCGGCGTCGGCGCCGTTCGCCGCGGTGACCTCGAAGTACAGCTCCAGCCATCGTTCGAGCTGCGGTTCGGACGGAGCCCAGACGAAGGACCCGAAGTCGCTCTCACGCACGGCCAGCAGACCACCCGGGCGCAGCACCCGACGCATCTCTTCCAGCGCGGTGATCGGCTCGGTCAGGTGCTGCAGCACCTGATGGGCGTGGACGACGTCGAAGGACTCGTCGTCGAAGTCGAGGGCGTACACGTCACCGACGCGGAACTCGATCTCGGTGGCGCCGCGATCCCGCGCCGAGGCCTGGTCGACGATCTCCTGGGCACGATCGATCGCCACGACCCGGCCCGGAGCCACCCGCTCGGCCAGACCCAACGTGATGGTCCCCGGACCGCACCCGATGTCGAGGAGCGCCATGCCCGAGCTGAGATGCGGGAGCACGTAGCCCACCGAGTTCTCGGCCGTGCGCCACGAGTGGCTGCGCAGCACCGACTCGTGGTGACCATGGGTGTACGTGTCGTCGGTGGGATCGGACCCGTCGGAAGCCATGCCGACAATGTGCCACGCCACCTCCAGCACGTCACCGTCACCGCCGGCGGCGACGTCGGGCTCATCCCCGGGGGGTCACGCCGCGGGTTGGGGAGGAGGGGGGAGGTGCGCGCCGTGCGCATCGGATGCGGCCCGGTGGTGGCGGCGGTACCAGCGCACGGCCACGGCGAAGGCGATCACGAACGGCACGAACGGCACGACCCAACCCGCCGCGGCGGCGAGGACGGTCAGCGTCGTCACAACGACCTCCCACCCGTTGGCGAGGCCCTCGACGAACGTCGGCAGCTCGCTCGGCTCCTCGGGGGGTGGGGCGGGAGCGACGGCCGGGGGCGGCGTCACGGTGAGCACGATGGTCGCCAGGTCGACCCGACCCTCAAGCGTGCGCTGCTGACCCTTGAGCACCTCGAGGTTCGTCTCTCGCGACGCCAGCTCGTCCTCCAGTGCCGCGATCTCCATCACGGTCGACGCCTGGCTCATCAGCAGACGCATCCGATCGACGCTGGCCTGCGCGCCCGCCACGCGGGCATCGAGGTCCACGACCTGCGACGTCACGTCTTCGGTGGAGATGTCCTGCGTCGTGAGCTTGCCGACCTGTCCGAGCTGAGCGAGCACCGACTCGAACTGGTCGGGCGGGACCCGCAGCGTCAGCGTGGTGCGGCCCCGATCACCCAGCTCCGTCTGCTCGTCGAAGATCGCTCCGCCGGCCGACGTCAGGATCGCTGCCGAGCGCTGGCGTGCCTCGATCACGTTGTCGGACTCGACGGTGACCATCGCCGTCGACACGATCGAACGGCCGACCGACGCCGGTGCGGCATCCACCGCATCGGTGCCGCTCTGGGTCTCGGCCCCTTGCCCACCCGGCGCACCCGGCGCACCTGCGGCGGCGACCTCCGACGACGGGCCGACATCGCCCGCCACGTCGTCGGTCGCGGCGAGCGCATCGCCCCCGGTGTCGTCGTCGCCTCGACCGGACGACACCGATGCCTGCGCGTCGGCCGACCTGGCCACCTTGGCTTCCGATGTGGACGAGTCGTCGCCGCTCGACCCACATCCCACGGCCAACACCAGACATCCGGCCGCCAACGCTCCGGCCACCACTCGACGAACGGTCATCGCTTCCTCCTCGTGTCCCACCCAGTTGGGCGGCCTTCCCACCGATGAGACGTGGGTCACCCCCCACCTGGTTCCCGCCTGGTCGAGAATTCGCCGCGTCCCCGTGTTGCCCGGGCGACCATCCGACGCGACCCGCGGGTGTGGTCCGCCACCTCGCCCGCGCCAGGTGCCGTTCGGATCTGCGCCCGTCCCTGCTTGGCCGTTAGCGTCTCGACCATGACCGACTCCCTCGTGACCCTGGAGCTCGACGGCTCCGTTGGCATCATCCGCATCGACGACGGCAAGGCCAACGCCATCTCGCACGAGCTGGGCAAGCAGCTCCACGACGCGCTGACCGAGGCCGAGGACAAGGACGTCGACGCCCTCACCATCGTCGGACGCGAGTGGAAGTTCTCGGCCGGCTTCGACCTCGAGACCATGAAGTCCGGACCCGACGAGGCCCGCGACCTCCTGCGGGTCGGCGCCGAGCTGGCCGTGCGCATCTACGGCTTCCCGGCACCCGTCGTGCTCGGCGTGACCGGCCACGCCCTCGCCATGGGAGCCATCCTCCTCATGGCCGCCGACGTGCGCATCGGCGCCGACGGCAACTTCAAGATCGGGCTCCCCGAGGTCGCCATCGGCATGCCGATGCCGCTGTTCGCCGTCGACCTCGCCGAGGCCACGCTGGCGCGCAACCACCTCAACCGGGCCATCTCGCTCGCCCACATCTACGATCCGGCCGGCGCCGTCGAAGCCGGCTACCTCGACGAGGTCGTGCTCGCCGAGTCCGTCGTGCCCACCGCGGTCGAACGTGCCCACCACCTCGCTGACAACCTCCGCAAGAGCGCGTTCCGCGAGACCCGCACCAACCTGCGCGGCTCGACCATCACGAAGTTCGAGTCGAGCCTCGAGCGCGACCTCGAGACCTTCACCGTCGAAGACCTGTGAGGAACCGGTGAGCGACCCCGTCATCCCGCTGCTGATCGAAGAGTGGGGCGCGCTCGACGCGCTGTGCTCCACCTTCACCGAGCAGGACTGGAAGACCCAGGCCCCCCTACCGGGCTGGACCGTGCAGGACTGCATCGCGCACACCGTCGGCATCGAGCTGATGCTGATGGGCGAGCCCGCGCCCGACGTGCCGGTCGACCACCTCGACCACATCACCGACCCGATCAACGCCATGTTGGAGACCTACATCGAGGTGCGTCGCCCGTCGACCGGGGCCGAGGTGCTCGACGAGCTCCGGACGGTCACCGCGGCGCGCACCGCCACGCTCGTCGCCATGACCGACGACGACCTCGACCGGGTCGGACCCTCCCCCATCGGCGACGTGCCCTACCGCCAGTTCATGGAGGTGCGGCTGTTCGACTGCTGGATGCACGAGCAGGACATCCGTGTCGCGCTCGACCGGCCCGGCCATCAGCACGGCGAGGTCCCCAAGACGATCCTCACCACCAGGTTCCCGTCCGCACTCGGATTCGTGGTCGGCAAACGAGCTGGTGCACCCGACGGCTCATCGGTGGTGTTCGAGCTGCGCGACGGCGCGGTCGACGGCTTCAACATCGTGGTCGACGGACGAGCGAAGGTCGTCCCCGACGCACCGGCCGACCCGACCGTGCGCATCGTGCTCCCGTCCATCAGCTTCGTGGCCCTGTGCGGCGGTCGCTTCGACCGGGCCGAGGCCGAGGCCCGCGGCGGCCTGGGGATCGAGGGCGACGTCGACCTCGCCGAGCGCGTGCTCGACAACCTGGCCTTCACGCCCTGACCCGACCGCCACGACAGCGTCCTAGTCGGGCAGGTTGAGCCAGACCTCACGCTTGGGAGGTGGCGCGTCGCCCCCCGTGGGACCTTCGACCTGAGCCGCGGTGGGGCGTCGGAAGATGACGGGGCGGGACGCGTGGAGCAGCACCGACTGCGCCACGCTGCCCAGGGGCTCCTCGTCGACGCCGCTGCGTCCGTGGGTGCTCATCATCATGAGGGCACCCGGGCGCTCCCTCAGGTAGGCGCAGATGGCCTTGCCCGGCTCGTCGGCCTCGATCAGGTGCGAACGGGTCGGGTCCTTGCCCGACGGCAGCAGCGCGAGCCGGTCATCGAGGTAGCGGCGCTCGGAACGAGACTGCTCGGCCGGCGTCCGGCTGACGCCCACCAGCGTGAGCGGCGCGTGCAGCTCGCGGGCCCAACGGGCGGCCAGCGGCAAGATCTGCTCGGACTCGGGCGACCCGTCGAGCGACGCCACCAGCTCGTTCGTCGCGAGCCCCACCGTGACGTCGGCCGAAGGTCCCACGATCATCACCGGGACCGAGGCCTGGATCAAGATGCGCGCCACGGCGAAGTCGAGCACAGCCCGGCGAAGGGTCAGCCCGCTCCTCGGTCGCACCGCGAGGCAGATGAGCGGGTTCGACCGGTGCTCGGCCGCGGCGAGGACCGCGTCGGCGAGCGAGCGATCGTGGTCGATCCAGAAGTCGGTGTCCGGGCCGCTCAGCGACTGCGCCTTCTGCTTCAGCGCACGGGTCGACGCCTTCTCGCTGGCGTCGCTGTTGCTGACGATGACCGTTCGCGCGCCGAGCCGCCACGCCAGGTCCTTGGTCGGACCCAGCACAGCTCGTCCCGCCGCGGAACCGTCGTACGGCACAAGGAGGTTGTCGTACACGCTGCCATCATGCCCCAGCTGCTGATCGCCCGGTCACACGGACA
This sequence comes from uncultured Rhabdothermincola sp., assembly GCA_964485515.1. Lineage (GTDB taxonomy): Bacteria > Actinomycetota > Acidimicrobiia > Acidimicrobiales > Acidimicrobilacustridaceae > CAZALT01. The sequence continues at coordinate 21,208 of CAZALT010000015.1, read as the reverse complement.
GCTCAGACGGCGATGTGGCCGAACTCTTCCCCCGGAAGCGGAGCGCCGAAGAAGAACCCCTGGGCCCGGTCGCAACCGAGCAGCACCAGCATCTCGCGCTGCTCGGCCGACTCGACGCCGACCGCCGTGACGACGAGGTCGAGGTTGTGGGCCAGGTCGAGGGTGGCCCGGACGATGGCCGTGTCCTGGTCGTTGTGACCGAGCCCGGCCACGAGCGACCGATCGATCTTCACGAAGTCGAGCGGGAACCGCTTGAGGTACGCCAGCGAGGACTGGCCCGAGCCGAACTCGTCGATGCCGATGCGCACGCCGAGGTCGCGCAGCTCGGCGACACTCGAGTCGACGATGGCCTGGTGGCCCAGGAACACGCTCTCGGTCAGCTCGATGCACAGGCGGTGCGGGTCGAGACCCGCCTCGTCGAGCGCCGCTCGGACGCGTTCGGCGAGCTCGGAGTCGGCGAGCTGGCGCAGCGAGACGTTGATCGAGATCTCCCCGGGCGCGTCGTCGAGGTCGGCGTCCCATGCGGCCAACTGGCGAGCGGTGACCTGCAGGATCTGCGATCCCAGCTGACTCATCAGACCGCTGGACTCCGCCGCGTCGACGAACCCGGCCGGCGAGAGCAGGATGCCGTCACCGTCGTGCACGCGAAGCAGCGCCTCGGCGCCGACCGCCTGTCCACTCTGGAGGTCGACGATCGGCTGGTAGTGGAGCACGACCTGCTCGGCGTCGAGCACCTGACGCAGGCGCTGCTCGATGGTCCGGCGCTGGGTGACCTGCTCGCGCATCTCGTCGGTGAAGACCTCGACCCGGTCGCGGCCCGCTTCCTTGGCGACGGCCAGGGCGTGATCGGCGTCGTGGAGGAGATCTTCGGGATCGTGACCTGCGGCGTTGAACGCCACGCCGATGGTCGCGCTGACCGTGACCGTGCGTCCGAGGACGTCGATCGGTTCGGCAACGGTGGCGCGCAGCCGATCGGCGAGCTCGGTTGCCGTGTCGCGATCGGTGACCCCGGGGGCCAGCACGGCGAACTCGTCGCTGCGGAGACGGGCCACGGTCATGTCGTCGCTCGCCACCGACGCGAGGCGCGCCGCCGTCTGGACGACCACGGCGTCGGCGACGTCTTTGCCGTAGCCATCGTTGATCGCCTTGAAGTGATCGAGGTCGAGGAGCAGCAGGCACGCCGAGCTGGCCGGCGCGTCGTCCTGCAACGCCTGGCCCAGGCGGTCGAGCATCCGCATCCGGTTGGGCAGGCCCGTCATCGGATCGGTGAACGCCTTCGTGGCGAGGTTCTGCACCGTCTCGACCCGCTCGGTGACGTCGCGGGCGTTGAGCACGAGCCCCTCGATCGCCGGGTTGGACCGCAGGTCGCTGACCACGATCTCGAGGTAGCGCCACGAACCGTCGCTGCTCTGCAGCCGCAGCTCGACCGGTTCGCCGATGCCGTGCTCGTCGGCCTGGGCGAGGCTGATGATGTCGTCCGGGCGATCGTCGGGATGGATCAGGTCGAGGAGGTTCGTGCCCGCCATGGACCCTTCGGCCCGGCCGAGGATGCGGTCGACCGCCGGGCTCGCGTAGCGGACGCTTCCATCGCCACCCAGCACCGCGATGACGTCGCTCACGTGCTCGACCAACGCCGCGAACCGCGTCTCGCTCGCCGCCACCCGTTCCTCGGCCAACCGGAGGTCGGCGAGGTCGCGGGCGACCATGGAGATGGCTTCGATCTCACCCCGCGGGTCGCGATGGGCCACGACCACGGCCGATACCGGCAAGGGTTCGCCGTTGCCGGTGAGCAAGGTGAGCCGTCCTCGCCAGCGCCCGTACTTCACGAGCGCCGGGAGGACCTTGACCTCGAAGTGGCCCTTCGACCACTCGTCGAGCAGCTCGACGAACCACACACCGTCGCCCTCACGGATGGGGATGAGCGCCACGAAGGCGTCGTTGGCCCACAACGCGTCGTGTCCGACCGATGCGAACACCGCCACGAGATCGGGGGTCTCGACCACGGTGTCGGTGAGGATCGGCAAGATGTCGGGTCCGTCGTCGCGCCGATCGGCGTCGACCGGCGGATCAGCCGATGGTGCCGACTCCGGTGCGGCGGTCGCGGGGGCATCGGCGGGCGGCAGCTCGCCCAGCGTGCGAGCGATGGGGCCGGCGTCGGTGCCGAACACCTCGAACAGCAGCTCGGAGTCGGGGCCCGCTGTCGTTCCCACCAAGATCGTGGCCCGATAGCCGGGCCGCTCCATGGCGATGCGGGCCAGGGCGAGCAAGGCGGCCTGGTCGTCAGGCTCGACGTGGAGCGCCGCCGCCTCCTGGAGCAGCTCCTCCTTGGAGAAGGCGACGCGCGCCGTCGGCCGCTGTTGAGCGGCCGAGAGACGCCGGTTCCAGGAACTCACCCTCGCCTCCGTTCCACAGGCGGCATCCTACTCAGCGACGAGCGGTCGGTTCGCCGCGAGCTGCCGGGGGTCGACAACAGGTCGTCGCCTCTCGTTCCGCGCCAGGCACCTGAAGCACCCGCCGTGGGGCATCGTGGCCCGTTCAGTCGGTCGACCGTCGGCGACGTCGGAGCCACACGAACACCCCCACCAGCGCGACGAGCACGGCGACCGCGGCGACAGGTCGAGCTCGGCCCGAACGCCCGACGACGTCCTGGCCGGCCAGGTCGTGGCTGACCGGTGAGACATCGACGACGATCTCGTCGTCGGCGGTGCTGACGACCACGACGTCGTCGCTCGAGTTCACGTCGACGTCGGCGTCGTCGGTGTGCACGATGACGTCGACCCCCGATGCGGCGACCTCGACGTCGGCACCGGCGGTGTGCACCACGATCTCGTCGTCGTGGACCTCGATCTCGACGCCTTCGGGCAGCTGCGGTGTGGCATCGATGACGGCGACGACCTGCTCCTCGACCTCGACGACCTCGACGAGCTCAGGGGGCTGTGCGGCGAGGGCGTCGATGATGGCCTCGTCCTCGACGATCTCGTCCACCAGCGCCTCGACGACATCGGCCATGCCGGCACGCTCGGCGGCGTCGGCCTCGGCCTCGTCGGCGAGCTCGTCGAGGATCGCGTCGACCGGAGCCGTCTCGTCGTCAGAGACCGGCTGGCGGGGACGCGAGCGTTGCGGGTCGTACGCCATCGGGTTCTCCTGAAGACGGGGCAGGGGGCAAGATTCGCGCCAAGAGCACGTCGAGCTCGGCGGCGGCCTCGGCCGCACCAGCCCGGTTGCCGAGCCGGTGGACGGGCAACGACTGGGCGGCGGCCTCGGCCACCGCGGCACGGAGGTGCACCGGCGGGATGACCTGATCGCCGTAGTGCTCGACGAGCTGCTCGTGCCAGTACCTGGCGTCGCGGGTGCGTCCGAGGCGGTTGACCGCGATGCCGGCCACGGTGAGCTCGCCGCCACGACGCTGGCCGATGCGGTTCACGGTGCGCAGGATCTGCTGCACGCCGTCGGAAGCCCACGCCGCGGGTTCGGTGACGATGAGCGCCTGGTCGGCGGCGAAGAGGCCGTTGACGGTGAGCAGGCCGAGCGAGGGAGGGCAGTCGATGATGACGAGGTCGGCATCGAGGCCTTCCATCGCCACCTGGAGACGGTCCTGGGCCCCGATGGGATCGTTGGCCAGCTGCGGTTCGCGCGCGGCGAGGGCCGGCGAGCTCGGCGCGACTCGCACCGTGGGACCCAGATCGGCGGGCCACCCGGAATCGGAGAGCACGTCGGCGAGCACACCCGGCCGGTCGACCTCGAGGGCCTTGTCGATGGTCAGCGGCGGGTCCCACACGGCGAGGCCGGTCGTGGCGTTCGCCTGCGGATCGAGGTCGATGACCACCACGCGCAGACCGGCATGAGCGGCCGCCGACGCGAGCCCGAGCGCGATCGTGGTCTTGCCCACGCCGCCCTTCTGATTCACCACTGCGATGCAGCGCATCCCGCAAAGGTAGTGCAGCAGGGAATAGCGCGGCCTCCGACTGCCTTGCACCTCCCATGGCATCGATCCGCGCCGGCGATCCGGCTCCCGATTTCACCCTCACCGACCAGCACGGCGAGGCGTTGACCCTCAGCGACTACCGCGGCACATGGGTGGTCGCTTACTTCTACCCGGCCGACGACACACCGGGGTGCACGGTCGAAGCGTGCTCGTTCCGCGACGCCTACGAGGACTTCACCGATGCCGGCGCCGAGGTGATCGGCATCTCGAGCCAGGACGAGGAGTCGAAGCGGAAGTTCGCCGAGAAGCACAACCTGCCGTTCAAGCTGGTCGCCGACCCCGACAGCAAGATCCGCAAGTCCTTCGGCGTGCCGAAGACACTGGGTCTCCTCCCCGGCCGCGTCACCTACGTGATCGATCCCGAAGGCGTCGTGCGCAAGGTGTTCAACTCGCAGTTCGGCGTCAAGAAGCACACCGGCGAGGCCCTCGCCACCATCAACGCCGGCTGAACCTCACCGCGGACCGCGCCTCAGCAGTCGGGATCCTCCCACGTGCGGTTGGGGTTGCAGACGCCGTTGGACGGATCGGAGTTGTAGTCGCTCCACAGGTCGTCGGACGTGTTGTCGACCCACACCGACACGGCGACGGTGATGAAGATGGCGGCGACGATGGCCAGCGCACCGGTGACCAGGCCGGCCAGCGCCATGCCCTTGCCCGTACCGGTCTTCTTGGCCGCGGACAGGCCGAGCACGCCGAGGACCACGCCACCGAGGGCGAAGGGCAGGCACACGAGGCCGAAGAACGGGATCCAGCAGAAGAACAGCGATCCGACGCCCAAGACGAGCGCGGCGATGGCCATGCCGTTGCTCGACTTGGCCGTGACCGGAGCGACGGCGTAACCCGAGGCGGGCGACGGCGAGAAGCCGCTCGCGGCACCGAGGCCCGCGGCACCCGCACCGCCGGCGGTCCCCGCGGCGACGGCCCCGGGAGGCGGCGGCGCGCCGAACACCGTCGTGGTACCGACTTCGGCGACGGGGTCGACGATGGTCGCGTCGACGGCCGGCGCGGCGGTCACGCCCATCGGGTCGGTGATGGTCTGCCCGGTGGCGTCGACGACCTGGTCGGTCCACGCGGCACCGTCCCACCACCGCTGGCTGTACCGGTTGAGCGGATCGGGGTGCCACGCACCCCCAGCTCCGGACTGATCCGTCATGGCAATTCCTCCCAGAAGTGCTCCCAGACGGACGGGAGCCTACAGAGGAAACCCCACCCGCTGCCCGAACCGGTTGGCAAGACCCGGCCGATTCGGCGTAGCTGTCCAGCCCGGCGTCAGGCTTCGAGGCGGAACGAGCCGTCGTCGCGCACGTCGACGCGGGTTCCGATCCAGTCCCCGCTCAGCATCGCGGCGCACGTGTCGGCGTCGCCGGTCGACGCGAGGGTGCGGGACCGAACGCCGTCGAGATCGACGTCGACGACGACGACAGCTCGGTGGGGCTCGCCGCCCAGGTGCTCGACGGTCCACCCGGCGATCGTGCCGACCCCCGTGAACGAGTCGTGCACCGGCAAGACGATGTCGGCCTCGGCCGCGTCGTCGGTGACGTCGTCGATCGCGGGCCACGGCCCCTCGGTCGGCGCGGTCGTGGACCAGATGCTGAACGCCTGCTTGTTGAGATAGCCGCTCACGCTCGAGCTCAGCCCGAACGAGCCGGGCTCGCCCCGCAGACGCTCCACCAGCACGGCGAAGGCCTGGAGCACGTAGTTGTTGAGCGGTCCCCCACCGAAGCTCATGCCACCGGTGACCGTGAGCGGTCGCGCTCCGCCATCCCCGCCGTCCCCGCCGTCCCCGTCGCCAGCCTCCTCATCGGCCAGAGGTGCACCGAGCAGAGGTACACCTGGCAGGGGCAGGCCCAGCGCGTCGGCGTACACCTGCACCGCGAGCGGGAAGCAGCTGTACAGGTCGACGTGGGCGAGGTCGTCGGCTCCGATGCCGGCGAGCTCGAGCACCCGTCGGGCCGCGACCTCGGCGCCGACCGAGCGGTGCAGGTCGGCGCGTTGGATGACCGGAACCGTGTGGTTCGACACGGTGGCGCCGTGGAGGAACACCCAGCGGTCCGGCGCGACGGCGAACCGCGCCGCCGCCTCGGCCGAGCACACGAGCACCGCCGCGGCCTGGTCGACGTTCCACTGCGAGCACATGACCTTGGTGTAGGGCGAAGAGATCATGCGGTTGTCGGCCGACGGCGTGACGATCTCCTCGGCCGACGGACCCGACCGGTCCCAGGCGCAGGGGTTCCCCCGCGCCACGGCCGCGAACGACTCCTCGAGAGCACCGAGCACCGCCCGGTGCTCGTCGGGCGTCCGCCCCCGAGCGTGGGCCAGGGCGTTCTCCATCAGCGCATACGACACCGCCGGCGTGACCAGGTTGCGGGTCATCTCGAGGTCGGCGATGCCCATCGACTCCGCGCTGAGCACGGTGTCGGGATGCACGTCGTCGGCCTGGCTGGTCTCCTCGACGGTCGTGGCGGTGACCTTGGCGCGGACCTCGCGGTGCCGTGCCTCGCCTCCCACCACGAGCGCGACCTCGATGTCGCCCGAGGCGATCTGCTCGGCGGCGAGCGTGAGCAGGTCCTGCTGCACGATGCCGATCTCGGCGTGCACCGTCGTCGGCGCCGCCGCCCCGATCCGTTCGCCCACGAGCCGGCCGGCGTCGCGGTAGCCCCAGGAGCCACCCGGCACCGCGACCAGGTCGACGGCCTGGCCGAGATCGGGGGCACCGCTGTCGCCGATCGCCTGCTCGGCGGCCCGCACCATGAGCGAGAGCGCCTCGACCAGCTCGGTCGGATCGTCGCCGTGCTGGTCGGCCAGGCCCACCCCGACGATCACCGGGGTGCGCGGATCAACCACCTTCGGCCGCCGGGGTCCGGGTGCCACCGCTGCACGAGATGAGTCGCTGGCAGACCTGGTCGACGGGAACGGCGAAGTGGATCTGCGGTCCTGTGTCGAACCCGAGGGGTGCGTACTGCAGCGACGCGACGGCGAGGATCTTGCCGTCGGAGGTGACGATCGGACCGCCCCGGAACTGCGGGGCGAGCGGTGCCGTGTGCTGGAACCCGTCAGCCGACTGGTCGATGATGAGGCCCGATGTGAGCGTGGCGCCGCTGCCTCCCGTCCCGCTCACCGGGAAGATGCGCGAGCCCACCGAGCCGACCTGATCGTTGCCGGGCACCCAGTCGAGCATCTGCACTCCGGACCTCGGCGCCTTGATCAGCGCGAGGTCGCGGGTCGGATCCCAGTTCCACACCCTGGCCGGGATGTCCGCGCCGTCCTTGCGGATCGACAGCGGAGGAGCCGGTTCGACCGTGGCCGCCTTGACCGTGGCGTAGGACGTCACGAAGTAGGTGTCGGTGCCGTCCTCGATCACCGCGAACGCGGCACCGGCCGACGCGAGGCCCTCATCGTCGAGGGTGGCGACCTCGTAGACCGACGGTGACAGGAGTTGGCCGAACTGCAACATCTGCGACTCGGACAGGAAGGCCTGCATGGGCGAGATGGCGGTGTCGATCTGGGCGAGCGCGTCTTCGCGCATCTGTTCGATGGATGCCTGAGCGTCGAGCGACCGGCTCTCGAAGTCATCCTGGCTCTGCTCGATCTCGCTGACCCGGTAGTTGAAGTTGGCCCACCAGAACGCACCGCTGGCGCCGAACGCGACGCTGACCAACGCCAGGATCAGCATCCACAGCAGGATCGACCGGGTGAAGATCGGGAACCGAACCGACTTCTGCGCCGCGGCCCGCCGGGCCTTCTCGGTGCGGCGCCAGTCCCGGTGTCGCTCTCGCCGCGATCGTCCGTCGACCCCGCCTGGGAGCTCGCCGTCGTCGTCGCCGACGTAGGCATCGGGCAGATCGGAGCCAGCAAGATCGGGACGGGCCGGTTCAGAGACAGCCGGGGTGGAGACAGCCGGGGTGGAGTTGACCAACGGCACCGGGCCGGTGACCGGGTCGGCATCGATGCGCACCGGTCGGGACGTGGTCACGTCGGGGGTGACCTCGTCGCCGAAGAGCTTGGTGAGCGCGTCGTCGGCGGAGTCGAGGTGACCTTCCGACGGCTCCGGCGGATCGTCCGGCGCGACCGCATGGGAGGCCCAGTCGGACAGCTTGTCGTCGGGGCTCATGGTGTGTTCGCTTTCGTCGTGGTGGTCGACCCACCAGCGCTCTCGTCGGCCGGACCACCGACCGTCGTCGTCGTCGCCGCCGTCGTGGTCGTCGTCGTGGGCGCCGACGGCGCGGGCAGCGACGGCGACTGCACACAGGGGCCCCCGCAATCGTTGGGGATCGTCCCGACGGGTCGCTGCTGAGCTTTCCGACGGGCCGGTTCGACGGTAACGGACTGACCGGGCATCGGAAGGGGACCCGGAGGTGTGAAGTCCATCACGGGCCGGCCCTCCATGGCCTGCTTCATGAACGTGGCCCAGGTCTTGGCCGGGATCGTTCCTCCGAAGACCTCACCGACGCCGTTGATGTTGCGCAGCGGCTGCGGCTTGTCGGCGTAGCCCATCCACACCGCGGTGACGAGCTGAGGTGTGTAGCCGACGAACCATGCTGCCTTGTTCTCGTCGGCCGAACCGGTCTTGCCCGCGGCGGGACGGCCGATGTTGGCCGACTTGCCCGTTCCACCGTCGATCACGCCGCGCAACATGTCGGTCGTGGTGTCGGCGATGGCCGGGTCGAGGACCTGCTCGCCCACCCGCGACGTGTTGTCCTCGAGCGTGGTCCCGTCCGGCCTGACCACCTTGACCACCGGCGTCGCGCTCAGGCGGGTGCCGTGGTTCGCGATCGTCGAGTAACCCGCCGCCATGTCGAGGGGCGACACGGTGTAGGCGCCGAAGGTGATCGACAGGCCGTACGAGCGGTCGAGGCCGATGCGCGACACGCCCAGCCGGTTGGCCATCTCGGCGATCTTGTCGGCGCCGACGTCGTAGGCGAGCTGGGCGAAGTACACGTTGCTCGACGAAGCCGTGGCCGACCGCATGGTGCCACCCGACCCGCCGCGCACCGAGCAGCCCACCGGGTCGGTGCAGCCCGGGATCGACCACCCTCCGCTCCCGCCGTAGGACGTCTCGGGCGTGTAGCCCCGCTCCAGGGCGGTCGCCACGGTGAAGGTCTTGAACGACGAGCCGGCCTGCATGCCCGACGAACCGCCCAGGCCCAGGTTCACCTGGCTCTGCGCGAAGTCACGTCCTCCGACGAAGGCACGCACGAAGCCCGTGGACGGTTCGATCGACACGAGCGACATCTCCAACGGGTAGCTCGTGTTGCCGAGCCCCTGGGCGACCGATGTCTCGGCCATGTTCTGCATGAAGGGGTCGAGCGTGGTCTCGATGCGCAGACCGCCCTGGTCGACGATCTCGGGCCCGTACCGCTCGATGAGGTACTCGCGCACGTAGTCGACGAAGTAGGGGAAGTTGGTGGCGCCGTTTACGGGGGGCTGGTGGACGATCGTGTAGCTCTGATCGGTGGGGGCCGGCCCGTACGCCAGATACCAGACCGGCCGGGCGATGGCGTCGTCGTACTCCGCTTGGGTGATGGCGGCCGTCTCGAGCATGTCGTCGAGGACCTGGCTCCGAACCGTCTCGGCGGCGAAGGGGTTGTCGCGGGGACCGAGGAGCGACGGTGACGGGATGACGCCGGCGAGCAGCGCCGCCTCGGACAGCGTGAGGTCGCGGACGTTCTTGTGGAAGTAGGTCTCGGCCGCGGCACCAGCGCCGTAGGCACCCCCGCCGAAGTAGGTCCGGTCGAGGTACCGGTAGAGGATCTCCTCCTTGGCCGCCCGCGTGGAGCCCAACTCGTCGGTGAGGTCACGCTCGACGCGGGTGGCCAGCACCGCCTCGTTGAGCTTGCGGGTGACGGTGCGCTCGGCGCTGAGGTAGGTGGCCTTGACGTACTGCTGGGTGATCGTCGAACCGCCCTGGACGGTCTCGCCCTCTTCGTAGTTCGTCCACGCGGCACGGAACAGGCCCTGGGGATCGATGCCGCGGTGTGTCCAGAAGTTGCGGTCCTCCGCTGAGATCACCGCCTTCTCCAACACCTCGGGGACGTCGTCCTTGGTCATCTCGACGGTGACGTCGAACTTGCGGAACGAGCCGATCTGGGTTCCGTACGCGTCGTACACGTAGCTGGGCTGGGACTCGATCTGCGGGTTCGGCTCGGGCACCGTGCCCGGGAGGTCGGAGAACAGCAGCATCCCGAAGCCCGATGCCGCGGTACCGGCCAGGAGGATGGGGATGCCCAACGCCACGATGACGAGGACGCGCAGCGCGGTCCGGCTCATCCGCCGCCACCGCGGTCGACGTTCGATCATGACTGCCTCCGATAGGTGCAGCCCTTCGAGCCGTCGGCCGGCTTGAAGTCACGCGCGGGCCCGGACAGCACCAGGTCGGATCCGGTGGCCGTACGGCGCTCCTTCTGCCATTGCCCGCCGGCGTACACCTGGTAGCTGGTCTTGCACCCGTCGAGGAACGTCTCGTAGCTGCCCGCGGGCAGCGCACCCGAGTGAGGCACGTCGAACTCCTCACCCACGGCGAAGGCGGCCACGTCGGGCTCGCCGTCGTCCGAGGTGGTCGTCGTCGTGGGCTTCGGGCCGCAGCTCGGCGAGGTGAACGAGGCGGTGACCCCGTCGCCGCTCGCGGTGAACCCGGTGGTGCCTTCCTTGGTGCAGGTGACCTTCCACCGGGCGAGGCCCTGCGAATCGGTGGTGGCGGTGTCGTCGCCGTCGAGGCGCATCGACGCCGAACCGGACGCGGTGAGCTCGATCTCCGCGGACTCGACCCCTCGACCGACGACGATGCCGTAGTCGTTGACCACCTGGTTGGTGAGCAGTGCACGCACGTGCGCCGAGTCGCCCACGTTGAGCGCCGTGATGTCGAGCCCGATCTGCATGGTCTTGCCCGTGAACTGCTCGACCGCGACCTCGACGGTGGCCTTGCCGTCCAGATCGGCGAGGTAGACGAGCGACGACGTCCGGGTGGCCAGCGTCGGGGCGAGCCAGGCCCGCACGCGGTACTTGCCCCCGTGGATGCCGGTGACCGCATAGCGGCCGTCGGCGTCGGCGCCGAGCACCAGGCTGCCGGTGCGATCGCCCACGATCCGCTCGATGAGGACCGACGCACCGCCGACCGGCCCGTCCGGGCCGACGACCTGCCCGGCGAGCGACGCGCCGCCGCCCTGCACCGGAAGCGGAGGGGCGGAGCTCTTCGGCCTCGAATCGAACGGGGTCAGCTGGACCCCTCGAGCGTCGACGAGCACGAAGCCCTCGGGAACCGTGACGGTGGGGATCTGGTCGGATTCGTCGGGAGGTGGCAACGAGAACGACGTCGGCGAGGGCGCGGCCGGTTCGGCGTCGTCACCGGAGCAGGACGCCCCGATGAGCGCCAGAGCGACGGACGCCACGGCGATGGCGGCGAGCACCGGCCGGCCTGGCCGGACGGAGCCCTCGGCTCGGACGTGGTGCTGGGGTGGACGACGAAACATGAGACCTCGACACGAACGCGATCGGACAGACCGCGGCAAACCCCACCCGGGGTCAAGCGTAGAACCATGCCACCGCCGAGCGGTGGAGGGGCATCACCCCGTGCCGGGACCCGGTTCCGGACCCGATGCCGGGACCGGCGTCAGGTGATGACGCGGGCGTCGTCACCGGTGAGGTCGATGATGACGGTGGGCGAGAACGCCGACTGCACCAGCCCCCAGGCCTGGGCGGCGGCCTCGGTCTCCCGCTCGGCCAACGAGAGGTGCGGATCGGAGGTGTCGACGCGGCGGCGGTGCGCGTCGTACTCGCCCCAGCTCTCGAACCCGTGCAGGCGGAGCGCGGCCGCCTCGCGGGCCGCGGCGAGGCGCAGCTCACGGGCCGCCCGGCGCGAACGCGGAGCGGACAACGCCGCGGCCTGGGCCCACTCGACGTCGGCGTGCGCCTCGCCGATGACGCGATCGCGGATGTGATCGGCCCGGGCCGTGCGCTCCCGCAACGCGTCGGCCTCGGCCTGGGCCCGCTGGAGATGGGCCTGGGCCAGAGCGACCCGCCGGAGCGTGTCGATGACCTCCCGGTCGCTGGGGCCGACCGGCAGCTCTGTCGCGGCCGGGCTTCCTTCGAGTCGCCACCCTTGCAATGATCCTGCTGCCACGGACACTTCCCCTGGATTGACGGCGAACATCTGATCGACGGCGAACTGGTCGGCGCACCGGACCAGCCAGGCCACTGACACACTCGTCACTAGGCCAAACGACCTAGTGACCCTCGTCATCATGCCCCTCCGACGCCCCAGGTGCAACGGGCGTCGGGATTTCGCGCCATCGGCGGCCGATAGCCTCGGGAGGTGACCACCGACCTCCACGGGACGCGCCCCGCCGTCGTGCTGCTCTCGGGTGGACTCGACTCCGCCACCTGCCTCGCCGTCGCCCGTCGCGACGGCTTCTCGCCCGTCGCGCTCAGCTTCCGCTACGGGCAACGCCACTCGGTCGAGCTCGAAGCGGCCGCCACCATCGCCACCCAGCACGATGTCGAGCACGTCATCGCCGAGATCGACCTCCGGCCCTTCGGCGCGTCGGCGCTCACCGACCTCACCATCGACGTACCCAAGCACGACGACCTCGAGGACCTCGACGACACCGAGATCCCCATCACCTACGTGCCGGCCCGCAACACGATCTTCCTGTCCTTCGCGCTCGCGCTCGCCGAGGTGCGCGGCGCCACCGACGTCTTCATCGGCGTCAACGCCCTGGACTACTCCGGCTACCCGGACTGCCGGCCCGACTACATCGACGCCTACCAGCGCATGGCCAACCTCGCGACCCGGGCCGGGGTCGAGCAAACCACGGCGGGCCACCAGCCCCTCGTCATCCACACGCCGCTGCTCCACCTGCACAAGTCCGAGATCATCTCGCTCGCCACCGAGCTGGGCGTCGACCTCGAAGCGACCATCAGCTGCTACGACCCGGCCGGCGACGGTGCGGCGTGCGGACGCTGCGACGCCTGCCTCCTCCGCGCCGAGGGCTTCCGCCAGACCGGCATCGCCGACCCGACCCGCTACATCGACGACGCCCAGGCGGTTCCGAGCGCGACATCGAGCGACCTCCGATGAGCGCGACCACCGGGACGACCACCGGGACGACCACCGGCCGATCGACCTACCGGGTCAAGGAGCTGTTCCTCACCTTGCAGGGTGAGGGCATGAACGCGGGCCGGCCGGCGGTGTTCTGCCGGTTCACCGGCTGCAACCTGTGGAACGGCCACGAAGCGTCGCGCTCCACCGCCATCTGCCAGTTCTGCGACACCGACTTCGTCGGAACCGACGGCGACGGTGGTGGCGCCTACGCGGGGCCCGACGCGCTCGCCGACGCGGTCGACGCCTGCTGGCGTGCGGGCACCGGGAGCGACCCGTCGAGCGCTGACGTACCCGCGCTCGTCGTGTGCACCGGCGGCGAACCGCTCCTCCAGCTCGACGAGACCGTCGTCGGCGCGCTGGCCGACCGGGGCTTCGACGTGGCGGTCGAGACCAACGGCACGGTGCCGATCGTCGATGGCATCACCTGGGTGTGCGTCAGCCCCAAGGCCGGCACCGACCTCGCGGTGCGCCACGGCGACGAGCTCAAGCTCGTGTTCCCGCAGATCGGCGCCGAACCCGAACGGTTCGAGCACCTCGCCTTCGACCACTTCCTGCTCTCACCGATGGACGGCCCCGACCGCGTGGCCAACACGCAGCTCGCCATCGACTACTGCCTCACCCATCCGACCTGGCGCCTCAGCGTCCAGACCCACAAGTACCTCGGGATCCCCTGATGGAAGTCTTCAAAGAGCTCACCTTCGAGGCCGCCCACCAGCTGCCCAACGTCCCCCCTGGGCACAAGTGCGCCCGCCTGCACGGCCACTCGTTCCGGGTTCGGGTCACCGTCGAGGGAACGGTCGGCGCCGAGTCCGGCTGGGTGATCGACTTCGCCGACATCAGCGCCGCGTCGCGCCCCGTGTTCGACGCCCTCGACCACCGGTTCCTCAACGAGATCGACGGCCTCGAGAACCCGACGAGCGAACGCATCGCCGAGTGGATCTGGGACCGCCTCGCACCGGCGCTGCCGGGGCTCGCCGCGGTGGCCGTGCACGAGACGTGCACCAGCGGAACCGTGTACCGCGGTCCCGACCGCTGACCGATCGGCCTCAGCCCGTGAGGTCGATGGTGGTCGCCGACCCGTCGTCGCCCGGATCGCTTCCGCTCTCGCCTTCATCGTCGGTCTCGACCTCGTCGGGCAGGAGGAGCAGCTCGCGGTACACCGCTTCGGCAGCCGCCAGCTCACGGCGAGCGAACCCCACCACCACGGGATCGACGCTCGGCGCTGCGTCCGCCGCGCTCGCCGAGGCGTGGCAGGCCGCGACGTAGTCCTCGTAGCTGGCGAAGCCCATCCGACCGAGCACCAGCCGCTGCTTGGCTTCGAGCTCGGCGGACCGCCCTCGAGCCGAGCCGCCGCCGAACCGGCTCTGAGACTTCTTGGCCAGCTTCGCCAGCTCGGCAACCAGGTCCTCGAGCTCGGCGACATCGCCGGGATCGACCACGACGGCCGCGCCCGCGTGGGCGGACTCAGCGAGGGTGGCCTCGATCTGCGCAACCTGGAGCTGCGCGTTGGCCAACCGCTTCAGGGCCGCGACCATCTCGCGTTCTCTCCACGAGAGCTTGGCGTCGTCAGCGTCGGAACCCGACGGGCCTCCTGCCATGGACATGGTTCGCGTGTTCTCCTCACATCTCCCAGCCCGTGCAACCTACCCGCAGCGCCGGACAATTCGGAGACAGGGCAACTCCCGCACCACCGAGAATTTCGAACCGCGGGCCGATCCGGACAGCCCGTCGATGGCGGTCAGGGCCGGGACGGCTCGCCGCGGTCGTCGGACTCATCGGAAGGATGCGCCGCCACGCCGAGCTCGGAGAACTGGCGCTCGAGCGACGCGATCACCTCGTCGGGTGACGGACCGTCGGGCGACGACGACCGGCGTGGCTCGGATGTCTTCGGCCCGTCCCCACGACGGCGCCACCAGAGCACAGCCACCACGACCAGCGCCACGACGACGGCGACCGCGACGGCGAGCATCAGACCCGCGCCCGTCGAAGCGCCTTCCGACGCGCCTGTGGCTTCGGCCGCCTCCGCTGCTCCCGGATCCGATGACGGTGCCGTGTCGACCGACTCGGTGACCTGGCTCACAACCGAGGCTGCCGCACCGGTTGCCGTGGCCACGATGGTGCGCTGGTCGGCCAGTTCGATGGTGCGGTCGGCCGAGACCGCGATCTGCTCCGGATCGGCGGGCAGATCGAGGAGCGTGGCGACCGCGGCGAGGTCGACGACGATGCCACCGGGGGCACCGGGATCGGTGGGGTCGGGGCCCTCGCCGACCCATGGCCCCTCGGCCGACAACAGCGAACCGTCGGCAGCCCGCACCTCGATCGTCCCGGAGATGCGATCGATCTGGACGTAGCCCGGGGCCGCCGCGGTCAGATCGGAGCGGAGCAACCGGACGCGATCGACCACGGAGGTGGCCGACTGACCGTCGATGGCGGTGGGCACCGGCAGCTCGGTGGTGATGACCAGGCCCTTGTTGGCCACCGCGAGCGACGGCGCCTTGAGCGCCGGCTGGAGCGGGAACGGCTTCGAGGTGGCGAACGCCTCGACCGCCCCCCATCCGCTGGCCCCGATGGCGGGAGCCAGACCCGCCGTCGTCGTCGGATGGTCCTCCAGCGCCCCAGGGACGAACGCCGCGAACGCGAAGTAGTTGGACACGGCGTACCGCAAGCCCTCCTCCACGGGCACCTCGGTCTCGACCCAGAGCGCCGCCGGCTCCGGTGCTTCGGGGTTGCCGGCGCCCGGGAGCAGCCCTCGGGGCAACTCGAAGGCCAGCGCCGCGTCGGCGGAGGACCCCGTGACGATCCCGGACTCGGCCTCGATCCACTCGCCGTCGCCGTCGCCGTCGCCGTCGCCGTCGGTGTCGACGACGCCGACCTCGACCGTGCTGGCCACCAGTCCGTCCTCGGTGCGGTACGACACGCGGAGATCGCCGTTCGTCGACGGATCGCCCACGACGACCGACATGCGGTAGCCGTCCTCGGGGAGCTCGAAGGGCTGCGCGAAGCGCACGCCCACGCGCAGCACCTCGTCGGTGGAGCCCTCCAGCGGCACGACCGCCACCACGTCGGCTGCCGGCGGCACCGTGACGCTGGGCTGCACCCACAGCCCGAACAGCCCCCCGGCGGTCGACTCGGTCAAGGCGGTGGCCGACGGGTCCTGCGCGTGGGACGAACCGACGGGAGCGACACCCGAGGCACCGACGGCCATGACGGCCATGACGGCGACGAAGACCACTCCACGGGCCGCCCGCCACGGGAGGAGAACCCGTCGCCGCGCCGGCCCGCGCGTCGTCTGCTGGTTCGAAGATCTGCCGCCTTCGGCGCCTCGCCACATGGCCGGAGACTCTAGGACGTCGCGGACCGTCGGAGGTGCCCCGACGCGCCGCACCATCGGTCGCGACCGTCGGGGCGATCGCCAGGAGACCGCCGGCACGACCTCGACGACGTTCTACCCTGACCGAGTGGAGATTCGACTGGCCCGCCATGAAGACGCCGAAGCAATCCGCCAGATCTACAACCCGGAGGCGGTCGGCTCGACGGTCACCTTCGACCTGCGCGAACGCACGCTCGCCGAGCAGGAGGCCTGGCTGGCCGAGCGCTCCGGCGTGTTCCCCGTGGTCGTCGCCGTCGACGACGACGGCACCGTTCTGGGCTTCGCATCGCTCTCCGCGTACCGCAGCCGACCTGCCTACCGAACCACGGTGGAGGACTCGGTGTACATCAGCGTCGACGCCCGCGGCCGCGGCGTGGGACGGACGCTGCTCGAAGGGCTCATGGACCTCGCCCGCCAGCACGGGTTCCACGCCGTGATGGCGCGCATCGTCGACGGCCACGAGGCTTCGATCGCGCTGCACGGGGCGGTCGGGTTCGAGATCGTCGGCACCGAGCGAGAGGTGGGCCGCAAGTTCAACCGTTGGCTCGACGTGGTCCTCATGCAGAAGATCCTCTGACCCCGCGCCGCTCCCTCGGACCGACAGGCGATACCGGTTTTCGTCGGTCGCGCCGGCTCCGGTAGGGTCATCACTCCCTGGATCGGTGCCCGAGTGGCCAAAGGGAACGGGCTGTAAACCCGTCGGTTTCTACCTACGGAGGTTCGAATCCTCCCCGGTCCACACGCGACGAGCCGGCCCCTGTGGGGCCGGCTCGTCCTGCGTTCGGGCCGGTGCTCCGGCTGCGATCGGGCCGGATCCGGTCAGTGGGCGACAGGCTGCCTGATCATCATCGAGATGAGCTGCTGGTTGAACGCCGGCAGGTCATCGGGGCGGCGGCTCGTGATGAGGTTCTCGTCGACCACGACCTCGTCGTCGGCCCACTTCGCGCCGGCCCGGGCCAGATCGAACCGGATGCTCGGGTATGACGTGACGTCGCGGCTGTCGATGATGCCGGCGTCGGCCAGCAGCCACGGCGCATGGCAGATGGCCGCGAGCGGACGACCCGTCTCCCAGAAGAGGCGGATGAACCGGATCGCCTCGGGGTCGGTGCGGAGCTGATCGGGGTTGGCCACGCCGCCGGGCAGGACCAGCGCGTCGTAGTCGGTGGGATCGGCCTCGGCCACCGAGATGCTCGCCTCGAACACGTCGGCCTTGTCGAGGTGGTCCATGGCCTGCACGTCGCCCGTCTTCGGGCTGATGAGCACCGTCGTGGCGCCCTCGGCCTCCACGGCCTCCCGCGGAGCGGTCAGCTCGACCTGCTCGACCCCCTCGTTCGCCGTGAGGAAGGCAACGGTCTTGCCCTGCAGCGTCTGGCCCATGGTGATCTCCTCGGGTTGCGTCGTCCTGGTTCTCTACCCGGCTGCCGCCTGAGCGATGCCGGCTGCCGCCTGAGCGATGCCGGCTGCCGCCTGAGCGATGCCGCTGCTCGAGATGAGTCGACTGCCACCCGGGCGATAACCTCCCGCCATGGCCAGCTTCGACGTTGTTTCCGAGATCGACGACCAAGAGGTCCGCAACGCCATCGACCAGGCGCAGCGCGAGATCGCCACCCGCTACGACTTCAAGAACACCGACTCGAGCATCGAGCAGAACGACCACGAGATCACGTTGCGGTCCTCCAGCGAGGACCGGCTCAACGCCCTGCGGGTGGTGCTCGAAGAGAAGCTCGTCAAGCGCAAGGTGTCGCTCAAGTCGCTCAGCTACGACAAGGTCGAGCCTGCCGCCGGCAACACCCTTCGCCAGGTGGCCAACCTCAACGCCGGCATCTCGTCGGACAAGGCTCGTGAGGTCAACAAGCTCATCAAGGGTCTCGGCCTCAAGGGCATCCAGTCCCAGACCCAGGGCGAGCAGGTGCGCGTCACCGGCAAGAAGCGCGACGACCTCCAGGCGGTCATCGCCGCGCTCAAGGAAGCCGACCTCGAGATCCCGTTGCAGTTCGAGAACTTCCGGGACTGACCAGTTCCACCTAGGCACCTCCGCTTCGCTGACGTGATCCTGGGCTACGACGAGCACGGGCTTCCGTCATGAGCGGGCGGACAGCGGTCGCGACAGCTCGGCCGCCCGTCCAGAAGCTCGTGGGAGGTCAGCCAGGGAGCGCAGCATGGAGCGCAGCGACCGAGCTGACCGAGCACGAAACCCCTACTCGTAGTACCCCGAGTGGATGTAGATGCAGGGGACGCCCTCTTCGTGGAACATCGCCACGTTGCGCCGATCGTCCTCGAAGGCGAGGCGCAGCTCGAAGCCGTAGGCCCGCAGCTCGGCGACGCTGCGCCGCTTGTAGTCCCGCGAGGCTCCGAAGTCGCCCACGTCGCGCATGACGAGCAGGTCCCAGCGCAGGTCGTAGCGTGCGAGCCACGACAGCGTCGGCGGCTGGACGCGAAGCGGTCGTGCCGTGAGCAGCACCACCCGGTGCTCGTCGTCGATGACGTCGAGCAGGCGGGCGACCTCGTCGATGAGCGCGTCCTCACCACAGGCGGCGAAGAACGAGTCCCAGTCCTGCCACCCGTCCTCGCCCTCCAGGTAGTGCTGACGACCCGCGGCGTCGGACAGCACCCCGTCCATGTCGAACACCACGGTGGGAGCGGGGTCGACCGGTCCGTTGCGCCACTGCCAGTTGCGAGCCATCAGTCGCCGGTGCCCTCCGCAGCCCGGGCCCGGATCTCCTCGACGACCGCCGGGTCGGCGAGGGTCGTGGTGTCGCCCAGCTGCCGTCCCTCGGCGACGTCGCGCAGGAGTCGGCGCATGATCTTGCCCGAGCGGGTCTTGGGCAGATCGGGCACGACGACGACGGTCTTGGGGCGGGCGGTCGGACCGATCTTGGTCGCGACGTGCTGGCGGATCTCCTCGACGAGGCTGTCCGACAGGTCGGCAGAGCCCTTGAGGATGACGTAGCCGATGATGGCCTGGCCGGTCGTGTCGTCACTCGCGCCGACCACGGCAGCCTCGGCCACGGCGTGGTGATCGACGAGCGCGGACTCGACCTCGGTGGTCGACACGCGGTGCCCTGACACGTTCATGACGTCGTCGACCCGGCCGAGCAGCCAGTAGTAGCCCTCGTCGTCGATCTTGCAGCCGTCGCCGGCGAAGTACTTGCCCTCGTACTCGCTCCAGTAGGTGGACCTGTAGCGGTCAGGGTCGCCCCAGATGCCGCGCAGCATCGACGGCCACGGCTCGTCGAGCGTGAGGTAGCCGCCGCCTCGCTCGAGCGGTTCGCCGTGGTCGTCGACGAGTCCCGCCGAGATGCCGGGCAGCGGATGCGTGGCCGAACCCGGCTTGGTGGTCGTGACCCCGGGGAGCGGTGAGATCATGATGGCGCCTGTCTCGGTCTGCCACCACGTGTCGACGATGGGGCAGCGGCCGCCGCCGATGAACTCGTGGTACCACATCCACGCCTCGGGGTTGATGGGCTCGCCGACCGAGCCGAGCAGGCGCAACGACGACAGGTCGTGCTTGGCGGGCTCCTGGTGGCCCCACTTCATGAACATGCGGATGGCCGTCGGCGCCGTGTACAGCTGGGTCACCCCGTAGCGCTCGACGATGTCCCACAGCCGGTCCTTGCCCGGTGTGTCGGGCGTGCCCTCGTAGAGCACCGACGTGGCGCCGTTGGCGAGCGGGCCGTAGACGATGTAGCTGTGCCCGGTGACCCAGCCGACGTCAGCGGTGCACCAGTAGACGTCGGTCTCGGGCTGGAGGTCGAAGACGTACTTGTGGGTGAACGCCGCCTGGGTGAGGTAACCGCCGGTGGAGTGCATGATGCCCTTGGGCTTGGCGGTGGTGCCCGACGTGTACAGGAGGAAGAGGAGGTCCTCGGCACCCATGTGCTCGGGTGGGCACACGGCGTCGGCCCGCTCGACCATCTCGTGGTACCACCGGTCGCGGCCGTCGTCCCAGTGGACGTCTTGGCCGGTACGGCGAACGACCACGACGTGGTCGACCGAGGGCGTGGTCTTGACGGCCTCGTCGACGTTGGCCTTGAGCGCGGCGGCCGCTCCCCTTCGGTAGCCGCCGTCGGCCGTGACGATCAGCTTCGCCTCGGTGTCGTTGACTCGGTCGGCGATGGAGTCGGGTGAGAAGCCGCCGAAGATGACGGTGTGGATCGCTCCGATTCGGGCACAGGCCAGCATCGACACGACCGCTTCGGGGATCATCGGCAGGTAGATGGCCACCCGGTCGCCCTTGCCGATGCCCAGCCCCTTGAGCACGTTGGCGAAGCGACCGACCTGGTCGAGCAGGTCGAGGTAGGTGATCGTGCGGGTGTCGCCAGGCTCGCCCTCCCAGTGGAAGGCGATCCGGTCGCCGAGACCCGCGTCGACGTGACGATCGATGCAGTTGTAGGACACGTTGAGCGTGCCGTCGCCGAACCACCGGGCGTTGGGGAGGTCCCATTCGAGGACGGTGGAGAAGTCCTGGTACCAGGACACGAGGTCCCGGGCCTGGTCGGCCCAGAACTCGACGCGGTCGGCCGTCGATTCCTTCGCCAGCGAATCGTCGGTGAGGATGCTCGTGGCCAGGAACTCCGACGAGGGAGGGAACCGCCGCTCCTCGTTGAAGTAGTCCTCGATCGTCGCTTCGCCCATGTCGACCCCCTGTTCGTCTTGACAACGGGCAACCCTATCCACCTCTGACCATCGAGCCAGCCGCTGCTTCTGGCGTCGATCTCGTTCGCTTTCCGGGCAACCCACACGCCAGAAGCGCAGT
>CAZALT010000014.1:0-35134 GCA_964485515.1 uncultured Rhabdothermincola sp. | reverse complement strand
GACGCAACCGGCCCAACCGCGCCGGCCAGCCCGCCCGCTGAACCCGCCCGCTGAACCCGCCCGCTGAAGCGTCTCTCCGCCCTTGTTCGGGCGCGGAGATCAGATCAACCAGTCTCTGCGCGGAGACTCGCGGCCAACGTGCCGAGTCACCGCGCAGGCCAATCGAAGCGCCGGCCTGGATTCGTCCAGGCCGGTTCTACGCCTGTGGGCGGCGTCGATCGCTTTGCATCAACCGCGGCGACGACTCACGCCGTCTCGAAAGCAGCGCCCCGCCAGAGTTGTCCGCTGGCGTCAGTCGTCGTCGACGACGGTGCCGGGGACCTCGAGGAGTCCCGTGGCCGCGGCGAGCGCCTCGGCGCGCTTGGAGGCGCGGCTGGCGATGAGCGCGATGTTCTGGAGCGCGGTGTGGTCCTGACCGGCGAGCGGCGGATCGCCGAGCGAGCGCACGAGGGCGGTCGGGTCGGTGACGGGCCGGATGGGCTCGAGGTCGGACAGCGGCGGCACGGGACGCCACAGGTCGATGGGCTTGGCCTTCTGGTTGCCCCCGCGCCGACGGCCCTGGCTCTTTCGGCGATTGCCGCTCATCGGTGGTTGCTCATGCGATCTCTTCCTCGGTGAGGAGCGTGTCGGCCTTGAGGCCGAGGGCGGTGCGCAGCTGTTCGGCGTTGAGGTCCGACAGCGAGCTGGACTTGGGCAGGACCACATCGGCGATGTGGCGCTTGCCCTGCACGACCTCTTCGACGCGCTCGTCGATGGTGCCGGGGCACACCAGGCGGTGCGATACCACCGTCTTGGTCTGGCCGATGCGCCAGGCCCGGTCACGGGCCTGGTCCTCCACCGCAGGGTTCCACCAGCGGTCGTAGAGCACCACGTGGTTGGCGGCGGTGAGGTTGAGGCCGGTGCCACCTGCCTTGAGCGACAGCACGAGCGCACCCGCCCCCTCGGTCGCCTCGAAGTCGGCCACCAGCTTGTCGCGCGCGCCCCGGGCGAGGCTGCCGTCGTAGCAGGAGATGGGCTGGCCGGTGACCTCGGTGAGGTGGTCGGCGAGGCGGCGGCCCCACTGGGCGAAGTGGGTGAAGATCAGGATCTTCTCGTCAGCGGCGAACACCGACTCGACGATCTCCTCGAGACGCGACAGCTTGCCGGAGCGGCCGGCGAGCGGACGGCCGTCGTCCTCGTAGGCGGCGGGGTGGTTGCAGATCTGCTTGAGCGCGGTGATGGCGGCGAGGATCGCGCCCTGGCGCGGCTCGGCGGTGTCGTCGTTCTGCTCGACGAGGAGCTTGTCGAGCACCGCCTGGTAGAGCCCGATCTGCTCGGGCGTCATGGTGCAGTGGTCGAGCTCGTCGATGTGGTCGGGCAGCTCGGCGGCGACGACCGGCTCCTTCTTGGTGCGACGGAACAGCAGGATGCCGTTGAGCGCACGGAGGGCGGCTTCGCCCTCACCCGAGTCGGACATCTGCGAGATGAACGCAGGGCGGGTGCCGACGAGGCCGGGGTTGGTGAAGTCGAGGATGGCCCACAGGTCACCGAGGCCGTTCTCGATCGGTGTGCCGGTGAGGGCGACCCGCGTGCGAGACGGGATGCGGCGCAGCTGCTGGGCGGTCTCGTTGGCCGGGTTCTTGATGGCCTGCGCCTCGTCGAGGACCATGCGGTTCCACGTGAGCTTGGAGAGGGCGTCGACGTCACGCACCGCGGTGCTGTAGGTGGTGATGACCACATCGGCGCGGGCCACCTCGCTGGCGAGCTGGTCGGCCGAAGCGCGGGACGAGCCGTGGTGGATGACGACGCGCAGGTCGGGGGCGAACTTCGCTGCCTCGGACGCCCAGTTGCCGACCACGGCGGGCGGGGCCACGACGAGCGTGGGGCCGTCGTCGGGTGTGCGGGCGAGCTGAGCCAGGACGGTCGGGGTCTTGCCGAGGCCCATGTCGAGGGCCAGGCAGCCACCGAGGTCGGCGGCGTCGAGGAAGCCCAACCAGCCGAGCGCCTCGGACTGGTAGCCGCGCAGCTCGCCGTTGAACTGCGGCGGGGTGGAGACGGGTTCGGTGGGGACGGCCTTGGCTTTCTCGAGCAGCTCGGCGGCCCAGCCACCGCCCTGCACGTCGAGCGCGCTGCCCAGAGGCGATCCTTCGAGGCCGATGGCGTGGCGGAGGATCTCCGCGCCGGTCATCTGCTTCTTGGAGGCGCGCTCGGCTAGCGCCGCGGCGGCCTCCTTGAGGTCGACGTGGTCGAGCTCGACCCAACGACCCCGGGACTTGACGAGCGGGCGGGCCTCGGAGGCCAACTTGAGGATCTCGGCGGCGGTCAACTCGACGTCGTCGAAGACGGCCGACCAACGGACGTGGCTGAGCTGGTGGGCACCGACGACGGAATCGCCCGTGGGTTCGGTGAAGAGGCGCAGCGCACCGGCCGGCTTGCGTCGCGACAGGGCGGGGGCACGGACCTCGAACCCAGCGGCGTCGAGCATGGGTCCGATGGCGGTCATGAACTCCCACGCCTCGTCCTGGCTCAGGTACACCTGCCCCCGGCGCAGACCACCGGGCCGCTTCAAGACGTCGTAGATCCGCTCGAGGCGGGTCATCTCGTCGGCCAGGGGCTGCGTGGACTTGCTCGACGCGATGGCCACCTCGATCGGCTGGAGGACGGCTTCCGCGTCGCGGCCGAGCACCGCGAGGTACCAGGCGTTGCCCTTGTCGGGTGGATCGAGCTGCACGACGAGCTTGGTGCGGGCCAGACCCGTGACCGGGCGGGCCCAGCGGTTGACCCGCTTGGACACCTCGGCGCCCACGGCGATGGGTGCTTCGAAGTGCGAGCCGTCGAGTCGGGTCATCAACGCCTCGGCGACCGTCGACGTGGTGCGGGTCGTCGGTGGAGGTGCGGGAAGGTCGCCGAAGTCGACGCTCTTCACGATGGCGTCGACCACGGTGCCGAGGACGTCGAGCACGACGGCCCTGGCATCTGCCTTGGCGATCACCGTAACCGGAGCAGGCATCGCACCCGCGAACTCGGAGACCGCGACGTCGTCGACCAGGGCCGGCATCCACTTCACCGAAAGCGACAGGTTCTTGCCGTCGGGGCGCTTGCCGCTGTGGACGGTGGGCACGATGCCACCACGGGCGACCAGGCGCACGGCGAGCACGGCGACGCGGGCCAGCCAGGTCACGCTCGAGCCGACGCCGTCGCCGCCGAGTCCGCCGGCGACCGCGGCGAGCCAGCCGAGCGCCTGTTCGATGGGGATGGACAGGGCCGCGGCACGACCCCCGGTGGGTAGCTGGAGGTCGCTGTGCAGGCTCCAGCCCACCTCTGGTCCACCGACGCCTTCGAGCCGGGTCGCCAGCTCGTCGTTGTCGGCGGGCGCCGCCGCGGGGCCGGCAGCCCACACGATGAGCTTGCCCGCCGCCCACGATGCCTGGAGGCGGACCTCCCCGGTGGGGTCGGCTGACGCCACGAGCGGGGCCGAGCCGTCGGACCGCAGCAGCAGGTCGTAGGCGGCTTCCAGGCGGCCGAGCGACTCCTCGAAGTCGGCAACGACCTGGTCGCGTTCGGGAGAGCTCAGCGAGCGGACCGCTTCGAGCCGCTCGTCGTAGTCGTCGATGAGGTCTTCGAGGGCACGACGCGAGACGTCGGGGTCGGCCTCGATGAGTGCGAGATGTTCCGCTGTAGCGGTGCCTTCGGCCGCTGCCCAAACAGCGTCCTCGAGGACCCGTGTGCCGTTGTCCATGTTGTGCTCGGCGCTCCTCGCGCCACGGCCCCCACGTCGCTCACGCGGAGGTCACTGCCGGTCGGCATCTCGGCGCGGGCCATGTTCCAGACCTGCACCACCGCCCCGGGCGGGACGCCGACCCCGTCACCCTACAGGCCGAACGAGACGACGCCAACGACGCACGACGGACGACGGACGACGGACGACGGACGACGGAGTCAGGTGGCGTACTTGTGGAGGAACGATGCCATCGCCTGGCGAGCAAGGCCGGCGGACGGGCGGAACGTCCCGTCCGCATAGCCGCTGGTGATGCGCTCGGCAGCCATCCAGCGGATGGACGCCGCGAAGGGGTGCCCGGCGGGAACATCGCGGAAGGTGGGCGCACCGGGCGGGACCGGTGGCTTCCCAGCCATCTTGTGGAGGAACGATGCGATGGCCTGCCGGGTGAGCGTGCCCGTCGGACGGAACGTCCCGTCGGCGTAACCCGTGGTGATCCCCTGCCATGCCATCCAGCGGATCGCGTTGCGGAACGGGTGCCCGGCCGGGACGTCGGAGAACGTGGGAGCGCCGCTCGGGACCCCCGGAGATCCCGCCAGCTTGTAGAGGAACGATGCGGCGGCCTGACGGGTCAACGTGGTCGTCGGGCGGAACGACCCGTCGTCGAAGCCGCTGGCGATGCCGGAGGCGATCATCCACCCGATGTCGTCGCAGAAGGGACTGGTGATGCGCACGTCGGTGATGCTCAGCAGGCAGGCGTAGGGGATCACATAGCCCCGGGCGAAGCCGTTGGCCGCGGTGGCGGCCAACCCGTTCTCATCGCCCCACTGGTAGTACCACAGCGGCGCATCGCCCAGGTAGGACCGCATGACCTGGTGGGTGCCCTGGTAGGTGCCGTCGAAGTGGAGGAGCCCGGCCGCGTGCCCCAGCTCGTGCAGCACGGTGTTCATCAGGTCTCCGGGATACGCGAGCAGCGTCGGGGTGACCCAGATCTCGGAGTAGGCGATCTCCCAGTACGGATCTCGGCCCGTCCAGTTGATCACGGTCCTCGCGCACCCGATGGCAGCCCCACCGCACACGTTGCCCGACGAGAGCGAGATCGAGATCGTGTGGTTGCCCGCCGCCGCGTGGCTGCTCGTCGGCGAACCCATCGCGTACTTCGCGCCCGTCGCCGCGCTCAGCTGGATCGACGCCTGTCGAACCGTCTCGGTGAGCTGGTTCCACTGGGGATGGTCCTTGACGATGCGCACCGTGTAGCCGGACAGCGGACCGAGGGGATCGGAATCGGGCGATGACTGCAGCGCGTAGCCGGCGCCGGCCGCCGACGCCTCGAAGGAAGCGATGGCCGCGTCGTCCTCGGGGTCGATCGTGGTCGATCCCGTCGGCGTGTTGATGACCCAACGGCTGTCGCCGCTCAGGTCACCGCCGTGGCTCGCGTCGGGCTCGGTGCCGGCGTGGCCCGCGTCGGGCGCGGTGCTGGCCGCCACGGTGCTGGCGGGCGTGCCGACGATCGCCGTCGCGCAGGTCAGGACGGCGATCGCGACGGCGATCGAGCGCCTTCTTCCGAAGACTGGTGGGATCCGCATGTTCCGCTCCTTGGTTCGACCCGACCCTATCCACCCAACGGACCGAGCGCAGAACGTGGAGGACCGAGCGCAGAACGTGGAGGACCGAGCCATCCCATCAGGGCGACGAGCGCAGGAGCAACCCCTCGGCGACCTCGAACCCCGCGACGCGGACGTCGTTCAGGAGATCGTCGGCATCCGGCGCCAGATCTGCGCACCGGGCGACGCAGGCCGCGGCGAGGAGACCCAGCGAGACCCGCTCGATGTCTCGCCGGGTCGCATCGTCCATGGCCTCGGTCCCGGCGGTCAGGTAGGGGTACGCGCCCCCGACCTCGTGCACCGGCAGCTCCGCCGGGTGGGCGGCCAGGACCCGGCTCCGCTCGACGAGCAGGACCGCCCGGCTCTCGACGGCGTGCCCGCCCGCCAGGGACGAGGCGACCAGGGTCCAGAGCACACCCGCCTCCTCGCCGGCGCGCCGATCGAGATCGTCCTCCCACGGGATCGAGAGGATCTCGCCGATCGCGCTCGCCTCCTCGGGGAGCAGGTCCCAGCCGGCGAGCGATCCGAGGTCGACGAGCTGTCCGGCCTCGTCGTCGAACCCAGCCGCACGGAGCGCGCCCGTCGCCGCGCCCACCGCCCAGTCGAGCACGGCGTCTGCCGCGCCGGCCGTCGACGTGGGAGCGAGGCGGGCGCACAGGCCCATCTCGTCGGTTCCGGGAACGTGCAAGGCGTCGACGAGCTCGACCAGAGCGTTGGCCCGCGTTCGGGTGCCCGGCGCGACCGGCGCGCCCGAGCCGTCGCCGGTGAAGCACCACAGCGAACCGTCCGGGAGGACGACGTAGGCGTACGACAGGTCGTCGTCGATCACCGCGGGCCAGTGGTCGTGGTGGCCGTGGACCGCGATCTCCGCGGCGAACGGGGTGCCGTCAGCGGCCGAGAGGCTGACGCCGGCGTGTTGCACCGCGAGCTCGAACCGACCGAGCCGAGCCCGGTAGGAGTCGTCGATCTGCGTGACGGGTCGACGCGGCAGGGCATCGGCCCGCTCGCCCGCATGCGTGTCGAGTCGACGCTCCTCGACGACCTCTCCGAGATCGAGGTCGATGACCAGGTGGCGGTACTCGACGAGGTAGTGGAGCCGGTCGTCGTCGATCTCGACCGCCGCCGGATGCTCCCCTGGCACTGCCATCGCCCAGAGCTCGAATCCGGTGTCGGCCTCGACGAGGGCGAGGCGGCCGGGTCCGACGAGGAGGAGCAGCCCGTCCTGCGCCAGCAGCGGGTGGAGGTCGGCGACGTCGAGGGTCCAGAGCACCCCGAGTCGTGCGTCGTCGACCGCAGCCCCCTCCCCCGTCTCCTGCACAGGCCGACCGTACCCCGTTGCCCCACGTCCGTCCGGGCGTCCGGGCGTCCGGGCGTCCGACGGCCCGGCTGTTCCCGCGCGACACGCG
This sequence comes from uncultured Rhabdothermincola sp., assembly GCA_964485515.1. Classification (GTDB taxonomy): domain Bacteria; phylum Actinomycetota; class Acidimicrobiia; order Acidimicrobiales; family Acidimicrobilacustridaceae; genus CAZALT01. Next base: position 28,427 of record CAZALT010000014.1, on the reverse strand, counting down.
GCACACTGGAGCCATGCCCACGGGAGCGTTCCTGCACCCGTTCGCGAGACCCGCGTCCGGGGACTTCACGACGATCCTCCGCGGCGAGGGCGCCGCGGTGTTCGACGGCGCGGGAAAGCGCTACATCGATGCGCTGGCCTCGCTCTGGTACTGCCAGGTCGGTCATGGTCGGGCCGAGATCGCCGACGCCGTCCACCACCAGATGCGCACGCTCGAGGCGTTCCACACCTTCGAGCTGTTCACCAACGAGCCGGCCGAGCGGTTCTGCACCGAGGTGGCGGCCACCGCGCCGTTCCCCGAGGCGAGGGTGTTCCTCACCAACTCGGGCTCGGAGGCGGTGGACACCGCGCTCAAGATCGCCCGGCTGTACTGGTCGTGGCAGGGCCAGCCGGAGCGGTCGATGATCGTGTCGCGCGATCGGGCCTACCACGGCGTCACCTACGGCGGCACCTCGGCCCAGGGACTGCCGCTCAACAAGGAGCACTGGGGTCCACTGCTGTCCGGTGTCTGCCAGGTCGACGCGGACGACCTCGTCGATCTGGAGAAGCAGTTCGTCGACCACGGCGACCGCATCGCCGCCGTCATAGCCGAACCGCTGCAGGGCGCGGCGGGGGTCTACCCCCCGGAGCCGGGCTACCTCGAAGGGCTGCGCGAGCTGTGCGATCGGCACGGTGCGCTGCTCATCTTCGACGAGGTCGTCACCGGCTTCGGTCGGCTCGGCACCTGGTGGGCCGCCGATCGGTACGGCGTCACGCCCGACCTCATCACGTTCGCCAAGGGGGCCACGTCCGGCTACCTGCCGCTGGGCGGGGTGCTGTTGCGTCGCCAGGTGCTCGACGTGCTCGAGGCGGACGACACCCGCTGGCTCCGGCACGGCTTCACCTACTCGGGCCACCCGACGACGTGCGCGGCCGGCCTCGCCAACCTGGCCGTCCTGCGCGACGACGACCTGCTCGACCGGGCGGCGCGCATCGGCGAGCGGCTCGGCGGCGCGCTGCGTTCGTTGGTCGACGAAGGGCTGGCCGCCGACGTGCGGGGCGAAGCTGGCATCTGGGCCCTCGTCACGCCCGAGGGCGTGCCCGCGTTCGACGTGCGCGACGCCATGCTCGAACGCGGCGTCATCCCCCGACCCATCGGCACCGACATCGTGGCCTTCTGCCCGCCGCTCGTGATCGGCGACGACGACATCGACACGATCGTCGAGGTCACCCGCGACGCCCTCGCTGCGTGGTGATGACGGCCTGGTCGACTCGCGACTCCTGACCCCGAGATTGGTGGAGGATCCCGCCACCCTGGCGGAGCGCTCCGCCAGTTCGGAGAAGTCAGGTCGTGCCCCAGCTGTAGCTCTGCTTCTCGAGGTGGAGGTAGGTGAAGGTCTCGACGCTGTGGATGCCTTCGATGGTGCGCACCTTGTCGTTGAGCAGCTCGAAGAGCTCCTCGTGGCCGGCGCACACCACCTCGATGAGCAGGTCGAAGCGGCCGGAGGTGACCACCACGTAGTCGATCTCGTCGATCTTCGCGAGCTCGTTGGCGACCTTGCGGAAGTCGCCGGTGGCTCGCACGCCGACCATGGCCTGGAGCGTGAAGCCGAGCATGAGCGGATCGGTGACGGCGACGACCTGCATGACGCCGCTCTCGATGAGGCGCTGCACGCGTTGGCGCACCGCGGCCTGGGACAGACCTACCTTGGGTCCGAGGTCGGCGTAGGACATGCGACCGTCGACCTGGAGCTCGCGGACGACTGCCTTGTCGATGTCGTCGAGCACCACGTTGCGCTTGGGTTCGGTCTTGTCTCGTGCCATGGATCTCGACTCCTAGTGCTGCATCTGCGCGAGCGGCCGGTACGGCCTGCCGATCGCCTCGGCGACCACCTCGTTCACCACAGAACCCGCGACCGTGTTCACGCCCAGCGCCAAGGCCCGATCGCGACGCACCGCGTCGGCGACACCGAGCGACGCGAGCTCGACGAGGTACGGCAAGGTCACGTTGGTCAGCGCGTAGGTCGACGTGTGCGGGACGGCACCCGGCATGTTGCTGACCGCGTAGTGGATGACCCCGTGCTTCTCGAACACCGGATCGTGATGGGTCGTCTCGTGCGACGTCTCCACGCAACCGCCCTGGTCGATCGCGATGTCGACGATCACCGCTCCCTTCTTCATCGTCTTGACCACCTCTTCGGGGACCACGACCGGGGCCCGCCCGCCCGCGACGAGCACCGCGCCGATGACGAGGTCGGCCTTGGCGACGGTGCGCTCGACCTGGCCGCGGTTCGACGTGAGGGTCGTGACCCTGCCCATCTGGATCTGGTCGATCGTGCGGAGCCGCTCGACGTTCTTGTCGAGCAGATCCACCTCGGCTTCGAGCCCCGCGGCCATCCAGGCCGCGTTCCATCCGACGTTGCCGGCGCCGAGCACGACGACTCGGGCGGGGCGCACGCCTGGCGCGCCTCCGAGCAGGACGCCACGGCCACCGTTGTGCCGTTCGAGGAAGTGCGCTCCGACCTGCGCGGACATCCGACCGGCGACCTCGCTCATCGGGGCGAGCAGCGGCAGCGATCCGTTGCCGGTCTGCACGGTCTCGTACGCGATGGCGGTCACGCCGTGGTCGACCAGCGCGTCGGCCACCTCGGGATAGGCGGCGAGGTGCAGGTAGGTGAACAGGACAAGGCCGGCACGCAGGTGGGTGTGCTCGGACTCCTGGGGTTCTTTCACCTTGCACACGATGTCGGCGCGTTCCCACACCTCGGAGGCCGACGCGACGATCTCGGCACCGGCCCGTGCGAAGTCCTCGTCCGGGATCGCCGCTCCAGAGCCGGCACCGGCCTCGATGAGCACCGCCGACCCGTGGCCGTGGAGCTCCCGGACGCCGTCGGGCGTGATCGCCACCCGGTGCTCGTCGGCCTTGATCTCGGCGGGCACGCCCACCGTGAGACCAACTCCGTGGCCTGCGGCGTGGTCCGGATCCAGCCTCGCCATCAGCGCATCTCCTCCATGGCCTCGGTCAGCGCGGTGCGCAGCACGTCGGCGATCCTGTCGAACTCCTCGGGTCCTGCGACGAGCGGGGGTGACAGCTGGACGACCGGGTCACCCCGGTCGTCGGCACGGCACACCAGCCCGAGCTCGAAGATCCGGGGCGACAAGATCTTGCGCAGCAGCCGGTCGCACTCTTCGTCGTCGAAGGTCTCCTTGGCGCCGCGGTCCTTCACCAGCTCGATGCCGTAGAAGTAGCCCATGCCCCGGATGTCGCCCACGATCGGGAGGTCGGCAAGGGTGTCGAGGGCGCGCCGGAAGCCGGCGGCATTGGCCTGCACCCGACCGGGGAGGTCTTCGGCTTCGAAGATGTCGAGGTTCGCCAGCGCGGCGGCACAGCTCACGGGGTGGCCGCCGAAGGTGATGCCGTGGAGGAACATCTCGCCGTCGGCCAGGAACGGCTCGGCGATGCGATCGGAGACGAGGACGCCACCGAGCGGCGCGTAGCCCGACGTGAGCCCCTTGGCCATGGTGATCATGTCGGGCTGGGATCCGACGGCCTCGGAACCGAACCACCGGCCGAGCCGCCCGAAGGCGCAGATCACCTCGTCGGAGACGAACAGCACGCCGTAGCGATCGCAGATCTCGCGGACCCGGGCGAAGTAGCCCGGTGGCGGGGTGAAGCACCCCCCGGCGTTCTGGACCGGCTCGAGGATCACCGCCGCGACGGTCTCGGGGCCTTCGCGCAGGATCGTCCGCTCGATGTCGTCGGCGCACATGAGCGTGCACGCCGGACCGGAGGAGCAGAACGAGCAGCGGTAGCGGTTGGTGTTCTCGACGTGCAGGCCACCGGGCGTGAGCGGTTCGAACTGGCTGCGGATCGACGGCATGCCGGTGAGCGCCAGTGCGCCCATGGAGGTGCCGTGGTAGGCGACGTTGCGGGCGATCGCCTTGTAGCGGCCGTGGTCGCCACGCAACTGGTGGTACTGACGGGCGAGCTTCCACGCCGACTCGACGGCCTCGGCGCCGCCCGTGGTGAGGAACACGCGGTTGAGGTCGCCCGGCGCCTTCGCGGCGAGTCGGGCCGACAGCTCGATCCCCGCGGGGTGCGTGTAGGTCCACATCGGGAAGTACGCCAGCTGCTCGGCCTGTCGGGCCATCGCCTCGGCGATGGTGCGTCGGCCGTGGCCGGCCTGCACCGTGTAGAGCCCGGCAAGCCCGTCGAGGTACCGGGTGCCGTTCGAATCCCACACATAGCAGCCTTCACCCCGCTCCACGACGGCGATCTCGCTCGGCACCGACGGCGCGAGCTGGCTGAAGTGCCCCCACACGTGCGCCGAGGCAAGTGCCTGGAGCTCCTCGGTGGATCTGGTCATGAGCGGTCCCTCGGTCACTGGAGTGACTGTCCTTATCAGTCGGCGGCACGCCTGCGGTTCCACAACGACCCGGCCACCAGCAGGACCAAGCTGACGAGGAGGATGCCAGTGGCGAGGACGTTGACCTGCGGGGGCAGGCCGTTCTTCACCGCCGCGTTGACGTACAGGGGGTAGGTGGAGGTCGAACCGGCGTTGAAGAACGTGATGATGAAGTCGTCGAGCGACAGCGCGAACGACAGCATCGCCGCGGCGACGATCCCCGGGACGATGAGGGGCAGGGTCACGCGCACGAACGTCCGGGCCGGCGTCGCGCCGAGGTCCATCGACGCGTCTTCGACGGTCCAGTCGAAGCCGCGGACGCGAGCCCGCACCGTGAGCGCGACGAAGGAGATCTCGAAGCCGACGTGGGCGATGACGATGGTCCAAAAGCCGCGGTTCCAACCCACGTCGAGGAACAACGTCAGCAGCGAGGCACCCATGACGACCTCGGCCGCGGTGAGCGGCAGCACGAGGAAGGTGTCGGTGGCGCCCTGTCCGCGGAACCGTTGACGAACCAGGGCGATGGCGAGGAGGGTGCCGAGCACGAGGGCGATGGCGGTCGAGACCGCGGCCACCTTGAGCGACATGACCAGTGCGTCAGCCAGCTGCGGGTACTTGAACGGGTCGGTCCAGGCGTCGAGCGAGAACTCGTTCCACGCGTAGTTGAACTTGCCGGCGGGCGAGTTGAACGAGAACAGCACGATGACGGCGACCGGCAGGAACAAGAAGATCAGCACGAGGAAGGCGACGGCGGCGAGCAGGATGTCACCGGCACCGCCGAGGCGCTTCGCCGACCGGGGCCGACGCGACCTCGACGAACCGGACCCGGGGGGCGGGATCCTCGTCGATTCGATCTGCGCGGGCGCGACCATCAGACGAGGTCCTCTGTTCCGAGCGCCCGGGTGTACGCGAGCACGGCGGCGAGGATGATGGCCATGAGGATGAACGACAGCGCGGCGGCCGTCGAGTAGTCCTTCACGACGAGGAACTGCTTCTGGATGACGGTGCCGATCATCGTGGTCTGGGTGCCACCGAGGTACTCGGCGTTGATGAAGTCGCCGGCGGCCGGGATGAAGGTCAACAAGCTGCCGGCCAGCACGCCGGGCATCGACAGGGGCAGGACCACCTTGCGCAATCCGCGCGCCGGCTTCCCGTAGAGGTCCTTCGACGCCTCGAGCAGGCGAGGGTCGATCTTCTCGAGCGACACGTAGATGGGCAGGACCATGAACGGCAGGAAGTTGTAGGTGAGTCCACCCACGACGGCCCACGACGTGGACAGCAGACGACCCTCCGGCGGCAGCAGTCCGACGGAGCCGAGCACGTCCACCACGATGCCGTCGTCGGCCAGGATCGTCTTCCAGGCGATGGTGCGGACCAGGAAGGTGACGAAGAACGGCAGGATCACCAGACCGAGGAGCAACGGCTTGGACCGCTTGGCCCGGAAGGCGATGAAGTAGGCCAGCGGATACGCCATGGCGAGGCAGAGCACCGTGGCGATGAAGGCGTAGACGAAGGACCGGATGATCTGCTCCTGGTAGTCGCTGATCGCATCCGAGTAGTTCGAGAACTCCCAGGTGAGGCTGAACTCCGGCAGGTACACCGAGCCCGTGTTCGACGACAGCGAGGTCTTGAACAGGGTGAGGATCGGGATGACGAAGAAGATGGCCAGGTAGATGAGTCCCGGCGCGATCATCGCGTAGGGCACCCACTTGGCCTGCTTGCGGCCGCTCGCCGCGGTGCCGGCCACCTAGATCACCACCCCCGGGGCCACCTGCCGACCGCGCATGAGTTCAGCCCCCGGTGATCTCGATGTAGATCGCGGCGTAGGCCTGCTCCTGCTCGTCGGTGAGCGGGGCCCAGTTGGCGAGCAGGTCGAGCGTCTCTTGCGACGGGTTCACCAACGGGTTCGCGGCCAGCTCGGGATCGATCGCCTCGAGATCGGTGGTCATGTCGGACAGGACAGGGATGAACTGCACCTCCTCGATGAGCTTGGCGTACTTGGCCCGGTCGTAGACGAAGTTCATCCACTTCTCGGCACCTACCTGGTTCCTGGTCGTGTAGGGGATCGCCATCAGGTCGATGAACTGGGTGGACCCACCCTCGGGCACGACGAACTCGAGATCGGCGTTGTCCTCCTGGAGTTGGGCGACGTCGCCCGAGTACGCCTGGGCGATGATGACGTTGCCGCTGGTGAGGTCGTCGCCGTAGTCGTTGCCGGTGAAGCGACGGATCTGACCCTTGCCGTTCTCCTCGGCCACCTTGTCGGCCGCCTGCTGGACCGCCTCCTCGGTGGGATCGGCCGGGTCGTTGCCCTGGGCCAGCATGATCATGCCGAGGCCGTCGCGGACGTCGGCGAGCATCGAGACCCGGCCCCGGAAGGCGGGATCCCACAGGTCGTCCACCGACGTGATCTCTCGTCCCACCCGCGCCTTGTTGTAGGCGAGGCCGAGCATGCCGGACATGTAGGGCAGCGAGTGCACGTTCCCCGGATCGGCTGGCAGGTCCACCAGGTCGGGGCGGAGGTTGCCGATGTTGGGGATCTGGGCGTGATCGAGCTCGGCCAGCCAACCGAGAGCGATGAGCCGTCCGACGAGGAAGTCGGTCGGGACGACGAGGTCGGCACCGATGTCCTGCTTGGCGTCGAGCGCATCCTTGTTCGCCGCGAACCACACCTCGTTGTCCTGGAAGTTCTCGTCGTAGACGACCGAGATGCCGGTGGCCTCCTGGAACGACGTGTTGAACCCCTCCGCGATGTAGAACGGCCAGTTCGAGATGCGCAGCGTGTCGGAGCTGGTCGGCCCGCCCGAGCCGGACGTCGAGTCGTCGCTGTCGCTGCTGCACGCGGCGAACCACGCCGGCGACAGCAGCAACCCACCGGCGACGAGCGCGCTCCTGCTGATGAACTGCCGACGGGACGGGCCGGCGGCGGTGGCGGGCGGGGGAAGGTGGAGGTTCGACTTCGGGTCACGGGCCATGGCCCCTCCATTCGGGTCGTGATCAGGCGTTCGGTCGTGATCAGGCGTTCGGTCGTGATCAGGCGTTCGGGTCGTTGCGGATCTCAGGATCAGCCCTCTTCGATGACCTCGTCGTCGTCGGGTGGGAGCTCGGCGTCGGGCAGCGTGCAGGCGGCATCGGTTGGCCACGACGCCCACAACTCGTCGCCCGGTCGCACGGCGGGCAGGTCCTCGTCGGGCCCGAGATGGGCGATGATCGTGGCCTCGCCCGTCGAGGTGTCCGTGGCGTCGAGCGACACGCGCACGACCGGACCTTGGAAGGTGAGGTCGGTGACCGTGCCGCGCACGGCGGACCCATCGGTCGGTTTCGTCGCCGACAAGGCGAGGCGTTCGGGCCGCACCATGACCACTCCCGGCCCGGTCCGCAGCGAGCTGGCACCGGTGCGGGTCGTGACCACCGAACCGAGGCACTCGGCGGTGACCACGCCGCCAGCGTCCGCCGAGCCGTTCGGCACCGCAGAGATCGCGGCGGGCCAGAGGTTGGCTTGGCCGATGAAGCCGGCAACGAACACCGAGGCCGGGTTGTCGTAGATCTCGGTGGGCGTGCCGATCTGCTCGACCCTGCCCGCGTTCATCACGGCGATGCGATCGCTCATCGTCAGCGCCTCCTCCTGGTCGTGGGTGACGTAGACGAACGTGATGCCGACCTCGCGCTGGATGCGCTTGAGCTCGAACTGCATGACCTGGCGCAGCTTCAGGTCGAGGGCACCGAGCGGCTCGTCGAGCAGCAGCGCCTCGGGCTCGTTGACCAGCGCCCGAGCCAGCGCGACACGCTGCTGCTGGCCACCCGAGAGCTGAGACGGCCGTCGTCGTGCGAACTCGTCGAGCCGCACGACCTCGATGACCTCGTCGACCTTCTCCTTAGTCTTCGCCTTCGGCCACTTCTTCGAGCGGGGCCCGAAGGCCACGTTGTCCCATACCGACATGTGGGGGAACAGCGCATAGTGCTGGAAGACCGTGTTGACGTTGCGCTTGTAGGGCGGAGTGGACGACACGTCGACGCCGCTGAGGCGGATCGTCCCCGAGGTGGGCATCTCGAAGCCGGCGATCATGCGCAGGGTCGTGGTCTTCCCGCATCCCGACGGGCCGAGCATGGAGAAGAACTCGCCTTCGCCGATGGTGAAGTTCGCGTGGTGGACGGCGGTGAACTCGGTGAACTCCTTGGTGACGTGATCGAGCTCGATGACGGGACGAGGCGACGCGTCACCTGCGGCCGGCGGCTCGGGGACCACCTGCTCGTCGATCGAGGTCACGTCCATCTGCCGCTCCTGGCTGGGTGGTCACGCATCCGGCTCATCAGCAGGCTCTCGCTTCGAACTCTGGCACGACTGTTCCTTCCCTGCAACGGATTCCGCCGTCGGTTCTCATGCTGGCAACAGAATCCCTTGCCATCTGTCACATTCGAGGATCAACATGAGTCCGTAGACCATCACATCGATGGAAACGACCGGCGCGCCCCGCCGCGCCGATCCCCGGTTCGACCGAGAGGAACGCCGTGCCGAAGGTGCCGACGCAGAACTTCATCGGTGGCACGTGGCGTGACGCCGATTCGGGAGCCACCGACGACGTGATCAACCCCGCCACCGGCGAGGTCATCACCGCCGTCGCCTCGAGCGGACCGTCCGACGTCGACGTCGCGGTCGACGCGGCCGCGGAAGCCTTCACCACGTGGGGGCGAGCCACCCCTCGGGAGCGTTCCGAGAAGCTCCTCGCGTTGGCCGACGCGGTCGAGGCCAACCTCGACGAGCTCCAAGAGCTCGAGATGACCAACGTCGGCAAGCCGAGGTCGATCATCGAGTTCGAGTTCGACCTCACCGTCGACAACCTTCGCTTCTTCGCCGGCGCCGCCCGGACGATGCAGACCCAGGCGGCCGGCGAGTACCTGGAGGACCACACCTCGATGTTGCGGCGCGACCCGCTCGGGGTGTGCGCGGGGATCGCACCGTGGAACTACCCGCTCAACATGGCGGTGTGGAAGTTCGGGCCCGCCCTCGCCGCGGGCAACACGTTCATCCTCAAGCCGAGCGAGCTCACGCCGCTGAGCGCGCTGCGCGTCGCCGAGCTCGCCGCCGACATCCTGGCGCCCGGCGTGTTCAACGTCGTCACCGGTCAGGGCGAGACGGCGGGCGACGCCCTCGTCCGACACCCGAAGGTGGCCATGGTGTCGATCACCGGCGACGTCGCCACGGGCAAGCTCATCGCCCGCAACGCCGCCGACACGCTCAAGCGCGTGCACCTCGAGCTCGGCGGCAAGGCACCGGTCGTGGTGTTCGACGACGCGGATGTCGAATCGCTCGTCGCCACGCTGGCCGAGACCGGCTACTACAACTCGGGGCAGGACTGCACGGCGCCGTGTCGGGTCATCGCCGGACCGGGCGTCTACGACTCGGTCGTGTCCGGGCTCGCCGACGCGGTGAGCAACCTGGTCACCGGCGACCCCACCGACGAGGCCACCGAGGTCGGTCCGGTCGTGTCGAGCGATCAGCGAGCACGCGTGGCGGGCATGGTGACCCGGGCCGTCGAGGCGGGGGCGGAAGCGGTGGTGGGCGGAGCCTCCATCGACCGGCCCGGGTACTTCTACGCGCCGACCGTCGTCGCCAACCCCGCGCAGGACGCCGAACTGGTGCAGCGCGAGGTGTTCGGCCCGGTCGTCTCGGTGCAGCGCTTCAGCGACGAGGACCAGGCCCTCGCCTGGGCCAACGGCGTCGACTACGGCCTCGCCGCGTCGGTGTGGACCCGGGACGTGTCGCGCGCCATGAAGATGAGCAGCCAGCTCACGTTCGGCACGGTGTGGGTGAACGACCACATCCCGATCTCCTCGGAGATGCCCCACGGCGGGTTCAAGCAGTCCGGCTACGGCAAGGACATGTCGATCTACGCCGTCGAGCACTACACCGAGCTCAAGCACGTCATGGTGAAGTTCTGATGACCGACGCTGCGTCCATCTCCCCCGATCCGGCATCCGCCCACTCCTCTTCCGATCAGCTCTCCACCCGGGCCGCTGAGCTGGCCGACGCCGAGAGCGCCACGCTCCTCACCAACACGACCAGGTCGAGGGAGTGGTACGAGCGGGCTCTGCGGTCGATGCCGCTCGGCGTTCCTTCGTCGTTCCAGGCCGGCGACCCCTACCCCATCTACATCGAGCGCGGCGAGGGCGCCCATGTGTGGGACGTCGACGGCACGGACTACCTCGACTTCCACGGGGGCTTCGGCGTCGGGGTGTGCGGTCACGCCCATCCCAAGATCGTCGAAGCGATCACCCACGCCGCCAAGACGGGCACGCACTTCGCCGCGCCCACCCCGACGACGGTGCGCGTCGCCGAAGAGCTGTGCGAGCGCTTCGACCTCGACCAGGTGCGCTTCGCCAACTCGGGCACCGAGGCGACGATGGACGCCATCCGCGTCGCGCGCGCCGCAACCGGGCGCGAGCTGGTGGTCAAGATCGAGGGTTCGTACCACGGCCACCACGACACCGTGATGTTCTCGGTGCTGCCGAACGCCGACGCCGTCGGCGGACGCGAGCTGCCCCCGACGACGCCCATGTCGCTCGGCATCCCTGCCGACGTCGCCAGGCACACCGCCGTCGTGCCGTTCAACGACGCGGCGGCCTTCGAGGCGCTGGTCGCGGCGCGCGGCGACGAGATCGCCTGCCTGATCCTCGAGCCCGTGATGATGAACGTCGGCATCATCGAGCCAGAACCTGGGTACCTCCAGGCCCTGCGTGACATCTGCGATCGCAACGGGTCCGTGCTCATCTTCGACGAGGTGAAGGCCGGCGCCACCGTCCACGCCGCGGGCGCACAGGGTCGGTACGGCGTGAAGCCGCACCTCTCCTGCTACGCGAAGGCGGTCTTCGGGGGGACGCCGGGCGCCGCGTTCGGCGGTGAGGCCGCCGTGATGGACATCATCGCCAACGGCGCGGCGCAGATGGGCACGTTCAACGGCAACCCGCTGGTGGCGGCGGCCGGGCTGGCCTGCCTCACCGAGGTCCTGACGCCCGCCGCATACGACGAGCTGGCCGACAAGGGGGCCCGTCTCGCCGCCGGATGCCAGGCCGCCATCGACGAATCGGGCATCCCCGCCCACACGGTCGACCTGGGGGCCAAGGGCTGCGTGTCGTTCCGCAAGGAGGTGTCGCGCAACTACCGCGACTTCCTCGACACCAAGCCCCAACTGTTCGGCGCCGCGTTCCCGTGGGCGCTCAACCGAGGTCTCTTCATGACTCCGGGCGACGAAGAGCAGTGGACGCTGTCGGTGCAGCACACCGACGACGACATCGACCGCTACGTCGAGATGTTCTCTGCCTTCTGCCACGCGCTGACCTCGATCCGGTGATCGACCCACCTCCACCTCCACCTCCACCTCCACCGCGGCCACGGCCGGTCCAGGATCGGCTCGGTCAGCGGGCGTCTTGGAAGGCGAACCAGCGGCTGACCAGCGGGAGGTAGGCCGAGCGCCAGGAACGCAGCGGGATCTTGGGGTGCTCGAGCTCGGCGAAGGCGGGTGGAGCGGTCTCCTTCAGGAGCACCTGGGCGATGCGGTGGCCGAGCCAGGGCAGCAGGGCCACACCGGAGCCGTTGCAGCCGGTGGCGTACCAGGCGCGGTTGCTCACCCCGACGTGGGGCAACCGGTCGAGCGTGACGGCCACGTTGCCGCCCCAGGCGTACTCGACCTCGATCTCGGCCTCTCCCAACTGAGGGTGGATCGAGACCATCTTGTCGTAGAGGAAGTCGCGCGCCTCGGCGACGTCGACCGCGTCGAGGCTGCGGCGTCCACCGAAGGCCAGTCGACCGTCAGGGGTGAGCCGCCAGTACGCCAAGAAGTTGCGGGTGTCCACCATCATCCGACCCGTCGGGGCGACCGAGCGGGCGAGGTCCGGATCGAGCACCTCGGTGGCGATGAGGTACGACCCGACGGGCAGCACCCGGGCCTGCACGCCGGGCACGGCATCGTCGGCGTACGCGTTGGTGGCGACGATCACGTCTCGGGCACGGATGGGTCCCCGCGTCGTGGTGACGAGGTGTCCCGGCTCGTCACCGAAGTCCTCCCACGAGAGCCACGTCGCCGCGGTCCGGTCGAACACGTGCGCTCCCGACTCGATCGCCCGCCGGGCGAGACCGGCGTGGAACTTCGCCGGGTGCAACCCGCCGGTGCGCTCGATGACGACGCCGCCGTAGAACGCGTCGCTTCCGATCTCGCCGGCGAGCCGCCCTCGCGGCACGAACCGGATCTCCTCGCTCAGAACCTCGCCGTGCTCGATCGCCATGTCCCGAAGCTCGGGGGCGTGGCGTGGCGAGTGGGCGAGGTAGAGCTGACCCGAACGCTCGTAGTCGCAGTCGATGCCGCCCCGCCCGTCCTCGCCGGCGATCACGGCCTCGACGTGGTCGAACGCCTCGTTGACCTCGTCGTAGAGCCGGCGGCCCAGCGATCCGTACCTTGCTTCGAGGGCGACGGGACCAGCCTTCAGCTCGGGGATGACCATGCCGCCGTTGCGGCTCGACGCACCCCACCCCAGCGCCTCCTTGTCGACCACGACGACCGAACGCCCGCCGCGAGCAAGCGTGTCCGCCGCGGCGAGCCCGCAGATCCCGGCCCCGACGACGACCACGTCGGCCGATGGGGGCAGCGACGCGCCGGCATCGGCCTCCGTGGCAGGTGCCTGCACCTGGGCGTGCCACAGGCACCGCTCCTGGTACGAAGGCGCCAGCCGTGCTGCCATCGCGGCAAGGTAGTCCGCCCATCGGGCCCGGATCGCTCCCGCCCGTAGGATTCGCAGATCGGCCCTGACCCAGCGACGGGTTCCATGGGACAATCGCCCTGCTGCGACGGAATCCACCACCGAGGAAACCGATACCCGTGACCACGACCGACTCCGGCCATGCCGAGCTCCTGGCACGACACCGCGAGGTGCTGCCCTCCTGGTTGGCGCTCTACTACGACGACCCGATCGAGCTGGCCGAGGGGGAAGGCCGCCACGTGATCGACGGCGAAGGCCGCCGCTACCTCGACTTCTTCGCCGGCATCCTCACCACCATGACCGGGTACAACGTGCCCGAAGTGGTCGAGGCGATCCAGGAGCAGGCGGCCAGGATGATCCACTCGTCGACGCTCTACCTGATCCGTCCGATGGTCGAGCTCGCCGAGGAGATCACCAAGCTGTCGGGCATCGCCGACGCCAAGGTCTTCTTCACGACGTCGGGCACCGAGGCCAACGAGGCCGCCCTGCTGCTCACCTCGTCGTACCGCAGGAGCAACCAGGTCCTCGCACTGCGCAACTCGTACCACGGTCGGTCGTTCGCCACGATGGGCATCACCGGCAACCGCGGCTGGTCGTCGTCGTCGCTCACGCCGTTCAACGTGCACTACGTCCACAACGGTGACCGGTTCCGCAGCCCGTTCCGCGACCTGTCCGATGCCGACTTCATCGACGCCGCCACCAACGACCTGCGCGATGTCATCACCACGACCACGTCGGGCGACATCGCCTGCATGATCGCCGAGCCCATCCAGGGCGTGGGCGGGTTCACCGTTGCGCCCGATGGCCTCTTCGGCGCCCTCCAGTCGGTGCTGCGCGAGTACGACATCCCGTTCATCAGCGACGAGGTGCAGACCGGTTGGGGTCGCACCGGCGACCACTTCTGGGGCTACGAGGCCCACGGCGTCGAGCCGGACCTCCTCACGTTCGCCAAGGGAATCGGAAACGGGCTCTCGCTCGCGGGGGTCGTCGCCCGAGGCGAGCTCATGGATGCGTTGCCCGCGAACCACATCTCCACGTTCGGGGGCACACCCCTGGTGACCGCCGGTGGCCTGGCCAACCTCAGGTACCTCCTCGACCACGACCTGCAAGCCAACTGCGCTGAGCAGGGGCGACGGCTGATGGCGGGCCTCGAGCCGCTGAAGGGCGACCTCGCGGTGGTCGGCGACGTCCGCGGACGCGGCCTGATGATCGGCGTCGAGCTGATCGTGCCCGGCGACCGCACCGAGCGTTGGCCCGAGGGCCTCGTACCCAATCCCGTCGCCGCCGCCAACGCCATGGAGCGGTGCAAGGACGCCGGCCTGCTCATCGGCAAGGGTGGCCTGTACGGCAATTGCCTGCGCATCGCCCCGCCCATGTCGGTCACCGCCGACGAGGTCGACGAGGCGCTCGCCACGCTGGTGGACGTCCTCACCGTGATCGACGAGGAGGAGTCGGCCTGAGGGCGGCTCGGCACTAGGGTGAGCGAGCGTTTACTTGCGTTCTCGTGGGCGTGGCGCGATGTCGCGGTCCCGGGTAGGAAGTCCTGGACCGCACGATCGAAGCGCTCCCCGCCCCACCACTCGACGTCCACCTCTGAGAGGGACCCATGAGCCTCACCCCGATGCGAATCGACGGCCGTCCCGTCACCACCGACGAGGAGTCCGTGGTGCGGTCTCCGTTCGACGGCCGCGAGGTCGGCCGGGTGCCCACGGGGACCGCCGACGACGTCGACGCCGCCGTCGCGGTCGCCTCCGAGCGCCACCGAGCGGGCGCGCTCCCCACCCACCAGCGGGCCGAGGTCCTCGACGCCGCCGCGGTCGCGCTCCTCGCCCGCCAGGAGGAGTTCGCGCAGTCCATCAGCGCCGAGTCGGCCAAGCCCATCAAGACGGCGCGCGTCGAAGCGGCCCGCGCCGTCGACACCTTCCGCTTCGCCGCGGCGGTCGCCCGGACGTTCACCGGCGAGATGGTGCCGCTCGACGCCTCGATCCCGGGCGAGGGACACCTCGGCTTCACGCTCCGCGTGCCCATCGGCGTCGTCGCGGCGATCAGCCCGTTCAACTTCCCGCTCAACCTCGTGGCCCACAAGGTCGCACCGGCAATCGCCACCGGCTGCCCCGTCGTGCTCAAGCCGGCATCGGCGACCCCGCTCACCGCGCTGCTCCTCGCCGACCTCCTCGAGGACGAGGCCGGCCTCCCCCCGGGCTGGCTCAACGTCGTCACCGTGCCGGGACGCGTCGCCGACCGCCTCGTCACGCACGACGACGTGAAGCTCATCACCTTCACCGGCTCACCTCCGGTCGGGTGGGACATCCGCGCTCGTGCCCCCCACAAGCGGGTCGGCCTCGAACTGGGCAACAACGCCCCCCTGATCATCGAGCCCGGAACCGACGTCCAGGACGTCGCCACCCGCATCTCGGTAGCCGGCTACTCGTTTGCAGGACAGAGCTGCATCTCGGTGCAGCGCGTCTACGTCCACGATTCCCTGGCCGACGAGCTGCTCGACGCGCTCACCGCCAAGGTCGACGCGCTCGTCGTCGGCGATCCCGCCGATGCCGAGACCGACGTCAGCTCGCTCATCAACGCCAAGGAGACCGACCGGGTCGAGTCCAGCGTGAACGAGGCGATCGACGAGGGGGCCCAGCTGCTCGTCGGCGGCGACCGCTCGGCCGACGGCGTCTACCGCCCCACCGTCGTCACCGACGTCACCGCCGAGATGGACGTGTGCCGCAACGAGATCTTCGGCCCGGTCGTCGGCGTGCAGCGCTACTCGAGCATCGACGAGGCCTTCGCGCTCGCCAACGACAGCCGCTACGGGCTGCAAGCGGGCATCTTCACGCCGAACATCGACACCGCCCTGGACGCGGCTCGCACCCTCGACTTCGGCGGCGTCGTCGTCAACGACGTCCCCACCTGGCGCGCCGATCAGATGCCCTACGGCGGCATCCGCGACTCCGGCAACACCAAGGAGGGTCCCGGTTGGGCTGTACGGGAGATGACCGAGGAGCGCATGGTGGTCATCAAGCACTGACCACCCCGGTCAACGAACACCCCAGGTGATCTCGCCGACAATCCGATTTCATGGGTTCCCCAATCGGGGCGACGGGCGCATACTCGCAATTGCCGCTCGGGGGAACGGACCCGTCCCGCCTGCCCGACCGGCGGGAGGAGCCGTCATGGATCCCAGTCCGCTTGCCACCCATCCGCCGACCAGCCACTTGGACGAGCCCGATCTCGTGGTGTTGGCCACCCTGTTGGAGCTCGCCCGACAGATCGACGGCGAGGTCGTCCAGATCTCCGAGGACACCTGGGCCATCCACGGGTGCGTGCCCTACGACGGCGACATCATCGTCGCCGAGTTCCACGAGCGCGCCGTGGCGCACGAGATGCTCCAGCTGATCCCACCCGAGCCGGCCCTCCCCCGTCGGGCGTTCTGACCTAGAAGAACGTGTCGCAGAACGGCTGGCGATCGTGCGCGAACAGGGCGTCGGCCAGCGCTGCCGCGCCGGGACGGCACGGGGCCGCACGACCCGCCGCCGCCAACGTCGTGGCTGTGACGCCCCCGAGGTAGAGCGAACCGAGGTCGGCGATGTCCAGCTCGATGTCGACCCGATCAGCGGATCCCGATGCAGCGGATCCGGATGGTTCGACGCGCCGGCACCGCCCGATCCCATCGGTGACCTGGAGGCGATAGGTGCCTGCCACATCCGGCCGGAACGAGTCGGTGATCGACAGCGTCAAGGCCCCATCGACCCGGTAGCCGCGCGTCGACAGCGCCGCTTCGACATCGACGAGGCGCAACCACAGGAAGTCGCTCACCGCCGTGGTCCGCAGCGCCCGCGGATCGGCGAGACGCCAGCCGACGGCCTCGTCGAGCGGTGCGACGGGGGCGACGACCGACGTCGCCATGTCGTGGTCGAGGCACAGCCTCCACAGTGCGGCGGCCGTCTCGGGGTGCGGCGCGTGGAGCTCGCGGATCACGAGGCGCTTCATGAGCTCACCCGATCGCTCCTCGAGCTCGAACACGACGTAGCCACCGGGGTCCTCCTCGTCGGGAACGGGACCGGCGAGCACGAACCACAGCGGGCCGCCGCCCTTCCAGTGGCGGGTGGCGCCGAGCGCGATCGGCCACCACGGACCGGAACGACGGATGGCTCCCGGCACACCCCCGGCCCACGCGTCGTGCAACGCGGGGAACCGAGCGGCCGCCTCGTCACGATCGACGACTCGCAGCGTGCGTCCCACGGGAGGACGGTCGAGCTCGACCGGTCGCGTCGTGTCGATCTCGTAGCGGGCGTGGCGGGTGGCGACGCCGTAGCCGAACCGGCCGTAGATGGAGGCCTGCGACGCCATCAGCACGGCACCGACCTCACCGCGCTCGACGACGCCATCGAGCTGCCGGCGCATCATCTCGCGGAGGATGCCCTGCCGGCGATGCGTGACCGCCACCGTGACGCCCGACGACCCCCCGACCGCGATGCGCGAGCCGCCCGGCACCGTCATCTCGAAGCTGAAGGCGGTGCAGGTCCCCACGACGCGGTCGTCATGATGGGGGTCGACCACGACCATGGACCGGTCGACCTCGGCCACCCCCCGTTCGGCATCGATCTCGGCCTGCGAGACGTGTTCGCCGAACCCGGCCGACTCAGCTCGGTAGTACGCGTCGAACTCGGCGGGCTCGACCGAACGGATCTCCACGGTCATCGACCCGGATCCGGAGGTCGTCGATCAGAGCATCGAGTCGGGACAGGAGCCATCGAAGTAGGAGGAGATCGCTGCCTCGGCCGCTGCCATCTCCTCGGTGTCCACGAGCTCGTTGAACGCGGCGACGGCCGCCTGCTGGTCCGACGAGAGCGTGCTCGGGTCGTCGAGCTGGTCGGTCGTGATCCCGTAGACAAGCGGAATGGCCGTGTTGATCGTGGCGACGAGGAGCGTGTGCTCGTCTTCGAGGTCGGACGGGATGTACGAGGCCTGGATCTCGTAGACCGCGTTCATCGCCGCGAGCTTCGACTCGTCGAGCGGACCGTCGATGAGCGACATCGACTGCGTCAGGATCTCGGCATCTTCCGCTTCGGTCGGGCAGTACGCCCCCGATGCCAGCTCCGTCGTCGAGCTCGACGCAGACTCCTCGGACTCCTCGGACCAGACGATGTCGGGGCAGGCCTTTCGGAAGTGGTCCTTGACGTTGCTCTGCGCCTCCTCGACCTCCTCGTCGTCCATGATCTCCTGGGCCTGGGCGAGATCGGCGGCTTCCGAGGACGTGAGCTCGCTCTCGGTCTTGGTCGGGTCGATGCCTTCGATGAGGTCGACCACGTCGAGCGCGGCGGCCTGCCACGTCTCGAAGTCGTCCTCGAGCTCGGACGGCACGTACGTGCCCATCGTCTCCATGGCGCCTACGACGTCGGCGTCCTCGCCCATGGTGAGGTTGGCGAACTCCTCGTTGACCGAATCGACGACGAGCTGCGTGGGGCAGACGACCTCGACCACCGTCGTCTCGGAGGACGGGTCGACCGTGGTGGCCGCGCTCGACTCCACCTCCTTGGGCGACTCGGTCTTGGTGCATCCCCCGATGCTGACGAGAAGTGCGATCGAGGTCGCGACGAGGACAGGCTTGAGACGCATGGGTCGTGCTTTCTGAGAGGTCATGGTTCGGGGGTCGAGATCGCGGGGAACGCCTGCGCGTCGGTCACTCGCACGAGTCGAAGTACTCCTCGAGGTTCGCCCGTGCTTCGTCGACCTCGTCGGAGTCCATCTGCTCGGCCGCGTCCTGGGCCTCGTCGCTCATGATGCCGTTGCGCCCGAGGGCGGTGGCGAAGTCGTCGAACGCGTCGGTCAGGACGCGCATGTCGTCGCGCAGGTCCTCGGGAACCGCGTCCTGCAGCTCAGCAGCCTGGTCCTCGAGCTCGCGGAGCTGCTCTTCGGTCGCTCCGGACACGAACGCCCCAGTCGATGCCATCATCGTGCCGAACGCCAGCTTGGCCTGGAAGCAGTCGCTACCGATGTCGGCGAGGCCACCCGACCCGCTCGCCTCGTCCGACCCGGGTGCGTCGCCCGCAGAGCTGTCGTCTCCGGTCGCGGACTGCTCGGTGTTGTCGGCCGCTCCGTCCTCGGACGAACCCGAGTCCTTCTTCGAGCAGCTCGCCAGCGAGCCGACGAGAAGGGCAGCGACGAAGACCGCCGCTATCGAACGTGCACGCATGTGGTGTCCTCCCAGACCGCAGGTCCCTCACGAGCAGGAACTGGCGGAGCGGACGCTACCAGTCAGCCCGCGCCGGCCGCTCGACGTTGCTCGAGGAGGCTGTTGACGGCACGGCCGTCGGCCTGACCCTTGGTCGCCTTCATGACCTCACCCGTGAAGAAGCCGATGAGCTTCTTGCGCCGCTTGTCGTCGGGGTCGAGTGCCACGAACTCCGACCACGGGTCCGGGTTGGCGGCGATGATGGCATCGAGGGCGCCTTCGAGGGCCCCGGTGTCCATGGCCTCGAAGCCACGCTCGGCCGCGATGCTGCGAGGGTCCTTCCCGGACTCGACCATCTCGGCCAGGACCTGCTTGGCCTGCGTGGCGGTCAGGTCGCCCGAGGTCTCCATCGTGGTCAGCAGGGCGAGTGCGGTGGGCTCGAGACCGGCCGCGCCCTCGACGGCGAGGTTGTGCTCGATGTGGGTGAGCACCCGCTGCGGATCGCCGCCGGCGTCGATCGCGGCGACGGCGAGGCCGTCGAGGTCGCGCAGGACGGCGATGGCGACCGCGTCGTCGGAGCCGCCCGACCGGGCGCGCAACGTGGCCCGGCGCGCCGCGGGGAGCGGCGGCAGCGCGGCGTCGACGGCTGCGATCCAATCGTCGCCCGGGTCCAGTGGCACGAGGTCCGGCTCCTGGAAGTACCGGTAGTCGTCGGCTTCCTCCTTGGAGCGACCCGAGCGCGTGCGACCGCCCTCCTCGTCCCAGTGGCGGGTCTCCTGCTTGACGCGGTCGCCGCTCTCGAGGAGATCGACCTGACGGCGCGCTTCGTAGTCGATGGCTTTGCCCAACGACCGCGTGGAGTTGAGGTTCTTGACCTCGCACCGGGTGCCGAGCTCCCGGCTGCCGCGCGGCCGGACCGACACGTTGGCGTCGACGCGCATGGAGCCCTCCTCCATCTTGGCGTCGCTGGCCTCCGTGGCCAGGAGGATGGCACGCAGCTCGTCGACGTAGGCCTTGGCGTGCTCGGCCGAGCGGATGTGCGGTCGACCGACGATCTCGACCAGCGGGACGCCGGCGCGGTTGTAGTCGATGAGGGAGTAGCCGGCGTCGTGGATGCGACCGCCGGCGCCTCCCATGTGGGTGTTCTTGCCGGTGTCCTCTTCGATGTGGGCCCGCTCGATGCCGAGCACGGTGCCGTCGGGGATCTCGAGGTGGCCGTCGACGTTGATCGGGCGATCGAACTGGCTGACCTGGTAGTCCTTCGGCATGTCGGGATAGAAGTAGTTCTTGCGGGCGAACACCGACGGCTCGACGGAGCAGCCGAGGGCGCGGCCGAGGCGCATCGACAGCTCGACCACCTGCTTGTTCAGCACCGGCAACGAGCCGGGCAGACCCATGCACACCGGGCAGATGTTGGTGTTGGGCTCGGAGCCGAACGCGTTCGGGCAGCCGCAGAACAGCTTGGTGGCCGTGGCGAGCTCGCAGTGGACCTCGAGGCCGACGACGAGCTCCCACTCGTCACCTGTGGCGGGACTGACGATGATGTCGCCGGGCGTGTCGGGCACGCCGAGCGCCAGCTCAGCCTGGGTGGACGAGGTCGATGGGGTGCTCATCGGGCGACCTCCCCGGCACTCGTGGAGGTCCCGGTCATGGCGGCCTCCAGCACGGCGGCGGCGCGGAACATGGTGGCTTCGTCGAGGGCCGGCGCCAGGATCTGCACACCGACCGGCAGCCCGTCATCGCCGGTGCCGAACGGAACCGACATGGCGGGATGCCCGGCCAGGTTGGTGGGGATGGTGCAGATGTCGGAGAGGTACATCGTGAGCGGATCCTCTGCCTTGTCGCCGATGGGGAAGGCCGTGGTGGGCGATGTGGGCGACAGCAGCAGGTCGAACTGCCCGTAGGCGGCGGCGAGGTCGTCGGCGATGAGCGTGCGCACCTTCAGTGCCTTGCCGTAGTAGGCGTCGTAGTAGCCCGCCGACAGCGCGTAGGTGCCGAGCATGATGCGGCGCTTGACCTCGGCGCCGAAGCCCTCTGACCGGGTGGCTTCCATCATCTCGCCCGTGGTGGCGCCGTCGACCCGCAGGCCGTAGCGCACGCCGTCGTAGCGCGACAGGTTGCTGGACGCCTCGGCCGGGGCGATGAGGTAATAAGCCGACAGACCGTAGGTGACCGCCGGGACCGAAGCCTCGCCGACCTTGGCTCCCGCTGCTTCGAGCGCCTCGGCCGCGGCGGTGACCCGGGCTCGCACGTCGGGGGAGATGCCGTCGCCGTTGAGCTCGGAGACGAGGCCGATGCGCAGGCCGTCGACGCCGTCGTGCAACGACGGCGAGATGGGGCGCAGCGCTTCGGGGATGGAGGTGGAGTCGCGCGGGTCGTGACCACCGATGACCTCGAGGAGCAGCGCGGCATCGGCGACGTTGCCGGCGAAGGGCCCGATCTGGTCGAGCGACGACGCGAACGCCACGAGCCCGTAGCGAGAAACCGAACCGTAGGTGGGCTTGACCCCGACCACGCCGCACAGCGACGCGGGCTGACGGATGGAGCCACCGGTGTCCGAGCCGAGCGACAGCGGGGCGAAGCCGGCCGCGACCGCGGCCGCGCTGCCCCCCGATGAGCCGCCCGGAACCCGGGTGATGTCGTGCGGGTTGCGGGTGGGCCCGAAGGCGGAGTTCTCGGTGGAGCTGCCCATGGCGAACTCGTCGAGGTTGGTCTTGCCGACGATGACGGCTCCTGCGTCGACGATGCGCTCGATCACGGTCGCGTCGTAGGGAGGACGCCACCCCTCGAGGATCTTGGACGAGCACGTGGTGGGGACGCCACGCGTGCACAGGTTGTCCTTGACCGCGATGGGCACCCCGGCGAGCAGCCCCAGCGAGTCGCCCTTGGTCAGGAGCGAGTCGAGGTCGTCGGCGCGAGCCCTGGCCTCGTCGGCCATCACGAGGTTGAAGGCGTTGATCTCGCCCTCGCGGACGTCGATCGCCGCCAGGTGGGTTTCGACGACTTCGCGAGCCGTGCGGTGCCCACCGCGCACGTCGGCGGCGATGCCCACCGCGGATTCGGGGGCAGGGACGAGCGGGGAGGAGGTGGACATGTCGGTCACGGCTCCTCCCCGAGGATGGCGGGGACGCGGAACCGGTCGTCCTCGACCGCAGGCGCCTGGGCCAGCACCTCGTTCCGGTCGAGCGTGGGGGCGACCTCGTCGGGGCGCAGCACGTTGACGAGCGGGTACGGATGCGACATGGGTGCCACGTCGTCGATGCGCAGCTCCTCGACGTCCTTGGCGTGATCGAGGACCGCGGCGAGCTGACCGGTGTAGCGGTCGAGCTCGTCGGCGGTGAGGGTGAGGCGGGCCAGGCGGGCGACAGCCTGCACCTGGTCACGGGTGATCGGACCGGACGACTCGTCGGGTGTCTCGGCTGTCTCGTCGGGGGAGGACATGACGGCAGCCTACGGCGAGCAGACCGACGCCGAAAAAGGGCGCCTACACCGCTTCGGCGACGCGCGGTCCCGGACCCGCAGCGCTACCGTTTCGCCCGTGACCGACAAGCACGAGTTCCTCAGCCCGTCGTGGATCGAGGCGGCCAAGGCACTGCGCGCCGACCATCCGGTGCCGAGCGTTCCCCCGGCTCAGGCGGTGCGAGCCAACCTCGTCGTGACCGCCGCGCCGTTCGACGCTTCGGCGATCGAGGCGCACATCGACACGACCTCGGGCGAGCTGCTCATCGAGGAGGGCCATCTCGTCGCCCCCGACCTCACGCTCACCATCGACTGGTCGACGGCCAAGGCGATCTTCGTCGGCCTCGACATCCAGGCGGCGATGATGGCGCTGCTGGGCGGCAAGGTGAAGATCGAGGGCGACGCCATGAAGCTGCTGGCCATGCCGATGAACGAGCCGGATCCCCAGCACAAGGCGCTGGCTCACGCGCTGTTCGACCTCACGGCCTGACAGCGCGCCACGGTTCGGCCGGGCCTGGTTCAGCCGGTGATCAGCGTGACCGCGGTGCCTCTGCGCACCTCGGTGCCCGTGGCCGGGGTGGTGTTCTGCACCTGCTGGGTGGGATTGCCCTGCACGCCTGACACGGCGAGTCCCTTGGCCTCGAGCGTCGCGGTGGCGTCGGTGACCGAGAGCCCCTTCACCGCTGGAACGGGCACGACGGGCGGACCGCTGGACACCTCGATCAGCACCAACGAACCACGTGGCACCTGGTTGCCCGACCCCGGCTCGACGCCGAGGACGATGCCGGCCTTGACCGTCTCGTGCGGCACGTCGCGCTGCTGGACCTCGAGGCCGAGACCGCGGAGCTGGGCGATGACGTCGTCGGCGCCCAGACCGACGAGGTCGGCCGGGATGGTGCGGGGCTCAGGTCCGTTGGACACGACGAGCGTGACCGGTGAGCCCTTGGGCAGCTCGGCCGGCGTGCCCTCGGCGACGCTCATGACGATGCCCTGCGGATGGTCCTCGCTCCACGGCTGCTCGGGATCGGCGGCGGTGAGCCCCACGGCCTCGAGCTGTGCCTTGGCCTCGTCGAAGGTCTTGTCGACCAGATCGGCGGGCACCGCCACGGGTGGGGCACCGAGCGACGGGGTGACCTCGATGGTGGCGCCTTCCTTCAGCTGCACGCCGGCTTCGGGGTCCTGCGACAGGATCTGGCCGGGCACCGTGCCCTCGGCGTAGATCGCCGGGTTGATCTGGACCTGCCAGTCGCCCGCCTCGAGGGCGGCGTCGAGGTCGGCCTCGTTGGTGCCGACCAGCTCGGGCACGGCGAAGGTGGCCTCGCGCACGTTGGTGTACCAGTAGCCCCATCCCGCCAGCGCGGCGGCCGCGACGACGAGCAGGCCCACGACCAAGGCGGGCCACCGACGCCGGCGCGCCGTCGTGGTGCGCTCACCCGTGGTGTCGAGGTCGTCGGCCCCGTCGTAGAGCTCGGCCGGCGCAGGCGCCGGCGACGTGTCGGGCCGGGCCGCCGCGGGCTCGGCCGCGGTGAGGTCGACCACGTCCTCATCGGTCGCCCCCGTGTCGACCGAGTCGGCCTTCCTCGAAGTCTCCGCGTCCTTGCGTCCCGCCTTCTCGGCCTTGCGTCGGGCGCGCCGATCCTTGCGAGACGGACCGTCGGGCGTGGCCGATGGCGCGGCCGCCTCGGATGTGGTGGTGGCCGTCGTGGTTGCCGCGGCCGCGGCAGCGGTTGCGACGGCTGCGGCGCTGGGCCCGATGCCTTCCACCCCGTCGCGGTCGTAGCTGCGGGTGACCGGCTGGGCCGGTGCCGCGTCGTCGCCCACGATGGCGATCCCGTCGGTGACGACCCCGGTCGGTGCCCGCATGATCTCGGGCTCGATCTCGGCGACGATCGACTGCTCGGAGACGTACTGCGTCGTGGGATCGCGATCCTCTCCGTCACCCAGGTCGACCACCATCGCGCCGGCGAGAGGAAGGGGCCGAGGGCGGTCGAGGTCGCGGGCCGCGGTCATCAGCAGCGCGGAGAACGCCGCCGAGTCGGGACGATCAGCGGGGTTCGGGACCCCGGCCGCCATGATCGGCACGCGCAGCGGACCGAGCTCGTCGGGGACCGGGATGACCTGATCGACGCGCGCCATGAGCGTGCCGAGCGTGGTGTCGGTGGAGAACGGCACCTCGCCGGTGACCGCCTCGACCAGCACGAGCGCCAGCGAGTACACGTCGGAGCGGCCGTCGAGGGGAAGCCCACGAGCCTGTTCCGGAGATGCGTAGCGGGCGGTGCCCATCACGGCACCCATGGGCTCGGTCCACGCCGCCTCGGCGAGGGCCCGGGCCAGGCCGAAGTCGGCGATGCGGAGGCGGGCGTCCTCGTCGAACAGCAGGTTGGCCGGCTTGATGTCTCGGTGGACGAAGCCCTGGCGGTGGGCGTACTCCAGGCCGCGCACGGCCTCGACGCCGACGAGCAGGGTCTGGGCGAGCGACAGGCGGCTGCCCACGTCGAGCATCGAGCGGAGGCTCCCGCCACCCAGGTACTCGGTGACGAGGTACGGCACGTCGCCCTGACCCCAGTCGTAGACCGCCATGATGTGCGGGTGGTTCAGCGCGGCGGCGGCCTGCGCCTCGGCTCGGAACCGCTTCAGGAACGCGGCGTCGTCGGCGAGCGCGTCGTGCAGGATCTTGACGGCAACTCGGCGACGCAGCGTGACATCGTCAGCCAGGTAGACCGACGCCGAAGCGCCGGTTCCGATGGGAGCGATGAGTCGGTAGCGCCCGCCGAGCACCTGACCCACGCGGTCAGTCATCCGGGAGATAGCCACGCCGACACGGTAGTAGTTACATCCCTGAGATTCGCGTACCCACCTGGTTCTCGTCGTACCCGTCCGGGTCTGCTCGCCGTGCACCCGACGAGCCGACCCCACGAGCCGACCTCACGAGGCGACCTCACGAGGGGACCTCACGAGGCGTCCCAACGAGTCGATGCGGCCCCGATCTGGCGATCGCCGCGTTCACGGGCAGAATGAGTGCCGTGGACGACTCCGACAACGCCCCTGACGAACCCACCAGCGGCGATCTCCGTGAGCCGGCACCCAGACCGAAGCACCGCGGCAAGGTGCGGTACCCCACGTGGGTGTGGGTGTTCGGGATGGTCGGCAGCCTCGTCGTCGTGGTGTGCATCTACGCCATCGTGCAGCTCAACGAGTCGAACGCGGTCGACACCGGCAACGGGGCCATCGAACAGCTCCGACCCGCTCCGGCGACCCAGATCCTGAGCCAGAACGACGTCGGGGTCGATCTCGCTCCCGACTACACCGCCCGCCTGACCCTCAACGGGTTCCCCATCGCCGACGACGAGGTGACCCGGATCGCGGCCACCAACTCCGTGCTGTTCCGACCCGGTCCCGGCAAGTCGGTCCAGGAGTTCACGCCCGGTCGGAACTGCATGACCGTCAGGTACTGGAAGCCCGTCGACGGCGAGGCGTCGTCCCGAACCGCCACCTGGTGCTTCGAGGTGCTCTGACCTGCCGACCGCTCACGGCAGCTGTCCCGTCTCGAGCAGGTGCTCGAAGCCGGCCTGATCGAGGATCGGCACGCCCAGCTCCTCGGCCTTGGTGAGCTTCGACGCGCCGGGACTGGCGCCGACGACGACCGCGGTCGTCTTCTTGGACACGCTGCCGGGCGACTTGCCGCCCCGGGCCTTGATGGCGTCTTCGGCCGCGTCGCGGCTGTAGTGCTCGAGCGTGCCGGTGACCACGACGGCGAAGCCGACCAGGTTCTGCGGCAGATCCGGTGCGGCGGGACCTTCGAGGTTGACCCCCGCGTCGCGGAGCTTGTCGACGACGGCGCGGTTCGTGTCGTCGGCGAACCACGCGTGGACGCTCTCCGCGATGCGGGGACCCACGCCGTCGACCGCGGCGAGCTCGTCGACCGACGCTGCTCTGATGCGATCGATGTGGCCGAACTTCCGGCTGAGCGCCTCGGCACCGCTCGGACCGAGGTGACGGATGCCCAGACCGACGAGGAGGTTGGCGAGCGGTCGACCCTTGGACGCTTCGATGCCGGCCTGGAGGTTGGCGATGGACGTGTCGCCGAAGCCCTCCAGCTCGCGCAGTCGGTTGTAGTCGAGGCGGTACACCTCGCCGACGTCGAGCGCCATGCCCAGCGACTGGAAGAGCCGGACCCGCTGCTCGCCGAGGCCTTCGATGTCCATGGCCCCACGGGACGCGAAGTGCTCGATGCCCGCCGCCACCCGGGCGGGGCACGCCAGGTTGGGACAGCGATGGTCGGCCTCGCCCTCGGGTCGCACGAGACGTGTTCCGCACACGGGGCAGTCGGTGGGGAACACCCACTCGGACAGGCCCTTCGGTCGTTCGGAGAGGACAGGGCCGACGACTTCGGGGATGACGTCGCCGGCCTTGCGGACGACGACGATGTCGCCGGGACGGACGTCTTTGACCTTGACCTGGTCCTGGTTGTGCAGTGTGGCGACCCCGACGGTGGAGCCCCCGACGAAGACCGGTTCGAGCACGGCGAACGGGGTGGCCCGACCGGTGCGCCCGACCGAGACCATGATGTCGTGCAGGGCCGTGGTTCGCTCCTCGGGCGGGAACTTGTAGGCGATGGCCCAGCGAGGGGCGCGGCTCGTGGAGCCCAGCTCGTTGCGCAGGGCGATGTCGTCGACCTTGATGACCACGCCGTCGATCTCGTAGGCGAGGTCGTGGCGGTGCTCCTGCCAGTGACGGCAGCGGGCGTAGACCGACGGGAGGTCGGAGACGTAGACGGTCTCGGGGTTCACCGGCAGACCGAGGCCGGCGATCCACCCCAGGGTGTCCTGGTGGCTGGCCAGCGGCGGGGCGCCGACCACCTCGCCCAGTTGGTAGCTCCAAAAGGACAGGCCACGGCTGCCCGTGACCGCCGGGTCCTTCTGACGCAGCGAGCCCGCCGCGGTGTTGCGGGGGTTGACGTAGGTGCGCTGGCCTGCCTCGACCTGCGCTCGGTTGATGGCCTCGAACTCGGCGATGGGCAGGTACACCTCGCCCCGTACCTCGACGACGTCGGGGATCGAAGCCCCCTCGGCCACGAGCAACGTGTTGGGGATGGCGGCGATGGCCCGGGCGTTGGCGGTGACGTCCTCGCCCGTGCGACCGTCGCCCCGCGTGGCGGCCTGCACGAGCTCGCCCTGCTCGTAGCGCAGAGACATGGCGAGGCCGTCGAACTTGAGCTCGCACACGAACGTGACGGCCGGGGTGTCGCCCAGCTCGTTGAGTCGACGCTCGAGGCGAGAGCCCCACGCGTGCAGCTCGTCCTCGTCGAAGGCGTTGTCGAGCGACATCATGGGAACGGCGTGCACGACCGGAGCGAAGGTGGTGACGGCCGCACCGCCGACCTGCTGCGAGGGTGAGTCGGGGGTGATGAGGTCGGGGAACTCGGCCTCGAGGGCTTGGAGCTCGCGCAGGAGGAGGTCGAAGTCGGCGTCGGGGATCTCGGGCGCGTCGTCCTCGTAGTAGAGCTTCTGGTGGCGGCGGATCTGAGCCCGCAGCAGCTCGGCCTGCTCGGCCGGGTCCTTCACGACGTCGGCATCGTCTGGTTGCTGGATGTGGTCGTCTGGTTCCCCCGGCACGTCGGCATCGTACCGACCCTCGATGACAGCCTCGACGGCTGCG
>CAZALT010000013.1:0-36200 GCA_964485515.1 uncultured Rhabdothermincola sp. | reverse complement strand
CGAGAGCCAGTCAGGGCGCGAGGCGGTCGATCGACCACGGTCCGCGCGGATCCTGACCGGATCTCCGATACCGGAACCGGTCGTGCAGGCGATTCGGTCGACCCTGCCAGAACTCGACCTCATCCGGGACCACCCGGTAGCCACCCCAATGCCGGGGCCGGGGGACCTCGCCATCGGCGAACCGCTCGGCCATCGCCCGCTCCGCCTCCAGCAGGAAGGCCCGATCGGGGATCTCGGCGCTCTGCGGAGACGACCACGCGCCGATCTGCGACCCCCGCGGCCGGGTGGCGAAGTAGGCGTCGCTCTCGTCCGCCGTCACGGTTTCGACGGCGCCGACTATGCGGACCTGCCGTTGCAGCTCGAACCACGGGAAGCACAGCGAGGCGACCGGGTTGGCGGCGAGATCGGCTGCCTTGTCGCTGTCGTAGTTGGTGAAGAACACGAAGCCCGTGTCGACACCGCGCAGCAGCACGTGACGCGAGGACGGACGGCCCCGATCATCGACCGTGGACAGCACCATGGCCTCGGGCATGTAGACACCCCACTCGGCGACCTGTCCCTCCCACAACCGGAACTGGTCGATGGGATCGGACGCCAGATCCGTGCGCTCGAGGCCGCGTGCCTCGAGCTCGGCCCGCCTCTCCGCCAACACCTCGTGGTTCGCACCCTCAGCCATACCCGCAGTATCGCCCACCGACACTCCCGAACTGGCAGGGAGAAGCCGTCGGATACGACGGACTCGGCCAGCCAGTTCGATCAGCCGATGTGGGTGGCGCCGCGGAGGTACGGGAGGAGGATGTCCGGGACCTTCACCGTGCCGTCGGGCTGGCGATGCGTCTCGACGACCGCGGCCCACACGCGCGGCACGGCCAGCGCCGAACCGTTGAGCGTGTGCACGACCTCGGTGCCCTTCTTGTCGGTGTGCCGGTACCGGATGTTGGCCCGGCGAGCCTGGTAGTCGCTGAACCACGACACCGACGACACCTCCAGCCACTGATCGACTCCCGGGGCGTACACCTCGATGTCGAACGTCCGTGCCGCCGAGTTGCCGATGTCGCCCGAACAGAGATCGAGGATCCGATAGGCCAGCCCGAGGTCACGGATGAGGCGCTCGGCTCGGGCAAGCAGCTCGTCGTGCATCCCCTGCGCCTGATCGGGCGTGGTGTAGGCCAGGATCTCGACCTTGTCGAACTCGTGCACCCGCAGCAGACCGCGGGTGTCGCGCCCCGCCGAACCTGCCTCGCGGCGGAAGCACGGCGTGTACGCCATGAGTCGCATGGGCAGGTCGGCCTCGGCCAGGATCTCGTCGCGGGCCAGCGAGGTGAGCGGCACCTCCGCCGTGGGAATCGCCCACAGGTCGTCGCGTTCGAGGTGGTAGGCGTCGTCGATGAACTTGGGCAGGTGCCCGGTGGACACCATCGTGTCGGTGAGCACCATGGTGGGCGGGCGGATCTCCTCGAACGCGTCGGAGTTCCGGTCCAGCGCCACCTGGCACAACGCCCGCGACAGCGTTGCGCCCTGCCCGCGGAACATCGTGAACATGGAGCCCGACATCTTCACGCCGCGCTCGAGGTCGAGGATGCCCAGCTCGGTGCCGATGTCCCAGTGCGGAACGCGCTGGTGCTCGGCGTACCCGTCAGGGTCGTGGCCCTCGACCCGGACGACGACGTTGTCGTTCTCGCTGTCGCCGTCGGGCGCATCGTCTGACGGCACGTTCGGGATGTGGAGGAGCAGTTCGCGCACCCGGGCCGTGAGCCCGTCGGCCTGGGCGTCCAGCTCGCTCTCCTGAGCGCCCAGCTCCCGGCTGCGAGCCTGGAGCTCCTCGGCCTCGGCGACCTTTCCGTCGCGGCGCAACAGCCCCACCTGCTTGGAGATGCCGTTGATCTCGGCCCGGAGCTCATCTCGCTCGGCCACGACGGTGCGTTGCTGCTCGTCGACGACCCGGACCCGCTCGAGCTCTTCGAGCACAGACGGATCAGCTCGGCGCGCCAGCCCGGCGCGCACCCCGTCGAAGTCGGTCCTGATGCGTCGCACGTCGAGCATGGGCAGAACCTAGTGCCCGTGCCGCCGAGACCCGAAGGCCGTTCCGGACGATCGACCCGCGCGATCGACCCGCGCGATCGACCCGCGCGATCGACCCGCGCGATCGACAGCTCCGAAACGGTCGCACGCACCCGCACGGTCCCCACCGTCCTGCACGCCCCTGCACGGTCCCCACCGTCCTGTACGCCCCGTGCACACGAACGACGACGGCGGTGAGCACACGTCGTGGCATTGACTGGGGGCGACAACACGACGGCGGGTAGCGTTCGGCCGTGTCCGACCACGCCGTCGACGTCGTCGATCTCACCGTGCGCTACGGCGACAAGGTCGCGGTCGACGGCATCAGCTTCCACGCCGACCGCGGTCGGATCACCGCGCTGCTGGGGCCCAACGGCGCCGGCAAGACCTCCACCATCGAGACGTTGGAGGGCTACAAGCGCCCATCGAGCGGCACGGTGCGGGTCCTCGACCTCGATCCCGTCACGCAACACCACGATCTCACGCAGCACATCGGGGTGATGCTCCAAGCCGGCGGCGTGTACACGGGCATCCGAGCCTCCGAGGTCCTGTCCCTGTTCGCCAGCTACTACCCCGATCCCGAGGACGTCGACGAGCTCATCGAGCTCGTCGGCCTCGGTGACCACCGCCGCGCCACGTGGCGGCATCTCAGCGGCGGCGAGCAGCAACGCCTCTCACTCGCGCTCGCCCTCGTCGGCCGTCCTCGCGTCGTGTTCCTCGACGAACCCACGGCCGGCATCGATCCGCAGGGACGTCAGGTGATCCGCTCGGTGATCCGCTCGCTGCGCGATCGCGGCGTCTGCGTCCTCGTGACCACGCACGACCTCGACGAAGCGCAACGGTTGGCCGATCACGTGGTGATCATCGACCGGGGCAAGGTCCTGGCGTGCGGCACGCCCGACGAGCTTCGCCGGCTCGACTCCGCCGGCGGCGGTGGCAGCGAGGTGCGCTTCGCCGCCCAGACCGGCCTGGACACGGCTGCGCTCTCGGCCCGCCTCGGCGCTGCGGTCCGCGAACCGTCGCCCGGGGAGTACGTGGTCGAGGCGGCAAGCAGCCCCGTGGCGATCGCTGCGCTCACCGCGTGGATGGCCGAGCACGACCATGCCCTCGACGATCTGCGCGCCGGGCGCCAGAGCCTCGAGGACGTGTTCCTCCGGCTCACCGCAGACCAGGGTGACCAGCACGACCAGGGCGACCAGCACGACCAGGACGACCAGGACGACCAGGCTCGTCGCACCCACCAACCCGAGCAGGGTCGAGCCGGGGCTCGCGGTCGGCGCCAGGCGCGACGCCGATGAGCGCGTACGTCACGCAGACGCGCACCGAGCTCACGCTCAGCCTCCGCCAAGGCGAGCAGCTCCTCGTGAGCCTCGGGATCCCACTCCTGATCCTCGTGTTCTTCTCGCTCGTCGACGTGCTGCCCCTGCCCGACGGCGTCACTGAACCGGTCGACTTCCTCACCCCGGGTGTGCTCGCCCTCGCCATCATGTCGAGCGCGATGGTCAGCCTCGGGATCGGTACGGGGTTCGAGCGGCAGTACGGCGTGCTCAAGCGGCTCGGCTCCACCCCCCTCGGTCGTCCCCGGCTCATCGGCTCCAAGATCTCTGCGATCCTGGTGCTCCAGGTGGTCCAGGTCGTCGCGATCATCGCCGTCGCACTGCTGCTCGGTTGGAGGGCTGACGGAACGGTGGCCCTGGTCGTGCCGGCCTTCGTCCTCGGCACCGCGGCCTTCGCCGGCATCGGCCTGTTGCTGGCGGGCACCTTGAAGGGGCCCCTGAACCTCGCCCTGTGCAACGGCCTCTACCTGGTGCTGCTGCTCCTCGGCGGGATGATCATCCCGTTGTCCGAGCTACCCACGGCGATCCGCATGGTCGCCGAGCTGCTCCCCGCGGCTGCGTTGTCCGAGGTGGTGAACGGCGTGCTCCGAGGCAGCGAGATCGGCACCCAGGCCTGGGTCGTGCTGGTCGTCTGGGCTATCGCCGCACCACTGGCTGCGGCCCGCTTCTTCCGCTGGGAGTGAGGCGATCGGGTCGCCGAGCGCTTCTGGCGTAGATCTCGTGCGGTCTACGGGCAGGATCTACGCAATTTCGGGGGTGAGGCGGGTCAGAAGAGGCCGATGACCGCGGGGACGGCCGTCATGGAGTCCGGGCTGAAGAGCCGGAAGCAGAACATGACCGCGATGTACACGATCACCGCGAGCACGAGACCCATGTAGAACGCCCACGTGAGGATCGGCTTGTCGAACTTCAGGTGCATGAAGATGTAGGCGACGATGAAGAACTTGATCGCCATCAAGAACATCAGCGTCGTGATGATCCCGGCGTTGCTGTCGCCACCCCAACTCCACAGCGCGAGGTCCTCATGGGTGTAGGTGAGGATCTCGACGCCCGTGATGGCGGCGAGCACCACCGCGGTGATGACGTAGATCTTCTCGCGCGGGTACTCCTCGACGGCACCGTCGAGCTCGCTGACGGGTGTCGGCTGATCGGATGGTTCGATCGTGGTGGTCATCGCGAACCTCTCAGGGAACCAGGTAGATGACGGCGAAGATGAGGATCCACACGACATCGACGAAGTGCCAGTAGAGACCGACGACCTCGACGGTCTCGGCACGGTGAGTGGGCAGCTTGCCCCGCCAGGACAGCAAGACCAGCGACACCAACATGATGATGCCGAGGGTCACGTGCACGCCGTGGAAGCCGGTGAGCGTGTAGAAGGCCGAGCTGAACCGGCTCGTGGTGTAGCCCAGGCCCTCCTGGTAGAAGACCGTGAACTCGTAGATCTGGCCAGCGATGAACGTGGAGCCCAGCAGCGCCGTGGCGACGAGCCAGGTGCGGCACCGGTGGTGATCGCCGCGCTCGATGGCCGACACGGCCAACACCATGGTGAGCGAGCTCATGAGCAGCACGAACGAGCTCATCGACGTGAACGGGATGTCGAAGATGCCGTCCGGACCGTGGGGCACCGGACCCTCGAGCGGGTTCTTGTAGAGCAGGTACGTGGTGATCAGACCACCGAAGAGCAGGCACTCGGAGCCGAGGAACAGCCACATGCCCAACTTGGCGTTGGACACACCGGTGTTCGTCTCGGCCTCGTGGTGGCCGAGCTCGGCGTGGACGCCTTCGGTGATCTGCTCGCCGAGGCTCTCGTGGGTGATGGTGTCAGCCATTGGCGCCGACCTCCTGAGGAGTTGCGTCGGCGGGCTCGGCGTCGGTCACGTCGTCGCCCGACTCGAGGGTGTCGACCCCGGACTCGACGCCGTGGCCGTCGTCGCCGTCGTGATGATCATCGCCGTGCGCGGCGTCGGGATCGTCTGGCGGTTCGAGGACCCAGCCGTAGATGGCGACCGCCACGATGAGACCACCGATGAGGCACAGCCACCAGGTGTAGAGCAGGCCATAGCCGATGATCGGCAGACCGAAGGCGAGCACGATCGGCCAGTACGACGGCGACGGCAGGTGCACGCCCTTGCCATCGCTGTTCTGCACGATGTCTTCGGTCTCGGCGATGCGCACGAGCTTGCCGTCGACCTCTCCGTACTTGCGGTACCAGAAGTCGTCGACACGGTCGATGGTGGGGATCGGGTCGTAGTTGAACTCGGGTGTGGGCGACGGCACCATCCACTCGATGGTGCGGGCATCCCACGGATCGGGTCCGGGAGGCGGCAGCGACTTCGCCTTGGCTTTGGCGTAGAAGACGTTGAAGAGGAACAACGCCACCGCCGAAGCGATCAGGAAGGCACCCACCGTGGAGATCTTGTTCCAGATCTCGAACCCGTAGCCGTCGTCGTAGGTGTACGTGCGACGAGACATGCCCTGGAGCCCGAGCACGTGCATCGGGGCGAACGTGAGGTTGAAGCCGATGAGCAGCAACCAGAAGTTGGTCTTGCCCAAGGTCTCGCTGAGCATGTAGCCGAACACCTTCGGCCAGTAGAAGTAGAAGGCGCCGACGAAGCCGAAGAACGCACCACCGAAGAGCACGTAGTGGAAGTGAGCGACGATGTAGTAGGTGTCGGTCTGCTGGGTGTCGGCCGGGGCAACCGCGTGGGTGACACCGGAGAGGCCACCGATGGTGAACATCGTGACGAGGCCGATGGAGAACAGCATCGGCGACGTGAAGCTCAACTTGCCGCCCCACATCGTGGCGGTCCAGTTGAGGATCTTCACGCCGGTCGGAACGGCGATGAACATCGTCGTGAGCGAGAACGTGGTGACGGCGATCGGGCCGATGCCGGACACGAACATGTGGTGAGCCCACACACCCCAGCCCATGAAGCCGATGGCCACACCCGAGAACACGATGAACGGGTAGCCGAAGATGGGCTTGCGGCTGAACACCGGCAGCATCTCGGACACGAGTCCGAACGCCGGGAGGATCATCAGGTACACCTCGGGGTGACCGAAGATCCAGAAGAGGTGCTCCCACAGGAGCGGGTTGGCGCCCTTGGCCACGTTGAAGAAGTTGGCGTCGAAGAGACGGTCGAACATCAACAGGAACTGCGCGGCGGTGAGGACCGGGATGGCGAAGAGCAGGAGGAACTGGGTGACGAGGGTCATCCAGGTGAACACCGGCATCTTCATGAGCGTCATGCCCGGGGCCCGCAGGTTGAGCACGGTGACGATGAGGTTGACCGCACCGGTGAGCGAGGCGATGCCGGTGATGATGAGGCCGAGGTTCCAGAAGTCGATGCCGTGGCTCGGCGAGAACAGCACGCCGTTGTTGGGGGCGTAGTTGAACCAGCCCCCGTCGGCGCCGCCGCCGAGGATCCAGCTCGTGTTGAGGAACAGACCACCGAACAAGAAGCACCAGAAGCTGAAGGCGTTGATGCGCGGGAACGCCACGTCGCGCGCGCCGATCTGGAGCGGCATCAGGTAGTTGGCGAACGCGGCACCGAGCGGCATGACCGCCAGGAACACCATGGTGGTGCCGTGCATCGTGAAGACCTGGTTGTAGGCGTCGGCCGACAGGATCGTGCCGTTCGGCGCCCACAGCTGCATGCGGATGAAGAGGGCTTCGATGCCGCCGATGATCAAGAAGAAGATCGAACCGGCGCCGTACATGATGCCGATCTTCTTGTGATCGACCGTGGTGACCCATGCACGCCAGCCGGTCGTGGTCTTCGGTCGACCGAAGACCCCAAGGGACGGTGCCTCGTCGGCCGCGGCCGAGCCCGAGGGCAGCGCGAGGGGACGGGACTCAGTGACTGCCATGGAGATGCTCCAGGTTGACCGCGGATGTCGAGGAGAGACGAAGACCGGACATCACGCCTACTTGAGGGTCTCGAGGTAGGCGACGAGGGCGTCGATCTGCTCTTCGGAGAGGGCGAGGTTGGGCATGCCCCGCTCGCCCTCGGCGTAGGCCGGCTTCATGGCGGGAGGGTTGCGCAGCCACTCTTCGAGCGTCGGCCGGTTGATGACGTTCGGTGCGGCGTCTCCGCCGTAGAGGGCGTCGCCCGGGTTGCCGGTGACCGCCGCCGTCGAATCCGACGAGGACGTGTCGGGGAGGTACAGGTTGAACAGCGATCCCGCGAAGGTGCCGCGAGTCATCAGCGTCGTGAGGTCCGGGGCGATGCCGGACACCAGCGGAGGTGTCTCTTCGAGCGCCGTCTCGTGCTGGCCCCTGATCACGTGGCACTGGGCGCAAAGTGCCTCGAACTGCTCGCTGCCCTCTTCGGCGAGCGAACCGGCCTCGGGCACCGGCGCCGCGGCGAGCTGGTTCTGCACCCAACGCTCGTAGTCCTCTTCGCTGACCGCCCGGACCACCATGCGCATGTTGGCGTGGGACAGGCCGCAGAACTCGGTGCACTGACCGCGGTAGACCCCGATGTCGGAGGCCTCGATCGACCAGTGGGTGTCCATGCCCGGAACGGCGTCCTTCTTGCCGTTGAGGGCCGGGATCCAGAAGCTGTGGATCACGTCGTTGGACGTGATGGTGAGCTTCACCTGGCGGTTGATGGGGATGACCATCTCGTTGGCGGTCACGACATCGGTGGCGTCGGTGAAGCTGCCGTTGTCGTCGATGTCGTAGTCGTAGCGCCACCACCACTGCTGACCTTCGACCTTGACCTGGAGGGCGTCCTCGTCGGTCTTGTTCAGCTCGATGATCGACATGACGGTGATCGCCGCGATGCCGATGAGGACGACGGCGGGAAGGATGGTCCAGCCGATCTCGAGGGGGGTGTTGCCGTGGAGCTGACCGGGGAACGACTTGCCGTCGTCGTCGCGGCGCTCGCGGAACCTCCAGGCGATGTACAGCGCGCCGAGCAGCACGCCGACACCGACGACCAGCGCGATGGAGAAGACGATGACGTTGAGGTCCTGGATGTTCCGCGCGCTCGGGCCGTGGGGCGACAGCGTGGTGAGCGGCTTGCCGTCGTTCCCGAAGACCGAGTCCCAGATCAGGGCGACGTAGAGGACGCCGACCAGGACCGTGGCGAAGATGCCAAAGGCCCGAAGCGCCTTGTGGCGTCCGGTCAACTTGGGCTTGTCTGACATCAGGCTGCTCCCTCGACGACAGGTTCGCCGACGACGATGACACCGACGCTGTGCTCGGTGGACGTTCCTTCGCTCGCACCCGTTCCCTCGGCCGAGGCGTCGGAGGTGTGCTCCGCGCCGTGGTGCTCGATGTCTCGCTGGCCGATCACCGCGGCGGTGATGCCCGCGGCGATGACGACGATGGCGACGATGAACAAGATGATGGTCACGAGGTTCTTGCTGATCTGCGGGCGGGCCGCCACGAGTGCGGCGCCGAGCAGGAAGACCGCTCCGACGACACCGAAGACGGCGACCGCGCCGGTCTCGGACACCGCCAGCAGCACTCGGGAGAGACCGATGGCGACACCACCGACGATGAGGGCGGCGAGGATCGGCACCCGGACCGGTTCGATGAAGTTCGAGTAGATCTCGGCGTTGACCTCGGGATCGCCCGTGGCCCGCTCGGCCCACGCCCGAAGGGTCCACACGAAGGTGACCATGACGAGCAGCGCGGCGCCGGTGAGGATCACCTTGATGTCGGTGACCAGCCCGATGACCAGGATGCCCATGCCGAACGTGGCGACCAACGGAAGGAAGTTGGTGCCGTACGGCGCCCGGGTGAGCGGCACCGACTCGGTGTGCAGGACCTGGGCTTCGGCCTCCGGATCGGCGTCACGGAAGGCCAAGAAGAGCCCGCCGAGGGTGGCGGCCAGCACGCCGACCGCTACCAGGACGGTGTAGGCGAGGTGATTGCCGACACCACCCTTCCAGCCGCCGGTGAGCGGTCCGAGGACGGCGTCGATGAAGGGCTGATCGCTGGTGAAGGCCTGCAGGAACGCACCGATGAAGCCGAGCGCGGCCAGGGCGGCGAAGAACCGGAACGCCGGAGTGAGCATGCGGGAGCGGAGCAAGGGAGGCATGGTCCTACTTCGTCACGTAGATCGCGAGCCAGATGATGGCGTACACCACGACGGTGGCGTACCAGAACAGCGCCGCGGCGGAGACGCCGTCGTGCTGACGGCTGGTCTCTTGGCCACCGAGGGCTCGCACGGCCATGAGGCCGACGAACACCATGGCGCCGATGAGCATGATGATGTGGCCGACCGAGATGGTGTAGATGAGCACGGCCTGCTGGTTGGCCGCGATGTCGAGCCCCATGAGCCCGTAGAGGTACGACTCCATGTTGATGAAGGCGATGCCGAACACGAGGGTGATGCCCAGGGCGAGGTAGGTGTTGCGGCGGTCGTTGCGGGCCACCGAGTACACGGCCCACTGCACGGTGACGCAGGACGCGAGCAGCGTGAACAACATCACCGTCGGCTGCTGGAGCGGGATGGTGACACCCTCGGGCAGCCACGCGTCGCCGGCGCTGACGAGCTCGGCGCGGCGGGTGAGGTAGATGCCGAGGAGACCGGCGAAGAAGGTGAGGATGCCGGCCGATGCGAAGATCGTGCCCATCATCACGACCCGCGGCCTGCGCAGCGGGGAGGGGGGTGCGGTGGCGACGGCCATCAGGAAGCATCCTCCGAAGCGGTGTCGAGGAGCGGCTCGGGGGAGGTGACCTCGGCCAGGGCGCCGAAGTTGCCTTCGGCCGGCGGGGACGAGGTGGCCCACTCAAGGGTCTGACCCGACCAGGGATCGTCTTCAGCGGCTGGACCGCGTGACGACGCCACCAGGTTGACGATGGTGAGCAGGACGGTGAACGCCACCCCGGCGGCACCGATGGCAGCGACCCAGAAGAGCGTCTTCTGGACGTCTTCATCGATGGCGGAGAATCGCTCGTAGGTGCCGGCGACCAGCAGGGGCAGCGACGCTACGGCGGTGGCGCCGAAGCCCAGGAGGACCACCAGCTTGCCCAGGTTGTCGTTGGCCGTGTGGCCCGAGAACTTCGCCCACCAGAGGTGCAGGCCGGTGATCGAAGCCAGCAGTGAGGCCCCGCCCACGAGGGCGAGCACGCCGAGTCGGTAAGCCTCGGTCTGGAAGTCGAACCACGAAACCGCGTACAGCAGGCTGGCCAGCGCGCCGAGCAGCAGGAGCAGGAGCGTGAACACCGAGCCGATGACCGGGGTGCTCACCGAGACCTTGCCGGCCTTGAGCGTCCCGGCGATGCCCCCGGCGAAGACCAGCAGCGGGAGACCGAGCAGGATGCCGACGCCGATGAAGAGGACCTGATCGGAGAGATCGGGGTTGAAGAGGCTCTGGGCGTAGACCCCGAACGACAGGACGCCGAAGGCGGCGATGGCGGCGAGGAGGACGCCCCGCGTCTTCTGGCGGACGCCTGTGACCGTGACGATGGCATCGGCGATGATGCCGAGTGCCGGCACGGCGTAGATGAACACCTGCGGCTGCGAGAACGCCCAGTCGAGCTGCGCCCACTGGAGACCGGCGACGCCGAAGTCGCTCGGACCCCCATAGTGCACGTCGACGTAGATCAGCACGATGTTGCCCAGCAACGCGGGGAGCGTCAGCAGCCAGAGGCTGCCGGAGATGAAGACCGACCAGGAGAAGAACGGGACCCGGTCGAGGTACATCCCCGGGGTGCGCAACGCCACGATCGTGGTGAGCAGGCACACCAGCGCGAGCATCAGCGAGACGATGGTGACCGCGAGCGCCAGGTAGGACAGGTCGACTGCGGTGGCGTCACCGCCGGCGACACCGCCGTTGAGGGCATAGCTGACCAGCAGCAGACCGGATCCGAAGATCCAGGACCACATGGCCAGAGCGGCGGCCCGGGGGAACGCGATGGTGTTGGCCCCGACCTGCAACGGCACCACCAGGGTGGCGATGCCGATGGTGAGTGGGAGCACCGCGAGGAGCACCAGCGTGAAGTTGCCGAGCGTGAACACCTGGGAGACGGTGTCGTCCGGAAGGATCGACGAGCCGGCCGCCGCGGTGTCGGAGAGGGCGTGCAGCACCCACGCAGCGACGCCGAACAGCAGCGCGAAGCCTACGTAGATACGGCCCAGGGTCTTGTGGTCGCCCGAGCCCAACGCCTTGGCGAAGGTCGGGTACTCGTCCTCGCCCCTCCACGGATTGAGGTGGACGTCGGGGGACGCGATGTCGGGTGTGGTCTCGATGATCGCCATCTTCAGCTTCGAACTCGCGCTGGCCGGGACCGGATGCCTGACCCTTGGATGCTGCTGGACAGGGCTGGCCGCGGAAGCGATGCGCGAACGCCTCCTCCCGGTTCGTCAATACGGTTTGGGACTCTACACACAGGTTTCCGACCCAGAGAAAACGGCACGCTCACACTCCGAACCGCACGAGGACGTCCGCAGCCATGGCCGCGAACAGCAGGGTGATGTAGGTGATCGAGTAGCCGAACAGGCGCATCGCCCGCTTCTCGGTCGGGGACCGCAGCACATCGACCGACATGGCTACCCACACCGCTCCGAGGACCAAGGCGGACACCACGTAGATGACGCCGAGATCGGCCACAGGGGCGAGCACGAGGGTGAGGGCGAAGACGAGGACCGCGTAGGCCACGATCTGGCGCGCCACCTCCCGCATTCCTGCCACCGACGGCAGCATGGGCACCGACGCGGCGGTGTAGTCGTCTCGGTAGCGGATGGCGAGCGCCCAGAAGTGCGGCGGGGTCCAGAAGAAGATGATGGCGAAGAGCACGACAGGCGCCCAAGCCAGCGAGTTCGTGACCGCCGACCAGCCGATGAGCACCGGCACGGCGCCCGCCGCGCCGCCGATCACGATGTTGCTGCGGTAGTTCCGCTTGAGCCAGAGCGTGTAGACGAACACGTAGAAGAGGCAGGCGGCGAGCGCCAGCACGGCGCTGAGCAGGTTGACGGTCAGCGTGAGCCAGATGAAGGCGAACGCCTCGATGTTGAC
Organism: uncultured Rhabdothermincola sp.; assembly: GCA_964485515.1. Taxonomy (GTDB): domain Bacteria; phylum Actinomycetota; class Acidimicrobiia; order Acidimicrobiales; family Acidimicrobilacustridaceae; genus CAZALT01. The sequence goes on along the minus strand of CAZALT010000013.1, from coordinate 23,823 downwards.
GGCAAAGGCCAAGGCGTCGCGGGGCGACATGACCCCGGTGACCAGCGGTCGTTGCTGGGTGCGCTCCATGAGGGCATCGATGTCGCGATCGACGTACATGTTGATGGCGTTGGCGCCTCCGGCGGCCAACGAGCCACCCAGCACGGTGGCGAACATCAACCAGAGCGAGGGGAGGCCCTGCTCGGCCACGACCATCACGGGAACCGTCGTGATGAGCAGCAGTTCGATGATGCGCGGCTTGGTGAGCGCCAGGTAGCCGAGCGCGGTGGTCTGCCAGCTCTGGGCTACCGGTGGGGCGGCGATGGTGGCCATAGCAGCCACGAGACTAGAGCCCGGAGGCGAGCGGTGGACAATCCGTCAGCCGTGGGCCGACGACGGTCCCAGGGATCGAAACAGGAGCCGGCGAATCACCTCGTGAATTGGTTCACGTCGTCTCTCGGCCGACGGCGCGCTCGTCTCTCGGCCGACGGCCGGTGGTTTGGGAGCGCTCTCGCACCCGCCGTACCATCGCCCCGTGCGCATCCCCCCGGTCTCGCCCGCGGCGTACCGCCGGATCGCCCTCTTCGCGCTGGTTGCGCTCGGTGTGATCATCGTGACCGGCGCGGCGGTGCGGCTCACCGGCTCCGGACTCGGATGCTCCGACTGGCCGAACTGCAGTGAGAACCAGTTCGTCGCCAGCAACGACTTCCACGAGCGCGTCGAGTTCGGCAATCGGCTGTTCACCGGTGTCGTGTCGATCGCGGTGATCCTCGCCGTGCTCGGTTCGCTCGTCCGCGTCCCCCGGCGCCGTGACCTGACCTGGTGGTCGCTCGGCCTCGTCGCCGGGGTGTTCGCCCAGGCGCTGCTCGGCGCCGTCGTCGTCAAGCAGGAACTGACGCCGCCCGTCGTGATGGCCCACTTCCTGCTCTCGATGGTGCTCATGTGGAACGCCACGGTCCTGTTGCAGCGCGCCGAGGAGGGATCGGGTCCTGCCGTCGCCCGGGTCGCACCGACCGGGGTGTGGCTCGGGAGGTGCTCGGTCGTGGCCGCCGCCGCCGTGCTCTTCGCCGGGACGATCGTGACGGGCACCGGACCCCACGGGGGCGACGAGCACGTCGAGCGCCTCTCCTTCGACATCGCCGAGGTCGCGCGCATCCACGCGGTGCTGGCCTGGATCCTCCTCGCCCTGCTCATCGCCACGCTCGCCGTCGTGTACCGAGGCGGTTCGACCGCGTCGATCCGCTCGCGCGGTGCCGTGGTCGTCGCCGCCGTGGTCGTGCAGGGAGCGATCGGCTACACGCAGTACTTCAACGGCGTTCCGGCCTGGCTCGTCGGGCTCCACGTCCTCGGCAGCGTCGTCGTGTGGGTGTCGGTGCTCCGGTTCCACCTCGGGCTCTTCGAACGCCCAGAGCTCGGCGCGTCGTGACGCGCTTCCCGTCCTGAGCGCCACCGGCAAGAATCAGGCCATGGCTGCCGCGCTTCCCTCCCTGTCGGGCATGAGCGGTCCGCTCCACCGGACGCCGCGGCTGTCCGAGAGCGAGCCGGTCGGCGTCAAGGATCCTGACATCGACGAGGTCGTCGACGCCGACACGCCGTGGATCGTCCTCGTCTGGAACGATCCCATCAACCTCATGGACTACGTCACCTTCGTCCTCCAGAAGCTGTTCGGCTACAGCCACGAGAAGGCAGAGCGCATGATGCTCGACGTCCACGAGAAGGGACGCGCCGTGGTCGCGAGCGGAACTCGCGACAAGGCGGAGATCGACGTGTTCCGCCTCCACGAGCACGGCCTGTGGGCCACGATGCAGCAGGACTGAGCCGGACAGTGGCGGCCATCCCCTTTCCCGACGGTACGTTCCAGATCGTGCTGTCCGGCGTGCAGCGCAAGCTCCTCGCCGACGTGTGCACCCAGCTGCGCGACGAGCTCCAGGCCGACGTCGACCACGAGAACTTCAAGCGCCTCTTCCCCACGGCCCACCCCGACGATCCCGAGCAGCAGCTGTTCTACGACCAGATGACCCGGGGCGATCTCGCCGACAGCCGCGTCGCCGCCCTGACCACGGTGGTCGACACGGCCGACATGGACTTCCTCGACCGGGACCAGGTCGACCAGTGGATGGTCGCGGTCAACGCCGTGCGGTTGGTGCTGGGGACCCGGCTCGACGTGTCCGAGGAGGACGACCTCGACGAGCTCGACCCCGACGACCCCGAGCACCTGGCCCGCCTCGTCTACGAGTTCCTCGGGATCCTACTCGGCATGCTCGTGCACGGCGTGCGCATGGCTGAGACCGACCAGGATCACCCCCCGACGACACCCGGCTCGATCTGATCCCATCAGACGGTGTCAGGTGGCCCACCTCCCGACCGGACCGGCGACCGCTTCCGGGCTGGCTCCGGCCGGCTTGGCTTCCGGCTGTCCGCGCCGCCTGTCTCAGGCCGTCCGGGCTCCTACCGACACGCCAGCGCGGCCTGGCTCAGCTGCTCGGCCGTCTCGGGCGAGATCGAGTCGCTCTGCAGCTGCTCGATCGTCAGCAGGTCGACGACGGCCGAGGCGTAGCACCACGCTTGGTCGAACTCGAGGCCCTGACCCAGCGTCTGATCGGCGATGACCAGGCGCACCGCCGGTAGGACCATCGCAGCGGAGACGTCGTTGATGGACTCGACGTCGGCGTCGTCGCCGGGATCGCAGGACCTGACCTCGAGGAGGTCATCGGATCGGGTCACCGTGGCGGCGTCGCTCGGCATCGCGTCGGCCCACTCCTCCACGAGCGCCTGGGCATCGTCGAGCCCCCCTTCGGCCGGCTCGTACCGGATGGCCACGCACACCCGGTCGTCCTCGCGGTAGGTGATGTAGCTGTCACCGCGCCATTCGTCGATGAAGCCCAGGGCGTCGTGGGCATCGACGCGGGAGCTGAGCATCACATACCAGCTCAACGCGCCGAACGACCCGCCGTCGAGCACCTCGGTGCCCTCCGGAGCCGCCGGCTCGTCGACCGTCACCGGTTCGACGTCGTCGAAGTAGAGGCTGGCATCGAGGATGGCGGCCTCGCTGCTGGGGAGCTCTTCGAGCGCGTCGTCGACGCCAGACGTGCCGTCGACGCCGTAGAGCAGCGACACGAACGAGGGGCCGATGATGTAGGGGGCACCGAAGAACGCCGCGACGACCGGAGCGTAAGCGGGTTCGTCGTCGCTCTCGCCGCCATCTCCGGCGGCCTCCTCGTCGTCGTAGGCCTCCTTGTCCGCGGCGGACAGCTCCTCGTAGTAGGCCTGCGCGACGTTGACCGCATCACCCTCCACCACCGACCGGAACCGGAAGTCGCCGTCGGGACCCACGGAGTCCTGGAGCGCCGCCAGGTCGAAGTGCTGGTCTTGGAGCGCGTGGGTCAACTCGTGGACGAGCGTCCCCCGCACGTAGGGCGTGAGCTCGTTGCCGCGGACCGTGATGCGTTCCGATTCGGGGTCGTAGTACGCCAAGGTCGCGCCTCCGCTGATCGCGTTCGTCTCGCCCATGAGATCGAAGTCGGAGCCGACCAGGCCCAGCGCGCGCAGCTCGGCGGTCGAGTCCTCGATGTAGGCCTGATCCTCGGCGGAGAGATCGGCGTCGTCGGTGGTGACCTCGGCCTGGAACTCTTCCTCGGTCAGGAAGTCCACGTAGACCGGCCGGTCGAACAGCATGCCGCGCTCGTCCTGCACGAACCGAGCGAGCTCGGCGACCTGGGGATCCCATGCGGCGGGGTGGACCGGCTCGTCGACGACGTTCACACCGGTGAACGCCGCGAGCACGACGACGACCACGGCGACGGCAACGCCGATGCCGACCCCGCCGCGCACGCCGATCTCACCACCTCCGGGCTTCGGCGTCGACGCCGAGGGCGACGCCAAGGGCGACCCTGACGGGAACGACGGCGGCGACCACGCTGCACCGGGCGGCGGCGTCGGTGACCCCGGCGCGGCCGCGCCCGAGCCCGGAGCAGGCCAGGTGGGCTGACCCGAGGGCCAGGGCGGTGGGTCGGTGGGGTTCGGCATCGATGGCGCTCCCGCTGTCAGGTGGCGTCAAAACCTAGCTGAGCGACTTGTCACCACCCGTTCGCCGTCCGGCCATGGCGTCTTGCCTTTGCCGGACCCGACAGGTCGACTGGTACGCTGCGCCGGCCCCTTCGGGGGTCGGTAGGCCCCCATCGTCCAGCGGCCTAGGACGCCTGCCTTTCACGCAGGTAACACGGGTTCGAATCCCGTTGGGGGTACTCCTTTCTCGTCCCGGCCCGATCTCCCGAGCCGGCGCCACCGATCGCCACGCGGACGGCGACGTTCCGATCGGCTTTGGTGCAAGCCGGGGAGAGGTCCTAGGATCAACCGGCGCTCAGCGGAGGTCCTCGGACCGACGAGGAGCGTGGCCTCATGGTTCGAGGTCCCGTGGTGCAGTTTGGAGTGCACGCCGGCCTGTCAAGCCGGAGGTCGCGGGTTCAAATCCCGTCGGGACCGCCACCATGACCCCTCTGGGGCATGGCCTGGTCGGGTAGCTCAGTTGGCAGAGCGACCGCCTGAAAAGCGGTAGGTCACCGGATCGACGCCGGTCCCGACCACTCGAGAAACCCCTGCTCAGCAGGGGTTTCTTGCTTCTCAGGCCCGGGACGCAACCGAAGATCCGCCCGGCCGTGCAAGGAAGACCATCTCGACCCGTTCGCCGCGGGCGACCCGCAGCCCCTCGGCGGGATTGCGCCGGATCGCCTCGGCCCGCAGCGCCTCCTGCATGACCAGGCGCAGGACCTTGAGCGCGTCGCCGACCGTGCCAGGGGCGAGACCCTTCGCCCGAAGCGCGTCCACGAACGCCTTGCAATCTCGGTACGTGATCGCCCCAACCGGCCGATGCTCGAAAGCTGGCAACACGTGGTTGCGCCGCGACGACTCGTAGCTGACTTCGGTCTTCGGCTTCACGTGGAGGCCGGCCATCCAGTCCGCCGCCCACTCATGGAACGGACGGATGGCGAGCTTCTGGTCGAGCAGGTGCCCCCGGGCCCGATCGGCTTCGACGGTCGACAGCCACAACCCCGCGTCGGTCTTCGTGCCGAAGGTCGAGGGCGCCGCTATGCGGCTGCCCGTGGCGTCGTCGATGTACGAGGCCTGCCACCGACCCGACGGCAGCTTGCGAAGGTTTCCGACCGAACGGCGCGCCATAGCGGCATCTCCAAGAGCGGAGGGAGAGGCCGGCCATGAGCGAAGCCGACAAGCGCTACGGCAAGGGTACCGACGACGTCAGGCCGACCGGCGACCCCGCCGCGCTTCATCGAGCCACGCCTCGACCTCGACCGGATCGAAGCGGAGCAGCCGCCCCCACTTCACGAACGGGATCCGACGCTCGCTCACGAGGCGTCGCACATGGCGCTCGTTCACCCCGAGCCGCGTCGCAACGGCGGGCAGATCGAGCAACGGTTCATGGCCTGAGATGTCCACAGTGGTCCTCCATAGTCAGATGGTCACTGCACCAAGCCGCTGAACGCCGGAAATCTCGCGGAGCAACTCGAAATCCTTTCGGACCTATCGGTCGGCAGAGCTGCCCGTTACCCTGAAGGCATGGCCACCCAGGTGAGGCTCGATCCGGAGCTGCAACGGACCATTGAGCGCGCCCGCGCCGCGGCACGTGAGAGCGGAGAGCTCCTCGAAGGGCCATCGGGCATCGCCGGCATCGACCTACCGCCCGAGGCGAAGGCAGCGCTGGCCGAATGGGTCTCGAGCGGTGACTACGACCGGATCGTCGCGGAGATCACCGCAGACGATCCGGACATCGCAACTCTGTAGCAAGGGCTCCGCATGGCCTCGGTCGTCGATGACCATCTCCTGCTCGATCTGCTCAGCGGCACCGCTCGCGGCTGGCTCGCGGAGGAAGCGGTCAGCGCGGTGATCTACACGACGAGCAGCTGGTACTACCGAGTTGCGAATGCCGCGGTGCACGGCACCGGCGATGGCGCGCTGTCGGGTCGTATTGCGTCACTCGAAACGGGAGTTCAGCAACGAGTTCGGACCGCGCTCGCCTCGCTACCCCAGAGCTACGGCCTCCTGGGGCCACGGAACATCGTGCCGGTGATGGCCGCTCTCCGCACCCCACGGAAGCTGAACTTCCTCGCCGCTGAGGCAGCCGCCCTTGCACTGCTGACCGAGTCGAGAGTTGCCGTACGAACGAACAGTCCGTTGCTTCGTGAGGCCTGCGAGGCGCTCGACATCGAGTATCGCCTCGTGGGCCCGTCGTGACTCGGAGCCAACGATGATCGCGATCGACATACCCGCGGACCTGAACAGCGTCGACGAGACCGGTTTCGTCTGGACCTTCCTCGACGAGGGCCGCGCTCCGGGCGTCGTGGTGCCACGGGCCATTGTCCTCACCGGAGACGAGGACTCCCCCGCGATCGCCGAGGTCGTCGACCTGGTCGACAAGGCAGCGGGCACGGTCGCGCACCTCCGCATCCTGCCCGGCACGATCGAGGACTACATCGCCCTCGTCGCTCGAGCCGTCTCCTGAACCCGCCGCTGATGACCGACGGCAACGGCTCAGCGGTACGGCAGTCCGCTGGCCTGGTCCGCCTCGGTGATCGCGGCCACCGCGGCAAGCTGTTCCCGGCGCCGACATTCGTAAGCGACGACGTCCCCGCGCTGGACTCGCCCGTTCGGCCGAGTTGGGCCGAGCAGCTCGCGGTCGACCAGATCCTGAACCCACGCCGTCGACGCGCCGAGGACCTCCGCCGCTTCGGCGAGCGACAGCAACTCGGTCGAGGGATCTGCAGCCACGTCGTCAACGGTACGACGACCCAGCGACGCACGCTGGCGAGTTCCGAGCAGGCACAATCCGGCGACAGCAGTATCCGACGACAAAGGTCACCGGATTGTTCCGGCGTGCAACATACGTGCAACTAGCACCGGACAATCCCGGTCACTGGCGGTCACCAACGGTCACCGAAAACGGCCCTTGACCTGCACGTTCGCCGAATCGCTCCTGGTCACGAAATCGCCTGAATCGAACTGAGAAGCGGTAGGTCACCGGATCGACGCCGGTCCCGACCACTCGAGGAACACCTGCCCAGCAGGGGTTTCTTGCTTCTCGGCCGGATGGCGAGGCGCCGCAACGACTTGGCCGTGCACCATCGCGAACGGATTCGCACGGCAGGCTGCCGCAGAACGGCACGAATGTCGCACCTCCGAAAACTTCTCGGGGCGTACGGTCTGAGCGTGTCCGACCTATCTTCGTCTCGGTTTTGCCGGGATGGCTTCGTGACTGTCCTCAGCGCAGAGGAGCAGGCGGCCGTCTACGCGTAGGACGCACTCGACTCGTGCGAGCGAACACCTCGAGCCCGTACTACGACGGTCTCGCAGACGTGTTGACGAAGGCATTCGGCGTCCCGCACCTGATCGCCACGGCACTCGCAGGTATCGACGGCATCGACCAGGTCTTGATCTACGGCTCGTGGGCGGCGCGCTACCGAGGCGACCCGGGACTGCGGCCCGTCGGCGACGTCGACGTGCTTGTTCTCGGTGACCCGGACCGCGACGCCATCTACGCAGCAGTGGACCCGCTCGAGGTGCGCCTTGGCAGGCCGATCCAGATCACGATCCGCGAGGCAGGCTGGCAGGAAACCGGGTCGGGTTCATTTCACGACACGATTATGAGCCGACCACTTGTCGAGGTTCCGCTCGGAACTGTCGCCTCCCTCAGCTGAGAGCGGAACTGACTGCGGCGATTGCTCCTGCCGCCTTCTCGATCGCCCAGCGCGCGTCGACCTCGGTCTTCTCGGCGGGACGGTCGGGATCGAAGTACTCGGCCTCGTGCCGGCCGGTACGGAACCGCTCGGCTGCCGAACCGGCGAACGAGTCCGTCTCCTCGCCGACCGACCTCCAGGACCCGGCAACCGTCGCGCCGCGGGTCGTCGCAGAGGCGAACCGGATGGCCGATGCGTTCGACGCCGTGGCCGTCCGCCAGTGGAACCGTCCGGGGCTCCGATCGAACGGCTCACGGTTCACCGTCGAGACGCTCGGCCCGTACCTGGTCCACGACCTCGTCCACCATGTGTGGGACCTCGAGAACCCACCCTCGCCGGGTCCGCGACGATCTGATGGCACATCGGCGCGACGGCGAATGCCCTACGACGACCAGCGGTCGGCGGTGGCCACGGTTCTCCTGGCGGCCCGCAGGACGGCCTCGTCGATCATGCGGCCGTTCTCGTCGAGCCACGCACCGGTGGTCGAGGCGTCAGCGGTGGCGAGCAGCGCCCGGGCCTGATCCACCTGGTCGGGGGTGGGCGTGAACGCGGCGTTGATGACCGGGACCTGATCGGGGTGGATGGCCTGGCGGCCCCCGAAGCCCCGTCGGCGGAGCTCGTCGGTCGAGGCTCGCAGGCCGTCGAGATCGCGGACCGCCACCCACACCGGGCCGATCGGCGGGGCGAGACCAGCCGCGCTCGACGCCACGATCGCGGCGAGTCGGATCGGCCACAGTTCGTCACCGCTCGTCGTGGCATCGATGCCGAGATCCGCGGCGAGGTCGACCTCGCCCAGGCCGAGGCCCTGCAGATCAGGATGGGATCGGGCCAGGGCGGGGAGCTCGAGCACCGTCTCCGCCGACTCGACCAGGGCGACGAAGCGATGGGCGCGCAGCGCATGGGCCACGACCTCGACGACGACGGACGATGCCTTGGGCACGACGACGCCGGTGAGCCCCGGCTGCTCCGTGATGGTCGCCAGGTCGTCGAGGCCTCGATCGCCGACGTTGATGCGCACCCAGCGCTCGCATGGAGAGAGCGGATTGGCGAGCGCCTCGGCCACGGCGTCACGCGCCTCGTCCTTGGCCGGGACGGCGACCGCGTCCTCGAGATCGAAGATGACCGCGTCGGCTCCCGACGCGACCGCCTTGGCGAATCGCTCAGGACGATCGCCCGGGACGTACAGCCACGAGCGCGGCCCGACGACGAGCTCCTCGCTCGTCACGAGCCTTCCCCCAGGACCCCGGATGCGTCCATGGACGTGGCACCGTCGTTGCGCACGACCCGCACGGAGACCTCGTCGCCGTCAACGGCTCCGACGATGGCCAGTGCTCTGCCGACGAACATGGGCGCTGTGGCCCGGTACCGGAACGCGGCCAGCCGGCGCCCCGTGTGGTGCTCGATCGACCCGATCACCCGGGTGGCCGAGAGCGGTCCGTGCACCACGAGCGCCGGGTAGCCCTCTTCCTCACGGGCGTAGGCGTCGTCGTAGTGGATGCGATGGCTGTTGAACGTGACCGCGGAGAACCGGAACAGTTCGATCGGGGTGGGGCACCGTCGATCGACCCAGGACTCGGCTCCGTCCAGGGGTTCGGGGAGCTCCACGTCGTCGGGCATCGGTACGGGGGCGCCCTGGGTTCGGTACACCAGCGACTGCGTCTCGACGATCTGCACCTCGCCGTGCTGGAGGTAGGTGTGCTCCACGGTCACGATGAGCAGCGGGCCGGTCTTGCCGTCGGACGACTTCTCGTTCGTGACCCGCGATCGTCGTTCCGCCGGCTCGCCGACCAGGAGGCGTCCCGGCGCGTCGAAGGACCCACCGGCCCACATGCGGCGCGGGTAGACGGTGCTGAGGTGCTCGGGCGTGGGCGGGTGCCCGTCGGCGCCGAGACCGGCGGTGGCCATCCGGGGCGTGAAGTGCGACCAGTGCCAGGGAAGGGGTAGCACCGCGCCGTCGTCGTAGACGCCGCGGTCGTCGAGGGCGGCGGCGATCATGCCCGTCTGCTGTGCGCCGAGTGGCGATGTCGTGACGGCAGGGAACCCGACGTCGTCGATCGTGATGCTGCCCATCAGCTCGCTCCGCCTCTCGACTCGTCGTCCGGCCCCGCCACCAGGCCCCCGTCGTGCATCTTGCCGATCTCGGCGCCGGTGAGCCCCAGCACGTCGGCGAGCACGGCATCGGTGTGCTCGCCGAGCAGGGGCGCCGGCGCTGTCGGTGGACGTTCGAGGGCCGAGAAGGTGAGCGGTGAGCCGGCTACTCGTACCCGACCCAACCCCGGTTGCTCGATCTCGCTGAACATCGGGTTCTCCGTCGAGGTCCGCCAGTCGTCCTCCAACAGCTCACGGAAGGTCTGGTAGGTCCCCCAGCACACGCCGAACTCGTCGAAGCGCTCTGCGACCTCGGCCACGGTGCGCGAGTTGATCCACGGGGCGACGATGGCGGCGAGTCCGTCTCGTGCCCGGAACCGATCACCCTCGTCCGTGAGATCGACGCCGAAGGCCTTCTCGATGACGGGCAGCACCTCGCCGATGCCCGTGGCGTCGACGAGCGACCTCCACTGCCGCAGGCTGATGGCGACCACCATCACGCGCCGGCCGTCGGCCGTGGCGAAGTCTCGACCGAACGCGCCATACATGTCGTTGCCGATCGGGGGGCGATCCTCGCTCAGCAGCTGGGCCTGGGCCAGGTAGCCGAGGTTGGACACCATGGCGAACGCCACGTCGGCGAGCGAGATCGTGACGAGATCACCCACGCCGGTGCGGGTGCGACGTCGCTCGGAGGCGAGCACCGCCAGCGCGGCGTGCACGCCCGTGGACATGTCCCACGCCGGCAGCACGTGGTTGGTGGGGAGGACCCCTCCGGCGGGCCCGGTCGCGAACGCGAAACCCGAGGACGGGTTCACCGTGTAGTCCACCGCGGTGGTCCCGTCCGGGTTGCCGAGGATGTTCACGTAGATGAGGTCGTCGCGCCGCGCCCGCAGCTTCTCGTCGGCCAGCCACCCAGCTTCGGGGAAGTTCGACAGGAACACCCCGCCGTCGGCTCCAGGGGCCGTGATCAGCTCGGCGATGAGCTCTTGTCCCTCGGGGCGGCGCACGTCGACGGCGACCGAGCGCTTGCCCTTGTTCATGCTCGCCCAGAAGAGGCTGGTGCCGTCCGGGGTGCACGGCCAGCGGTGGTAGTCGATGCCGCCCCCGATGGCGTCGAAGCGGATGACGTCGGCTCCGAGCTGGGCGAGCGTCATCCCACCGAGCGGCGCGGCGACGAACGCGGATCCTTCGACCACCCGCAGACCTGCGAGCGGAGCCTCATCCGCCGACGACTGAACCACCGGAGCTCCTGCAGACACGTGGGGTCCCCCAAACGAGTAGACGATCTGTGACGTTCGCCCCGAGCGCGGGGCGAGCCGCCGCGCCGAGTGTAGAACCACGAGTGCTGAAGATTGAACGAACGTTCAGGTGAAGGGTGTCGGGCGACAGGTGGACGGGTCGGCGCACCGACCGACCGTGGCGGGAACCGACAAGTAGTGTCACGCACCGACCTTCAGGCCTCACGAAGGCAGAATCGAGGGCGTTGTGAACCAACCGACCTGTCCACGCTGCGGCGTCGTGGTGCAACCGACCTGGGACTGGTGCGAGTCGTGCGGCTTCGATCCCGAGGGGCTTCGGCCGACGCCGCCCGGTCCACCCCCGTCGAGCGTCCCCCCACCCGCTGCTCCCTGGGTTCCCCCGTCCTCTTCTGCCCCGACCTCTTCTGCCCCGACCTCTTCTGCCCCGACCTCGCCTCCTCCCCCGGGCCGGTCCTCGCCCGGGTCGTTCCCCGCCGCTCCCCCTTCTGGTCCACCACCTCCACCACCTCCATCACCGACGGGGGCGCCCGCGTGGGGCGTCGCTCCCCCGCCTCCACGCGGAGGATCGCCGACCAATCGCAACCTGGCCATCGCCGCCGCGATCGTCGTGGTCGTCCTGGTCGTCGGCATCCCCCTGGCGGCCATCACGTTCCTGGGCACCTCGACCTCTGACGAACCCGTCGCCGTCGGCCGCGCAACCGCGGGCTCCACGACCACGATCGCGGCCGACCTCAGCCAGACGCCCGCGGCGATGTTCACCTCGCCCGCCGACCCGGCCCAGGTGATCGACACCGACACCGCCCTGCGCGTCGCCGAGGCGTTCTGGCCCGTGCACCAAGCGGCCATCCGAGCTTCGGACCACGCGATGCTCCAAGCAACAGAGACCGGCGCGGCCCTGGCCTACGACAAGGTGGCGTGCGTCGAAGGCGGGTGCATCGACGTCGCACCGGGAACCGTCGGACCGATCATCGTCACCGCGCCACCCCAATTCGCGTACCCCGCCAACTTCGTCGCCCAGCTCCGGGAGCGCTGCACCTGCCCGGGGGACCCCGAAGACACCCAGTTCCTCCAGCAGTGGTACGTCGTGTTCACCCGTCAATCGGCCGAACAACCGTGGCTCGCCACGATCATCGCCGGAGTCGAGCACGTGTCACAGGTCATCGACCCATCCACCCCGCTCCCCGCCGAGGTGCCCCAGGCCGACGCCGACTTCGCGTACCTGCCCGACGACTTCGCGACCTTTCTCGAGATCTCCAAGTCCACCGGTGCTCCGCCGATGGATTCGACCATCTCGGCGGCAGGTCTGGCCGGTGGCCTCGCTTCGAGGTTGGTCGGCTTCGACGAGGAGATCGCCCGGCACGGCATCGAGACCCAGACCGAGTACCGATCGTCGGCAGCTGAAGACGGGTCGTTCGCCTTCCAGGCATCCCCCGACGAGCAGCTGGTCTGCTCGGCGGTGCGCTGGACCACCGTCATAACCCCCGCGAACGGCGGGTCCTCCGTGCGGATCGACTCCGCCGTTCCGATCACCGCACTGGTCCCCCGCGGCACCTACTCCCGGGTCGTCACCGCCGGTGTGCGCCAGGCCTGCTTCCTGGTGCCGACGGGCGCAGGACGTGCCACCGTCGTCGGGGTCAACGGCGGCAACGTCAGTGCCGAGGTCGAGCGGTCGTGACCTGCCCTGGACCCAGTCGGCCATCGGGCCCGGTCTGGGTACCGTGAGCGCCGTGGACGCAGACCGGTCCGAAGGCGACCCGTTCGACGGGTGGGAGCTCGACGAGGACTTCGTCGGCGGTGCCTCCTACAAGGAGGCCACCGCGAAGGAGCGGGCCGCGCAGAGCCGGCGAGCGGCCAAGCACCAGCGGGAGGCCGAGCGCAACGCGCAGCGCTGGCGGCGCAAGCAGGCCCGAGGCCAGCGGGTCGCTCCCACCGATCCGTGGGCCGACGCCGGGCGGCGCCAGCCGAGCTCGGGCACCGCCAAGCGTCCCTGGCGCGGCATCATCGCGGTGACGATGATCGCGCTCCTGCTCACCGGGAACGCGCTGGTTCGCCGCGACGGCGCCTCGAGCACGAGCCTCTTCGGCAAGAACCCGGACGCGTTCATCGTGGAGGGGGTCGTCACCGAGTTCCCGAGCCCCAGCGACGAGGCACGGGAAGGGCCCATCGGCCAGCCCGCTGCCGCCCCCGCCGACGGTGGAACCTACGCGTTCATCGGAACGCAGTCGAACGGTTCCGACCCGATCGCGTACGACCCCTGTCGTCCCATCCACGTCGTGGTCAACGAGCGCACCGCTCCTCCCGGAGGCCAAGGCCTAGTGGAAAAGGCCCTTGTCGATGTCAGCGTCGCCACCGGTCTGCAGTTCATCTTGGACGGCAAGACCGACGAGGAACCCGTCGAGAACCGCTCTCCGGTGAACAAGGACCGCTACGGCGATCGTTGGTCACCGGTGCTCCTCGCGTGGTCCGATCCCGAAGCAGAGCCCGATCTTGCGGGGGATGTCGCCGGCTTCGGCGGCAGCCAGCAGATCTCGAAGGACTCCGGTGACACGATTCTCGTAACCGGCACCGTGTCGCTCGACGGACCCCAGTTCGTCGAGATCATGCTGGGACGAGACGGGGAGGCGAACGCCCTGGCGATCATCCGTCACGAGATCGGCCACCTCGTCGGGCTCGATCACGTGGACGACCGCGACGAGCTCATGTACCCCGAGTCCAACGGGTCGGTCACCGACTTCGGTCGCGGCGACCGCATCGGCCTCAACCGCCTCGGTCAGGGCGCCTGCCGATCCGATCTCTGATCGGCCGAGCACACCAGCGCCGGAGCGAGCGGTCGGATCGAGAGCGGACCGCCCGTCGTCGGTTCCGATGCCGGAACCACCCGACCACCGCGAGATGACCGCGAGATCAGGCGATGCCGAGCAGCGCCGGGAGGTCAGCGTGGTCGTCGAGGACGAAGTGCCCCTCGGGAAGACCGGGCCCTTCGGGATCGTCCTTGCGGCCCCGGTAGCGAACCGCCGTCATCCCCATGGCCAGCGCGCCCGCGATGTCGGTGCGGCGCAGGTCGCCGACGTGAGCGACACGCCGCGGGTCGACGCCGCCCAGCCCGGCGAGCGCGTGCTCGAAGATGCGACGGTCGGGCTTGTACGAACCCACCTCGTCCGAGAACGACCAGTGGTCGAACAGCTCGATGATCTCGTGACGTTCGAGGTGGCCGCGCAACACCGATGAGGGGGCCATGCCGACGTCGCACACGATGCCGATGCGCAACCCCGCGTCGCGGAGGCGCTGCAGCGTCGGCTGGATGTTCGGGGTGAGGTCGACGACCGATGGCGACCGCGTACCGGCGAACGCCTCGGTGAGCTCGACCATGAGGGCCTCGCCGACGACGATGCCCAGCTCGCTGGCCAGGAGCGCCGAGGCATCGTTCGCGTCGAAGATCTGGTTTCCCTGCCACCGCTGGTTGTAGGTGTCGAACACGACACGCGTCGCCGCCAGGACCTGTCGCTGGTCGGCCTCGTAGCCTTCGGCGGTGAGGAAGCGCACCACGCGAGACGTGCGCAGGTCGAGGGTGGCCTCCGGATCGGGGGCACCCAGGAGCGTGTCCCAGAAGTCGAAGGTGACGGCGTCGAGCTGCATCAAGTGCCGCGGATGACGCCGTCGCGCACGGCCGCCTTGGCCGCCGCCTCGGCGACGAGGTACCCCACCCGCTTGTCGAACACCGACGGGATGATGAAGTCGGGAGCGAGGTCGTCTCCCACCGCGGAGGCGATGGCCTCGGCCGCGGCCAGCTTCATGTTCTCGGTGATGGCGGTAGCCCCCGCGTCGAGCGCACCGCGGAAGATGCCCGGGAAGCACAGCACGTTGTTGATCTGGTTCGGGAAGTCGCTCCGACCGGTGGCGACCACGGCGGCGACCTCGCGGGCGGCCTCGGGCCGGATCTCCGGATCGGGGTTGGCCAGAGCGAACACGATCGGGTCGCGACCCATGGGGCGGAGCTGGTCGGCGGTGAGCAGGTTCGGGCCGCTCACCCCGATGAACACGTCGGCGCCGGCCATGAGGTCGGGCAGGGGCCCGGTGACGCGGTCGGGGTTGGTGTTCTCGGCGAACCACTGCTTGGCCGAGTTGAGGTTGTCGCGACCCTCCCAGATGGCCCCCTGGCGATCGGACCCGATCACATGGGGGACACCGGCTTCCATGAGGATCTTGGCGCAGGCGACACCCGCGGCGCCGACGCCGGCGATGACGACGCGGACGTCGACCATCTTCTTCTCGACGATCTTCAGCGCGTTCTCGAGGGCGGCGAGCACGACCACGGCCGTGCCGTGCTGGTCGTCGTGGAACACCGGGATGTCGAGCAGCTCCTTGAGGCGCTCCTCCACCTCGAAGCACGCCGGCGCGGCGATGTCCTCGAGGTTGATGCCACCGAAGGTGGGGGCGATGCGGACGACGGCCTCGACGATCTCGTCGGGCGTGGCGGCGTCGAGGCAGATCGGGAACCCGTCGACCCCGGCGAACTCCTTGAACAGCAGCGCCTTGCCCTCCATGACCGGCATGGCGGCCTCGGGGCCGATGTCGCCCAGGCCGAGCACCGCGGTGCCGTCGGAGACGATGGCCACCGTGTTCTTCTTGATGGTGAGCTCGTGGGCGCGGGCCGGCTCGGCGGCGATGGCGTTGCACACGCGGGCCACGCCAGGGGTGTAGGCCATGGAAAGGTCGTCGCTGTCGCCCACCGGCATGGTGGCGAGGACCTCGATCTTGCCGCCGTCGTGCATGGCGAAGGTGCGGTCCTCGGCGAGGAGGATCACGCAGCCGGGCAGGTTGCGCACCGCCTCGATGACCGCTTGCTGATGCGCTTCGCTCGAGCAGTTGACCACGACGTCCTCGTCGAGGTTCGCGTCGGTGGCCTCGAAGGCGTTGAGCGACCAGATGTTGCCGCCGGCGTCGCCGATGGCGCTGGCCAGACGGCCCAACGTGCCCGGCTCGTTGACGAGACGGACGCGGAGGCGGAGCGAGAAGGCGGCGGTGGGCGTAGCGGACACGGCCGACCACGCTATCGGAGGGGCGCTCTGATCCACGAAACTGAAAGGACGTCAGGCATCGGGGCCCGACCGCGGCGGCGGGGCCAAGCGTGTCGCGACCTGCGCCGCTACGCGCCTTCGTAGTCGAAGCCGAGCTCCGGCGCGGTGACGAGCGCGTGGAAGGCGATGCCCTCCGCCGCCGCCCGTTCCCCACAGGTGCCCCCCCGGTCGACGACCACGAGGATCAGCACCGGTTCGGCCCCGAGCTCGCGCACCACGGCCGCCGCCTCGAGCGGCGAGGTGCCCCGGGTGACGGTGTCCTCGGTGATGACGACCTTGTCGCCCGGCTCGAGCGCCCCGGCGAGACGACCCGACACGCCGTGGTCTTTCGATTCCTTGCGGATGGTGAACGAGCGCAGGTCGCGCCCCCGGGTGGCCGCAACCGCGGCGAGACCGTAGGCCACCGGGTCGGCCCCGACGGTCAGCCCCCCGACGGCGGTGACGTCGTCGGCGATGGCGGCCAGCGCGAGGTCAGCGACGAGCAAGAGGCCGTCGGGGCGGCACACGGTCTGCTTCGAGTCGATGAACCAGCTGCTCTTGCGACCGGACTTCAGCGTGAAGTCACCGGTGCGCACCGAATGGGTGAGCAGGTGATCGATGAGCTCGGGCTTGGTCACGTGAGCTCGACGACGGGATCGCCCTGACCGGCGACGACCTGGCCGATCTGGACGGCGCGGTGGCCCTTCGAGCGGAGCAGGTCGAGACTCTTGTAGACGTCGGCCTCGGGGACCACGACGACCATGCCGATGCCCAGGTTGAAGACCTTCGCCATCTCGGCGTCGTCGATCTCGCCGAGGGTCTGGATCTCGTCGAAGATGCGGGGCACCTCCCACGACGACCGCTCCACCACCGCGTTGGTGCCCTTGGGCAGCACCCGGTTGAGGTTGCCGGGGATGCCGCCACCGGTGATGTGGGCCACGGCGCGGACGTCGACCTCGTCCTGAAGGGCGAGCACGGCTGGAGCGAAGATGACCGACGGCCTGAGCAGCTCGTCACCGAGCGTGTGGCGCGCCCCGTCGTAGGCAGGACCGTCGAGCGGCCGGGCACCCACGTCGAGCAGCACGCGACGGGCGAGCGAGTAGCCGTTGGAGCGGAGGTTCGTGGACGGCAGACCGATGAGCACGTCGCCCGGCGCGACGTTCTCGCCCGTGATGAGCCGGCCTCGATCGGCCACGCCCACGGCGAAGCCCACCAGGTCGAACTCGCCGGGCTCCATGGCCCCGGGGTGCTCGGCCATCTCGCCGCCGACGAGCGCGCAACCCGCTTGGCGACAGCCTTCGGCGACGCCCTCGACGAGCTGCTCGATGTGGTCGGGGTCGAGGCGACCCACCGCGATGTAGTCGAGGAAGAACAGCGGCTCGGCGCCCTGGCACACGAGGTCGTCGACGCACATGGCCACGAGGTCGACACCGATCGTGTCGAAGGTGCCGACGCTCTGGGCGATGAGCGCCTTGGTGCCCACTCCGTCGGTCGACGACACGAGCACCGGCTCGGCGTACCGGGCGGTGTCGAAGCGGAAGAGTCCGCCGAAGCCACCGATGTCGCCGATGACCTCTGGCCGGAAGGTGGACTGCACCTTCGCCTTGATGCGGTCGACGGCTTCCTCGCCCGCGCCGATGCTGACGCCGGCTGATTCGTAGGTTTCGCCCATGAGGTCCTAAACGTCGTTGCGCTCGGCTTGCCGAGCGGGGAGATCGACCTCGTCGGCGTAGAGCAGCTCGAGGGTCGCAGATGAATCGGTGGTGGCGGGTCCGTCTTCGAGCGAACCCTTGCGCAAGCTGATGGGCACCTCGACGGGGTACTCGCCGGTGAGGCACGCCGTGCAGAACCCGGCACCGGCGGTGTCGGTCGCTCGGACCAGGCGGGGCAGGTCGATGTAGGCGAGGGTGTCCACGTTGAGGTACTCGCGGATCTCCTCGATGCTCATGTTGGCGGCGATGAGCTCGCCCCGCGTACCCGTGTCCATGCCGTAGTAGCAGGGCCACTTGTACGGCGGCGAGGAGATGCGCATGTGCACCTCGGCGGCGCCCGACTCGCGCAGCATCCCGACGAGCGCCCGCGTGGTGGTGCCCCGCACGACCGAGTCGTCGACGACCACCAGGCGCTTGCCGGCGATGTTGTCGCGCAGCGGGTTGAGCTTCATGCGCACACCGAGCGCCCGGGTGGCCTGGTTGGGGGCGATGAACGTGCGGCCGATGTAGCGGTTCTTCACCAGACCGGTGCCGTAGGGGATGCCGCTCTCGCGGGCGAATCCCTCAGCCGCGGGGATGCCGGACTCGGGCACGCCCATGACCATGTCGGCCTCGACCGGGGCCTGCTGGGCGAGCTCCTCGCCCATCCGGACACGGGCGGCGTGCACGCCCTTGCCGTAGAGGCGCCCGTCGGGCCGCGAGAAGTAGACGAACTCGAACAGGCACAGGTGCGGGTCGACGTCTTCTTCTTTGAACGGCCGCTCGGAGCGCCAGCCCATGGCATCGATGATGACCATCTCACCCGGAGCGACGTCGCGGACCACGTGGGCACCGCACACGTCGAGCGCCGGGGACTCCGAGGCCAGGACCCAGCCGTTGTCGAGCTTGCCGACCACCAGCGGCCAGAAGCCGTGCGGGTCGCGCACGCCGATGACGTGGCCCTCGTCCATGAGCACGAACGAGAACGCGCCCTTGAGGCGGGGCAGCACCTGCATGAGCGCACGCTCGAGGGCTCGGCCGTCGCTGGACTCGATGGGGTCCTTGGCCAGCTCCTGGGCGATGAGCTCGGCGACGAGGTCGCTGTCGCTCGTGACCGTGCCGGGCAACATGCCGGCCTCGGCGGCGAGCTCCTCGGTGTTGACGAGGTTGCCGTTGTGGGCCAGCGCGAACGAGTGGGCGCCGACGTCGCGGTAGAACGGCTGCGCGTTGCGCCAGGTGCTCGATCCGGTCGTGCTGTAGCGGGTGTGGCCGATGGCGAGGTGCCCGGTGAGCGCCACCAGGTTGCGGTCGTCGAAGACGTTGGACACGAGGCCCATGTCCTTGACGATCATGATCGTGCTGCCGTCGCTGACCGCCATGCCCGCCGACTCCTGACCACGATGCTGGAGCGCGTACAGCCCGAGGTAGGTGAGGTGGGCCACCGCCTGCGACGGCGAGTACACCGCGAACACGCCGCATTCGTGGCCCGGCGTCTCGTCCGTCGCGTCGAAGCGGTGCTCGGTGAGCACGTCCGACGTCGGAGAGGCGGGCGAGGGCGGCGAGTCGCTCACGCCGACAGTGTAGGGGCCACGGCCCCGGTCCGACGATGAGCGGGGAGCATCGCGATCAGCCCTGGACCGTCCCGGCGCCGAGCGCCTCGGGCAGACGGTCGTGCCAGGCGGCGACCGCATCGGCCAGCGAGAGGTCGAACAGGCCCTTGACCGACAGCCGGTCGCCCGACGCCACCCCGATGCGGGCGAACGGCACGCCGGCCTGGTCGCACACGGACTCGACGGCGGTGAGCAGTTCGGGGTCGACGCACACCAGCGCACGCGACGGGGACTCGCTGAACAGCTCGGCGTCGTCGGCGATGCGGGCGGCCTGGAAACCGATGTCCGAGCGCACCGCCATCTCGGCGAGGGCGAGTCCGACGCCACCGTGTCCGACGTCGTGCACACCAGCGACGAGGCCGCCGGTGACGAGATCGCGGACCACGTCGGCGACGGCGATGTGATGGCCGTAGTCGAGACCAGGGAGCTTGCCGCCACGGAGGCCCCGGCGCTGCGCGACGACCGAACCCGACAGCTCGGCCTGTGTGACGCCGATGAGCACGAGTCGACCGCCCTCGACGAGCGTGGTGGCCGGCGGGCGGCGGACCAGCTCGTCGATCAGTCCGAGCATGCCGATGACCGGCGTGGGGTCGATGTCGGAGCCCTGCGACTCGTTGTAGAGGCTGACGTTGCCACCGACGACGGGGACCCCGAAGGCGAGGCACGCCTCGGCCATGCCGTCGACCGCCTCGGAGAGCTGCCACATGACCTCGGGGTGCTCGGGGTTCCCGAAGTTGAGGCAGTTGACCACGGCGATGGGTCGGGCTCCGACCGTGGCGAGGTTGAGGACGGACTCGGCGACGGTGAGCGCCGTGCCCTGCCGCGGGTCGACCGCACACCAGCGGTGGTTGCCGTCGGTGGTGAGCGCAAGGGCCCGCCCGGTGTCGACGCCGGTGGTGGGGTGCTTGAGCCGCAGCACCGCGGCGTTGCCCTCGGGACCGACGACGGTGTTGAGGAACAGCTGGTGGTCGTACTGCGAGGACACCCAGCTGGTGTCGCCGAGCAGGTCGAGCAGCGTCTCGCCCGGGTCGGTCGGAGCGTCGACGGTGCCGGTGACCGGGCGGGAGCGGGTGGCCTCATCGAAGTTCGCCGGCTTCTCGATGGGCCGGTGGTAGAGCGGGGCGTCTTCGTGCAGCGATGCGGCCGGGATGTCGGCGAGGACCTCGCCGTCCCACCCGTCGAGCATGCGGAGGCGACCGCCGGCCTCGTCGCCGTTGGCGGGACCCGACGTGACCTTGCCGATGACGTTGGCGCGCACCTCCCACCGGGCGCAGATGTCGAGGACCTCGTCGAGGTTCTCGGGGGCGACGATGGCGAGCATGCGCTCCTGCGACTCGCTCGTGAGGATCTCGTAGGGCTCCATGCCCGGCTCACGGGTGGGGATCTCGGCGACGTTGACGTCCATGCCGACCCCGCCGCGCGAGGCGGTCTCGCTGGTGGCGCAGGTGAGGCCGGCGCCGCCGAGGTCCTGGATGCCGACGACGAGGCCGGCGTCGAGCAGGGCGAGGCACGCCTCGATGAGGCGCTTCTCCTCGAAGGGGTCCCCGACCTGCACGCTGGGCCGCTTGGCCGCGTCGGCTTCGGCATCGCTGAACCCGGCGGAGGCGAGCACCGAAACTCCACCGATGCCATCGCGTCCGGTGGACGATCCGAGCAGCACGGCGAGGTTGCCGATGCCGCTGGCCTGGCCGAGCACGAGACGGTCGGTGGGCAGCAGGCCCAGGCACAGCACGTTGACCAGCGGGTTGCCGGTGTAGGTCTCGTCGAACACGGTCTCGCCGCCGACGGTGGGCACGCCGACCGAGTTGCCGTAGCCGGAGATGCCGCTGACGACGCCCTCGGCGATCCAGCGGCTGCGGGCGTCGTCGAGCGGACCGAAGCGGAGCGGGTCCATCAGCGCGATCGGGCGGGCGCCCATCGTGAAGATGTCTCGGAGGATGCCGCCGGCGCCGGTGGCCGCACCCTGGTAGGGCTCGATGGCCGATGGGTGGTTGTGGCTCTCGATGCGGATGGCCGCCGCGATGCCGTCGCCCACGTCGAGCACGCCGGCGTTCTCGCCCGGGCCGACGAGGACGTCGTCGCCCTCGGTGGGGAGCCGCTTGAGGTGCACCTTGGACGACTTGTACGAGCAGTGCTCGGACCACATGACCGAGTACATCGCCAGCTCGAAGTGGTTCGGGGCACGATCGAGGATCCGCTCGATGTCGGCGTACTCCTCGTCGGTCAGTCCCAGCGCGCGGTGAATGGCCTCCTGCTCCGACATGTCCCGCACGCTATCGGGTCACGACAACCTCGACGACAGCCGCGATCTGCTGTTCACCACCAGCTGTCCACCCGGGGGATCACCGCGACGATCGCTCCTGCCTGCCACCGCGCACCGACCGCTGGATCTCGGGGGAGTTCGCCCACCGAGGCCATCGGTTCGCCAGTTGCACAAACTGGATCACAAGTGGGTGATACGACACATACGCGTCCGAGTTCACCTCACTATCAGCACTTCGATAGTTGTGCAATTCATCTCATATTGCGACAAACTGCTTCGAAGCCACCTACGCCGTTTCGTTCCACGAAAGGGAACATCTTCGCTATGCCCCAGAGCCCATCCACGCCATCCGATTCTGTCCGCAGCTACATCGAATACCTGCGCGACCCTTCGAAGTTCAGCAAAGACGATTCCGGTGCCGCCGCGGTCCGCACCAAGATCGCGAAGTTGCTCGAGAAGAAGGATTCGCTCGATCCCCTCGACTACCTCGACCAGCGAGTGGCGCTCGACCAGGAGCTCCAAGACGCGACCAGGACCGACGATCCCGGCATCGCGCTGAAGGGCGACTTCGTCGCCAACGTGCGCGAGTACCTCCGCGAATCCGGTGCCACCCCCGACATGCTGCGGGAGGTCGGCGGCCGCAAGATCCTGCCCGCCCTTCGTGAGGCCGGCCTGGCGACGGGCGGCGGCCGTCGGTCCTCGTCGCGGGGCAGCAGCGGTGGAGGCGGCCGCGCCCGCGCTCCCCGCCTGACCGATGCCGACAAGCAGGCGGGGGTTCCCGCCAAGGGCACCTTCACCCTCGCCACCTACGCCGACGCCATCGACCGCAATCGGGGCACGGCGGTCAACTACCTCAAAGACCTCGTCGACAGCGGCTA
Source organism: uncultured Rhabdothermincola sp. (assembly GCA_964485515.1). Classification (GTDB taxonomy): domain Bacteria; phylum Actinomycetota; class Acidimicrobiia; order Acidimicrobiales; family Acidimicrobilacustridaceae; genus CAZALT01. Next base: position 1,253 of record CAZALT010000013.1, on the reverse strand, counting down.
CATCGTCGAGGCCGGCGTCGACGAGTCGTCGAGCTCACCCCGCAAGCCCAAGCTCTACAAGAAGGCCTGAATCAAGAAGGCCTGAATCAAGAAAGCCTGAATCCAAATCGGTGGAGAGATCGGCCCATGCGGTCGATCTCTCCGCCAATGTCGGCATCAGCGATAGGCGCGCCTGCCGAGCGACCGACCGAGCGACAGAGACTACGCGGGGACCGATGCGCCGGCGCCGGCGAGGATCGATCTGATCAGCGGGACGCCGTCGCTGCTACCCAGCAAGTCGTCGATGGCCCGCTCCGGATGTGGCATGAGTCCCACCACGTTGCGCCCGACCGAGCAGATGCCCGCGATGTCGTCGACCGAGCCGTTCGGGTTGTCGATGTAGCGAACGACCACCCGATCCTCATCGCGCAGTTGCGCCAACGTCTCGGCGTCGCAGGTGTAGTTGCCTTCGAAGTGGTTGATCGGGATGCGGAGCTCGTCACCGATGTTGGTGTCCGAGGTCAAGACAGAATTGGTCGTCTCGACGCGCAAGGTGGTCATGGCACACAGGAACTTGAGGCCTGCGTTCTTCTGCAGCGCACCCGGGAGCAGACCCGCCTCGGTCAGCACCTGGAAGCCGTTGCAGATCCCGACGACCGGGCCGCCGTCGTTTGCGAACGCGGCGACCGCGTCCATGACGGGCGAGAAGCGGGCGATGGCGCCGGGGCGCAGGTAGTCGCCGTGAGCGAAACCGCCCGGGACGACGACCGCATCGACGCCGTTGAGGGTGTCGTCGCCGTGCCAGAGGATCTCGGCATCGCCGCCGAGCGAGCGGACGGCTTCGATGACGTCGAACTCGCAGTTCGAGCCCGGGAAGAGGACGACGCCGACGCGGGCGGCCATCAGTGCGCCCCCATCAGATCGTGGCGAGGGGGGAGATGGTGATGGAGGCGTCTTCGATCACCGGGTTCGTGAGGAACCGACGGCACATGTCATCGACCTCGGCGAACGCCGTCGCTTCATCCGCGGAGTCGACGACGAAGCGGATGATCTTGCCGACCTTGACGTCGCGCACCCCCTCGAAGCCGAGGTGGGGCAGGGCACGTTCGACCGTGGCCCCCTGGGGATCAGCGATCCCTTCCCGCAACGTCACGTCGACCTGGACCGAGTACTCCATGCCGTTCACTCTCCCACATCTCGCGTTTCGTCAGGACAGGCGGTGCGGCACCCACAAAGAACCGAACCGGCAGGGAGAAGCCGTCGCATACGACGGC
>CAZALT010000012.1:0-36929 GCA_964485515.1 uncultured Rhabdothermincola sp. | reverse complement strand
TGGCCACGTTGCGGGTGCCGTCGGTCAGGTACTCCACCCGGTTGTTGTTCGTCGGGGCGCCGACCTGCTGCTCCCACGTCGTGGTGTTGACCCCCGAGCCCGAACCGGTGTTGAACTCGTCGGACCAGATGATCCGAGCACCGTTCGACGGGTTCGTCGGCACCGTTGGCACGGTCGTCGGCGGCGTGGTCGCCGGCGGCGTGGTCGTCGTCGGAGACGGCGGCTTCGTCGTGGTCGTCGTGGGCGCCTTGGTCGTCGACGTGGTCGGGGCGACCGCACCGCCGCCTGGGAACAGCGCGTCCTCACCGAGCGCCGCGAACAGGCTGGGCACCTGCTCGTGGTTCGACCGATCGGCGACGACGACCTTCGAGGCGGTGATGCCACCGATCGCACCGATGGTGAGCGGTCCCGTGTCGAGGACCTTCTTGGCCGCGGCCGGAGATTGGCCGAGAAGCACGCCGTTCACGAAGAACCTGAGCGACGATCCGTCCCAGTCGACGGCGACCTGCTTCATGGTGTCCAACCGCGCTCCACCCCACGCGTACTGCTGGCCGCCCACGATGAGCCCGATGGACTCCGTCGCGGGATCGGCGAAGATCGCGAACCCGTTCGAGTTCCGGTCGCCCTTCGACAGCAGGAGCGGGTAGCCGGTCGTGACGTCCACTCGGACGTTCATCATGGCCAACCACTCTCGACTGCTCTCGGTCGACAGGTTGAAGGCGTCGTCGTGCGGGAACTGGACCCAACCGCCGTCCTTGGCCAGTCGGAGCGCGCCTTGCTCCGTGATGTTGACGGCGAGCGGGTCCTTCACGCCGTAGGACACGCCGTTCGGGGAGATCGTGCCCGTCTGCCCTCGCGGGCTGAGATCCCGGGCCGTGTGTCCCGTGGTCTCGTCGAGCGGGGCTCGCAGCACGAGGCCTTCGAGCTTCTCGGCAGCTTGGGTGTAGGGCGGTTGGCAACCTGCGAGCAGGGCGACGACAAGGGCGACGGCGCCGAGCAGCAGGGGTTTCGGTCGGTGGACGGCGCGCAGACCGCGCGCGTTCGACATGGGTGACGACAAGGGAGATGAACCTCTCGTGATAGGGGGGCGGGAGTACCGCGCTGATTCGCGGACCAACGCAGGATCGGTCCGCTCCGCCCGGTCCTGAATACCGCGACAGGGGTATTGGTAGGGCTTTCGGCCTACGTCCGGTGACCCTGTGCGTGTTCGACCCGAGGGCTGGTCTCCAAGCCCCTTCCCGATGACCCCGGAGAGCAAAAGCCCAGGTCAGGACCACAATCGGTCAGGCCCAACCCCCGCGTGACGGGTGCCACGACCTCACCTCTCGGGGCGCGAACCTCGGTGCCGCAGCTCGCGCGCGGGTCTCCCGACCGCTGCTCCCGATGACGTCGGATGCGGTAGCCGACGCGAGACGGGGGTGACGTCCGTCTCAGCGTTCGCTCAGCCGCCGACGTAGGCCGCGAGGTGCTCACCCGTGAGCGTCGAGCCGGCGGCCACGAGCTGCGCCGGTGTCCCCTCGAAGACGACCCTGCCCCCGTCGTGACCGGCTCCCGGACCGAGGTCGATGATCCAGTCGGCGTGGACCATGACGGCCTGGTGGTGCTCGATGACGATGACCGACTTCCCCGAGTCGACGAGCCGGTCGAGCATGCCCAGGAGCTGCTCGACGTTGGCGAGGTGAAGGCCCGTGGTCGGCTCGTCGAGGACGTAGACCCCGCCCTTGTCGCCCATGTGCGTGGCCAGCTTGATGCGCTGGCGCTCGCCGCCCGACAGCGTGGTGAGGGGTTGGCCCAGTCGGAGGTAGCCGAGACCGACGTCGGCCATGCGCTCGAGGATCTTGTGCGCGGCGGGCACCTTGGCGTCGCCGTCGGCGAAGAAGGTGACGGCCTCGTCGACGGGCAGGTCGAGCACCTCGGCGATGCTGCGACCTCCGAACGTGTACTCGAGCACGGCGGCCTGGAAGCGCTTGCCCTCGCAGTCCTCGCAGGTGGTCGAGACTCCCGCCATCATCCCGAGGTCGGTGTAGATGACCCCCGCGCCGTTGCACGTGGGGCAGGCGCCTTCGGAGTTGGCGCTGAACAGCGCCGGCTTCACGCCGTTCGCCTTGGCGAAGGCCTTGCGGATGGGTTCGAGCAGGCCGGTGTAGGTGGCCGGGTTGCTGCGCCGCGACCCCTTGATGGCGGCCTGGTCGACCGACACCACGCCTTGCCCACCCGAGACCGACCCGGCGATCAGCGAGCTCTTGCCCGAACCCGCCACACCGGTGACCACGACGAGCACGCCGAGCGGGATGTCGACGTCGACGTCTCGGAGGTTGTGGGCATCGGCACCCCGGATCTCGAGCACACCCGACCGCTCGCGCACCGAGTCCTTCACCGATGCCCGGTCACCGAGGTGGCGTCCGGTCATCGTGTCGGCCTTGCGCAGCTCATCGACCGTGCCCTCGAAGACGATCTCGCCCCCCGCGGTTCCCGCGCCGGGCCCGAGGTCGACCACGTGGTCGGCGACCTCGATGGCCTCGGGCTTGTGCTCGACCACGAGCACGGTGTTGCCCTTGTCCCGCAGCTGCAGGAGCAGGTCGTTCATCCGATCGATGTCGTGCGGGTGCAGGCCGATGGTCGGCTCGTCGAACACATAGGTGACGTCGGTGAGCGACGAGCCGAGGTGGCGGACCATCTTCGTACGCTGCGACTCCCCGCCCGACAGGGTGCCCGACGAGCGGTCGAGGCTGAGGTAGCCCAGCCCGATCTGCACGAACGAGTCGAGCGTGTCCTGGAGCCCGACGAGCAGTGGAGCAACCGACGGGTCGTCGATGCCGCGCAACCACTCGGCCAGCTCGTCGATCTGCATGGCGCAGGCGTCGGCGATGCTGACGCCGCCGATCTTCGACGACCGCGCCTCGTCGTTCAGTCGAGTTCCCTCGCAGTCGGGGCACGTCGTGAAGGTGATGGCCCGGTCGACGAAAGCGCGGATGTGCGCCTGCATCGACTCCCTGTCCTTGGACAGCATCGACTTCTGGATCTTGGTGATGACGCCTTCGTACGTGAGGTTGATGCCCTCGACCTTGACCTTGGTCGGCTCCTTGTAGAGGAGGTCGTGCAGCTCCTTCTTCGTGTACTTCTTGATCGGCTTGTCGAAGTCGAAGAACCCGCAGCCCTCGAAGATCCGGCCGTACCAGCCGTCCATCGTGTAGCCGGGCACGGTGAGCGCGCCCTCCCGCAGCGACTTGGTGTCGTCGTAGATCTGGGTGAGGTCGAAGTCGCTGGTCGCACCCATGCCCTCGCAGCGCGGGCACATCCCCCCGATGCGGGTGAACGAGCGCTTCTCGCGCACCTTCTTCCCGCCCTTGTCGAAGGTGACCGCACCGGCGCCGCTGATGGTCGCCGTGTTGAACGAGAAGGCGTTGGGCGGACCGATGAACGGCGTGCCGAGCCGGCTGAACAAGATGCGCAGCATGGCGTTGGCGTCGGTGACCGTGCCGACCGTGGAGCGGGCGTTGGCCCCCATCCGCTCCTGGTCGACGAGGATCGCCGTGGTCAACCCGTCGAGGTGGTCGACGTCGGGTCGAGCCATCGACGGCATGAAGCCCTGGACGAAGCTGCTGTAGGTCTCGTTGATGAGCCGCTGCGACTCGGCGGCGATCGTGCCGAACACGAGCGAGCTCTTGCCCGAACCGGACACGCCGGTGAACGCCGTGAGCCGACGCTTGGGGATCTCGACGCTGACGTCCTTGAGGTTGTTGACCCGTGATCCGTGCACCCGGATCAGGTCGTGGGTGTCGGCCAGGTGCGCGACCGAGGTGCTGTCCGTCTTCTTGGCGGCCATGATCGTCAGGTCTCTTTTCGTCGAGCGGCGAGGTTCGTTCGGTGGCGAGGATCAGCTGGCCTGGTTGATGCGGACGTGGTTGCCCGCCGGGTCGCGGAAGGCGCAGTCGCGCACGCCGTAGGGCTGATCGGTGGGCTCCTGGATCACTTCAGCCCCGGTGGCCTGGAGCTTGTCGAACGTTCCGTCGAGGTCGCCGGTGGTGAGGACGATGGTGGCGTAGGTGCCCTTGGCCATCATCTCCGAGATGACCCGGCGCTCCTCCTCGGTGATGCCAGGGTCGGCGAAGGGCGGCGTGAGGACGACGGCGGTGTCAGGCTGACCCACCGGGCCGACCGTCAGCCAGCGCATCTCCTCGTAGCCGACGTCGAGGCGCACCTCCCAGCCGAGAGCATCTCGGTAGAAGCCCAAGGAGGCCTCCGGATCGGTGTGCGGGAGGAAGCTGTTCTGGATGGTGATGTTCATGTCGGCCACGGTACGTATGGCTCTCTCATCGTGCTTCTCGATTCCTGACCGGTCGCGTGACCTTCTTCGTGACGCACGACGGCATCTCGGCGCGCTGGCCTGCGGTCTGCTCCCGGTAGACGCTCGGCGACACGCCGACGAGCTCGGTGAACCGCGTGCTGAACGTACCGAGCGACGAGCAACCCACGGTGAAGCAGACATCGGTGACGCTCAGGTCCCCCCGTCGCAACAAGGCCATGGCCCGCTCGATGCGCCGGGTCATGAGGTAGCTGTACGGCGACTCGCCGTAGGCCGCCTTGAACTGCCGGCTCAGGTGCCCGGACGACATGTTGGCGCCGCGGGCGAGCGCGTCGACGTCCAGGGGCTGGTCGTACTCCCGGTCCATGCGATCGCGCACCCGTCGCAGCACGGCGAGATCACGCAGCCGCCGCTCGTCCGACGCCGAACTGCTGGGAGCCATCGCACCATCTTCACGAGGTCCGCCGACGTCGTCCACTCGCCGGTCGAAGGCCCTCCGAAGTCAGAAGCAGGTCAGACGAAGGTCACGCTCGCGGCCCTATCGGAGCCCATCGCCTCGCCGTAGCCTGCAGCGATGGGAACGACGACGACATGAGCAGCGACCACCGATCGCACGTCGAGTGCCACCTCACGCTCGACGTCGTCGACCGCGCCACGATCGTCCTTCAGATCGTTCCGGCCGCGACCGCTGGCGAGCTCGTCGCCGAGACCCTCGAGATCAGCCTCGACGGCAAGCCCCTCGAGGCTCGCGACCTCCAGGGCGAGCGCAACGGGCGCGTCCAGGTGTTCCGCTGCCCGCCGGGCGCGCTGACCGTCGACCTCCGGGCCACCGTCTCGCACGCGTCGATCGCCGAGCCGGCCCCTACCCCTGACCTCGACAGCGACCAGCTCACCTACCTGCGCCAGAGCCGCTACTGCCCCTCCGACGAGCTGAGCGGATTCGCGGCGTACGAGCTCGGCCACCTCGTGCCCAACCCCGATCTGCTGATCGCGGTCGGCGACTGGGTCAGCAGCCGCCTCACCTACGAGCATGGTTCCAGCGGCCCGCTCGACTCGGCTGTCGACTCGCTCTTCCACGGGCGCGGCGTGTGCCGCGACTTCGCCAACCTCGGCATCACCATGCTGCGCGCGCTCGAGGTCCCCGCCCGCCTCGTGGCTGTCTACGCGCCCGGGCTCTCCCCGATGGACTTCCACGCCGTCGTCGAGGCCCACGTCGAAGGACGCTGGTGGATCATCGATCCCACCCGACTCGCCCCCCGTCAGTCGCTCGTGCGCGTCGCCACCGGTCGCGATGCGGCCGACACCGCGTTCCTGTCGTCGATCGGCGGCGAGGTCCGGCTCAACACCATGGAGGTCGGGGCCTTCACCGACGGCGATCTCCCTCTCGACGACCACCTCGGCCTGATCTCGCTGGCCTGACCCCGCTGGCCTGACCCCGCGGTCCATCCACGCGCACCTCGCATCGGGACGTGGCGCTCTGAACCAGCGCGGGAACGCAGTCTCCGGAGCGCTCCGGCGAGCGTGCGAATAGGGTCGGCCTGCCACCGCTCGTCGCCGCGGGGCCCCCGGAGACCCGAAGGACGCCATGCCGCTCGTCGAAGTCAGCAAGCCGAACGAGACGACGACGATCGTCGCCCTGAACCGACCGGACCGGCTCAACGCCTTGTCGATCGACCTCGCCGTCGAGCTCGACCAGGTGCTCGCCACCGTCGGCGCCGACAACCTGTGCCGCGTCGTGATCCTCACCGGCAACGGTCGAGCGTTCTGCTCGGGTCTCGACCTCAAGGACTTCGGCATCATCCCGAACATCGACGACCTGTCGGTCCACCGCATCGCCACCCGGTCGATGGGCTTCTACTCGCAGCTCACCCGCCGGCTGCGAGCCATCCCGCAACCCGTCATCGGCGCGATCAACGGCGCGGCCTTCGGCGGCGGCATGTGCCTGGCGCTCGGATGCGACCTCCGGTTCGCCGGCGAAGGCGCGGTCTTCAACGCCACCGGGATCAACAACGGCCTCTCGTCGGCGGAGATGGGTGCGGGCTGGATCCTGCCCCGGCTCATCGGCGCCGCCAACAGCAATGACCTGTTCCTCACCGGGCGTCGGGTCGACGCGGTCGAGGCGCACCGCATGGGCCTCGTGTCACGGGTGCTCCCCGACGACGAGCTGCTCGACGACGCGCTCGCCACGGCCACGACCATGTCGAGCTACTCGCACTACGGCCTGGAAGCCACCAAGCAGTCGCTGTGGGTCGAGCAGGAGATCGGTTCGCTGCACGCCGCCATCGAGTACGAGGACCGCACCCAGCTCATGGCCGGGTTCACCGACAACCTCAGCGAGGCCATCCGCTCCTTCGACCAGAAGCGCGATCCTGTCTTCCGAGACGAGCCCCGCAAAGACATCTTCGACGCACCCGACTGATCCGACCCGGATCTGACCGGATCTGACCGGATCTGACCGGATCCGACCCGGATCTGACCAGGCTCGACCGGTCGCGGGTCGCCTGCGATCAGCTCTCGGGGGCGTCGTGGGTGCGGAGGGTGACGACGGTGACGACCTTGTCGAGCGAGGTGTCGACCAGCTCCACGACGACCGATGCGTCGCACGGGGGACCCACGAACACCGACCGCGTGCGGATCGGTCCCTGACGCGCCTGGGTGAGGTACCGGATGTCGAGGTCGGTGACGACCTGCGGCCGTCCGACCGCGGCGGCGACCATCTCCTCTGCGGCGACCTCGGCGACCAGGCCGACCATCGCACCCTGGAGCGCACCCGCCGGGTTGAGCAGCTTCGGCTCCAGTGCGACCTCGACGGTGCCCGCCGCGGCGTCGATCACCTCGATGCCGGCGGCCTCGGCCAACGGTCGATCGAGCGGCGCGACGTCGGCCCACGACTCGGCGAGCTCCTCGAGGTTCAACGCGAACTTGGGCGGATCGTCGGGACGTCGCGGCACGCGGGCGAACGAGGCCAAGCCCAATCCGACCTGCTCACCGGATGGCAACGTGATCGGGATCGAAACCGTCGACGAACGTGCACCCTCTCGAAGCGTGATCGAGCGGGCGAGCAGCTGCGTCGGGGCCGCTATGGCGGGCATGCGGACCGACAGGTTGGAGGTGAAGGTCCACATCTCCGGATCGCGGTCGAGGGCGATCCCTGCTGCGGCGTCCACGAGGAACACGACCGCCGCGGCCCGCATCGCCCCGTGGATGGTCGTGGCCGGGTTGGCCCATTGGCTCACGACCAGCCCCGGGCCGGACAGGTCGAGCGTCGTGCCGAGTCGGGCCGGGATGTACTCGGCGACGATCTCGTCGAGACTCGGGTTGGGTCCGATGTCGGTCATCGGCGGAAGGTACCAGCGCAGCGGTTGCCAACCGAAGCTCGTGAACCGCGACCGTCGACGGCCCTCGCTCCCGAGAGGGCGTTCACCGCGCACGACACCGGCGGACGGATCCGAGAGCCCACGGTGGTTCTGATCCCCGCGGCATCGGAACGCGCCAGACCCCGAGGGCTGGCCCGTTCCGCGCGTGTGACACCGACACCGCGGCATCGCTACCGTCTGCGCGATGGCCGACGGCTTCAGGACGCGAACACGGAACTTCCTGGGGCTCGATCCCCTCAAGGGCGAAGTGCCACCTGCACAGCGCTCGGCCTACAACCGGTTCACCACGGTCGGACCCGACACCACCCGTCGTCAGCTCATCGGTGGGGCCGCGCTGTACACGCTGCTCACGGTCTTCTGCATCTCGCTCGTGCTCGGATCAACCGGTCTCTTCGGTCGGATCGTGTTCGCGGTCTTCGGCGTGCTCTGCTTCCTGTTCTCCATGCAGCGCTTCGTTCCCCTCTTGAACGGCACCGAGACGCCGGGTCGCGGCCGCAACGCCGGGACGACCGACGACGGGGACCCCGATGCCGCTCCGACACCGCCCGCCCCATCGCGGCGCACCGGTGGCACCGCGAGCGGCAAGAAGACGGGCGGTGCGCGACGCTCCGGCGATCCCCGTCGCTCCGACTGACAGGACGGGTCCGTCGGCTGGCCCAGCCGATGGCTTGCTGCAGATCATCGGCGAAGCGACTGTCGCCAACCCCGCCGGCCTCGTCAGCCCGCGACCGTCCAGGCCGATGCCAGAACCCTGAGACGAAGCGGTATCTTCCTTTCATGCAACATCGATCGGAAACGGCGGATCGGCGCCACGTACCACGCGGCCTGAACCAGCGGATCGTTCCCGGCCTGGCCGCACTGCTGAGCGTGAGCGCGCTGCTGGCCGCCTGTGGATCATCGGAATCGGGATCGGGATCGGCCACCACCTCGACGGCAGCCGCGGGGGGACCGGGCGTGACCGTCACCACCTCAGCAGGTGCCACTCCTGTCTGTCCCGCGGTCGACGGCTCCAGCCCGCGCGCCACCGAGTTCGCATCACCGCCGCCGACCTGCATCGATCCGACGGTGCAGTACTCCGCCGTCGTCCAGACCGACCGCGGGTCGTTCACCATCGACCTCGACGCCACGCTCGCGCCGTCGGCGGTGAACAACTTCGTGTTCCTCGCCCGCTACCACTTCTACGACGGTCTCGACTTCTACCGGGTCGTCCCCGGCACGATGGTGGCCACGGGCAAGCTGGCGCCGCCCGACAGCGAGGACCCCGGCTACCGGATCGACGAGGAGCTGCCCGACGACCGCAACGTCTACGTCCCCGGTGCGGTCCTCATGGACAACGACGGCCCGAACACCGACAGCGGGGCGTTCTTCGTCCTCACCGCAACCGAGCCAATCGCGCCCAAGTTCACCGTGTTCGGCACCGTCACCGACGGGTTCGACACGACCATCGCCGTCATCGAGGCCACCGGGAACGGGGGCGGCACGCCGACCGAGCCGACCATCGTCGAGTCGGTCACCATCACCGAGTCCTGACGCCTCGCGCTCGGGCAGCTCCACTTCGGTCGCACGTGGCGTCGCTCCACGGCTCGACCCAAACGGATCCAGGCCAAATCAGGTCCAGGCCGGCAAGAGCTGGCTGGCGGTCTGAGCCACCACGACCGTGAACACGATGAACGGCGGCGCCGTCACGAAGTAGACCACCCGGGCGCGAGCCCGACGGTGCAGCGCGGCAGCAGCGAAGACCGTGAGCAGGTAGGCGAGGACGGCGAGCACCAGAGCGGGCCACGACGCCAGGTTGGCCGTGGTGCCCGTCTCGCTCTGGGTCCGCCCGTTCTGCGGCGTGGGCTCGAACGGCGAGCCGTCCAGGCGGGCGATCACGATCGTCGCCTGGGACGAGTTGAACGGGTTGTCGGCATCGGAGGTCACGAGCGTGAGCTGATCGTCCTCGCTCGGGCCGTAGAGGTCGCCGGTGTTGATCGAGTCGGCCGACGCGATCTGATCGGGCGTGAGCTCCTCGGCGACGGGACCCGACCGGGCCGGGCCGACCGGATCGTCGATGATGGTCTGCTCCCGCACCTGCTCGACGACGTACACCGACTGGCCCTGTCGAGTGGTGGCGACGATCTTGTCGCCCTTCGCGAGACCGTCGAGGTTCTCGAACGGCCGGCCGTACATGGCGTGACGTCCCACGACCGCGGCGTTGCCCGGCTGTCCGAGACCTGCGGTGCCCGGCACGTGACCCGGGCCCTGCTGGGTCTGTTCGGGATGCACGCCTTCGATCACCACCTGCTGGACCTGCAGCTGGGGGATCTCGACGATCGCCACCGCGTCGCCCCGCTCCGGAGCGACGAGCACCTCGCTGATCCCGGCGAGCCCGGACGCCTCGTTCGCCACCTGATCGAGCTCGGCGCGGAAGTCGCTGAGCAGCAGGCGCTGGTCGCGATCGGCGAGGTAGCCACCGAGGCCGTAGGTGACGGCCACGGTGCTGATCAAGGCGACGAGGAGCCACCCCAGAGCGAGCTTGACCACGCTGCGCCCCTCGAGCGGGGAACCACCCTCGCCGGGCCCGTCGTCCCGGATGCTCACCGGGCGCGGTTCAACCCGAGGTCGATCCGCGGCGAGGTCGGGACGGGTGGCATCGACGATGCTCATGGCGACACTCCTGGCTTCGACCTGCCCGCCCGACGACGTCCAGAGGTTCGGTAGGCCGCGATCGCGCTCGTGGTGGCGATGGCGAGGAACGACCCAACCGTGAGCACGATGCTCGCGGCCTCGGCGCCGCCGTAGCCCGGGCGTGGTCCCCCGGCCGAGGCCTGCACGACATCGGTAGGAAGCCCGGCGAGTGCCAGGTCGCCCGGCAGCGCGGTCGCGGCCGCAGCTGCCCCAGCTCCCGGACCGACACCGGCCAGCAGCGCGGGCACGGCACCCGCCCCGCCGAACGCGGCGCCCAGAGACGACACCGGGTCGGGGCGGCTCCCGTCGTCGACCGGCGGCGTCGGGACCAGCTCGGATTCGGGGGTCCACCCGGCGCAGGGACCCGTCGTCTCGGACGCTCCGACGGCCGCGATGCGCTCCGCGGCCTGCTCGGCCAACGCGGGCGTCAAAGCGATGAGGCCATCGGCCAGCTCCGCCTGGGCCTCGCCGGTCACGTACCGGAGCCACGACGTGAGGATCTCCTGCGAGGCCGTACGCGGCGTGCAATCGTCGTTGCGGAGCGGCTCTGCGGGTGCGAGGGCGTACTCGACGAACGTGAGCGGGTACGGATCGACCCCTGCGGTCGGAGCACGGCCAGCCGCCGCGGCCGACGAGGCGGTGAGGTCGGTACCGGGCACCCAGGGGTTCGGGTCGGCAAGGTCGATGGTGTCGGTCGCGGCGCGCAGGGTGTCGTCGGTCGGTTGGACGAAGGCGCCGTCGGCGTTCTCGATCGCCACCGGATGGAGGTCGAGCTGCTTGGCGGTGGCGTAGTCCGTCACCACCCAGAGGCCACCGGGTCCGATCGAGTTGTAGAGGCGGCTCCGCAGCACCGACCGGGACGTGTAGGGCTCCAGCGCGCGGGTGTAGGCCGGACGGGCCGTGCCGAACGACGAGTTGACGACGCGCGGCTTGCCCGCGTCGTCGCCGAAGATCGCGGCGTTGTTCGGCACCATCCAACCTTCCGGCGCGAGATCGCTGAGGTAACGCGTCAGCAACCATGTGGTGCCCTCGCGCTCGGCGGGTGCGGTCACCTGGATGGCGGAGTTGGTGTCGAACATCCCTGACGCCGCCAACTGCGGGTTTCGGGCGTAGATGTCCTGGAGGTGAGGCCCGACCCCGTACGGCCCCCCACCGATCAGCGCGGCGGCCTCGTCGGCAGTGAGCTTGATGTCGCTGTAGGGGAGCTTTCGGCCGCTCGGACCCGGGTACCAGTTCGCGACGGCGATCACCGTGGCGTTGACGGCGAGCGGGGTGGCGATCGACGGCCGCTCGGTCGCACCTCCGCTCACACCGGCGTCGATGAAGCCGGTCCCCTCAGTGAACCCGAGCGACGTGTAGGTCACGTCGGCCCGGCCCGAGACGTAGTCGGTGAGAGCTCGACCGTCACCCGGGAAGATCGCGCTGGTCAGGGCACCGGTCGCACCGGGTCGTTGGCACGAAGAGCGGGTCCAGTGGATCCAGGACTCCTCGATGCGCTCGGAGCCCTGCGACTTGAGGGCACCGGCCGCCGCACCCCCGCATCCAGCGAGCGGGTCCGAGCTCCGGTACGAGAGCTCGAAGATCGTGGGGATCCAGGTCGTCGGTTGACCGGGTCCCGTGCCGCGCACCTGCACCACGAGGGCGCAGGGGTGGCCGCCGTCGCAGGACAGGTCGTAGTTCTGCCCACCGTTCTCCCACACCACGCGGCCCGATCCCACGGTGTACCCGTAGGTCGCGCCTTCCGGATCCTTGGCCGAGGTGAGGTCGGTGGGGATCACCCGCTTGTCTCCCGAGCTGGAGATGGCCTGGTTGGGGCAGTTGGGACTGCCCTCGTTGAAGTCCGTGTTCGGCCTCGAGCCGCTCGAGGGCTGGTAGGCGACACCGAGCCGGCAGACCTGGATCTGCACGCCGTAGATCGACACGTCGGACGGCGCCTTGAGGTTGACCTTGATGCGCTGCCCGTCCACGAGGTCGGTCGTCTCGCTCACCGAGACCGTCCAGGGCGTGGAGGTCGCCGACTCCGACCCGGCCGCGACGGCGGGCACCACCGACGCGAACGCGGCGCTCGTCGCCACGGCGGCGAAGGCGAGCGCGGCACCGACCGCCCGTCGAACGTGCGACGGGCGGTCGAGGGGCGCGCTCGATGGCTTCACGAGAGAGCCAGGCAGTCGGATCATCGCGTCGGATGGTCGGGTCGGCGGTTCACGGCGTCACTTCGGGACGTTGGTGTCGAACTTGTGGATGAACGAGGCCGCGGCCTGGCGGATCACCGGGCTGGTCGGACGGAAGCTCCCGTTGGATCCCAGGACGACGTTGGCATCGGCCAGCCACTCGATGGCCTTGGAGAAGGTGTGAGACGTGGGGACGTCCTTGAACTTCGGCGTCGCGCCCGGGTTGAAAGCGGGCGAACCGGCGTACTTGTAGAGGAACGAGGCGAGGGCCTGACGGGTGACGTCACCGGTCGGCTTGAAGGTGCCGTCGGAGAACCCGGAGGCGATGCGCGACGAGACGAGCCACTCGATCTCCTTGAAGAACGCGTGGCTCTTCGGCACGTCCTTGAACGACGCGTTGGCGGGGGTCGTGAAGTTCGGTGAACCCGCCAGCTTGTAGAGGAACGAGGCGGCGGCCTGGCGGGTCACCGCGAGGCCTGGCTTGAACGTGCCGTCGCCGTAGCCCTTCGCGATGCCGTTCTGCACGAGCCACTCGATGTCGCTCTTGAACGGATTGCTCGCGGCCACGTCGGGGAAGTTCGGCTTGGGCAGGGTGGTCGACGTGGTGATCGTCGTCGACGTGGAGCTGGTGCTGGACGACGAGGTGGAGCTGGTCGAGCTCGATGTCGTGGCCGACACCCCGTCCCAGTAGGTGACTGGGAAGCTGGCGAACCGGATGGGCGTGGCGTCGTCGCTGGAGATCCGCACCACGAGCTGGCAGGGGTTCGCCGGGTTGCACGTGATCGTCGTGTCGACCGCGTTGGGACCGTAGGCATAGGTCTGCGTGCCGACACCCGCCTTGTAGGCGAGGCCGACGTTGGTCTGGTGCTCGGGCGCCGGAACGACCACGACCTCGTCGGACGTGCCCGTCGAGAGGGGGTCGAGCAGGCACTTGCCGGTCTGGGTCGGCCAGAAGTCCGCATCGAAGCTGATGGACGAATCCGGCTTGCAGATGTTGGCCTTCACCTCGTAGATGGTCGTCGCGTTGCCACCGTTCGACGAGGCCCGCCCATCGACGTTCACGCTGATCGTGTCACCGTCCTGGAGGTAGACGGTCGGCGAAGCCGTGACCTTGAAGGGCAGGTCGGGAGAGCCGGTCGCCTGCGCGGTGGTTGCGACGGCGGTGACGCCAGCCGCGACGATCGCGAACGCGAGGGCCCCGCGGACGATCCTCGACCGTGAGCTGGACGCCCCGGAGTTCGAGAGTTGGGGGGGTGCGGATTCCATCAGCGTGTGACTCCTGGGGAGGAAGGACCGGAGAACGAACCGGAGAGAAGAGGGGGTGGAGAGAGATCGGGCATGACCGTCTGACCAGACGTGGTCGGATCAGGCGAAGGTGAGCGGGACGGCCTGGAAGCGGACGTCGTTGGGGACTTGGAGCTTCAGCACCAGCTGGCAGGGATGGTGGCGATCGCAGGTGATCTCCACCTGGCGACCACCGAGCGATTCGGAGATGGCGAACCGGTCGGTGCCGGTTCCGACCCGGAACGACAGCTCGGCCGCCTGGTGAGGAGGTGCGATCGGGACGTTGAGGTAGTCGTCGGCGCCGGGGGCCAGCGGCTGCAGGGCGCAGAGGCCCGTCTGGGTGGGTGCGAAGTCGGCCAGCAGCCCAACCGACGCGTCGCCGGCGCACACCCGCGCCTCGACGCCGTAGATCTGGGAACCGGCATCGGGCACCACCCGGATGTCGACCAGATCGCCATCGACGAGGTCGGTGGTCGGACCTGCGGTCACCGTGACCGGGATGGGCGGGCGAGGCCGCACCGTCGCGGGAGTGGTGCCGTGGTCCGCATCGTTCGCGCTCGCGCCGGCCACGAACGTCGCCGGTGGGTGCTCGACGGCAGAACCCGGCTGCGCCGTGTCGCCCGTGTCGGAGCCAGGTCCGGCACGGCCCACTCCGCCGTCGGAGGCACCCGGCGACGCCGTGCTCGTACCGTCGCTGCTGGTCGCTCGGCCGACGAGGAACGCCCCTGCCCCGATGCCCAGGACGACGACGACCACGAGCACGGCGCGGACGGACTTCGGTGTCGACTTGCTCATGCCTGCTCCTCTCGTGGTCGGGTCAGCCCGGGTGGGCCGAACTTGCTGGTTGGTCGACGTACTGGGTGGGCCGAAGGTGGTGCCGACGTCGGCGACGGCCTCGACCGTTCGCATCCCGGTCCGGTGTGGCCCGGGATGCGAACGATCAGTGCTATGGGGCTAGGGGGCCTGCGGCCGGAACAGGCGGCAGGTCGAGTGCGCCTTGTTGGCGCCCGCGTTGGCCCCGATGGACGGGTCGCTGCGGTCGAGCGGCTGGAACCCGCCGGAGAGGATGGGACTCACCTTGCCGCCGTTGCACAGCGAGCTGACCTCGCTCGTCGGGAGGTCGAGCGCACCCGAGCCGGGATCTGGACGATCGACGTTGTCGAAGCCGACGAGGCTCTTGGCCAGGTCGTAGTTGAGCGTGTTGGGGTGGTCGTCGATCACGAGGTACTGGTAGCGGATGCCGGGGTAGACCGCCGCCGGCGTGGTGCTGTTGACCTTCACGTTGCTCTCCTTGACCACGGCAGGGTTGAGCGTCCAGATCCGCGATCCCGCATCCCAGACCACCGGCGCGAGGCTGGTTCCCCCCTGCTCGTTGACATCGGCGCCGTGACGGATGGCCCCGATCCGGGCGCCGTTTCGCTTGTCGATGGTGGGGTTGGCCGAGTTGTTGGCCTGGTAGGCCCACACGCCGGACGTGAAGAGGAAGATGGCCTTCTGGTAGTCGACGGCCTCGAGACCGAGGTTCGATGGGCTCGATCCTGCTGCCCCGTCGGGTACGAAGGTCGCGGTGCTCTGCTGGGTGTTCCCGAAGGGCAGGCAGCTCGTGTTCGGCGCGCCGACCGGAAGGGTGGTGTTGTCGAGCAGATCGGACTTGAAGAAGTTCCACGTACCCGACGAGGTCTCGTCCGGGCCGTTGTTCTGGGCCAGGTAGCGCCGGATGGGTCCGCTGCCGCCACCGGGGAGCTGGCTCCAGTCGGTGATCTCGCAGTTGTAGATCTTCTTGAGCTGCGACTTGGTGAGCGAGGCCGGCGCGCTGAGGCTCGTGCTGGCCCAGCCGACCGAGTCGAGTGCGAAGGCGTAGAACTCGAAGCTCGCCGGGTCGGTGTTGGTGTTGCGCGGCGCGTTGGACGATCGCACGATGTCGACGCTCTGGCTGAAGGGCAGGTCGGGAGAGTTGCCGGCGAGGTTCGCCTCCTGCTGCTTGAGCATGGTCAGCGCTGCACCGGCGCCGTTGGGTGCCACCCGGGTGTTGGGGGTGACGTCCTTGTTCCAGACACCCGACTGGGGCGTGGGGCCGGCGATCCACTTCGTCTGCGGAGCACGGACCTGGTTGAGGTCGTTGCGGCGCTCGGGGACGAGCTGGCCTTCGGGATCGGGGACGGCGAGCACGTTGTAGATGTTCGGCGTGTTCTGGAAGATCAGGTCGAGCACACCTGCGGTGGCGTCGGCTCCGATGAGGACGATGGGCTCGGTGACGGGTGGATCCGACAGGGGATCGACGGCACCCGCGGGTGAGGCGGCGAGGCCGGCCACGAGGCTCGCTGCCGCGAGCACCGCGACACCGGCCTGCGCAGCTCGTTTGCTGGGGAGGATCTTCACGGGGACGTCGTCCTTTCAGGGGGCGTCAGGTCCGCCGGCTTCGCTGCCGGTCGTATTTCCAACTGGATCACCATGAATTGGTTGGCGAGGTTCTCTCACACCCAGGTGAACGACGCTCTCGCGCTCGCCCAACTCCGGGTGAAGAATCGACACGCCGGTGGATCTTCGGTTGGGCACCGCAACGGCGCCCGCCTCTGACCCGCCGTTGCACGGCTGTGTGGTGGGATGTAATGTCGACTATTCCTATAGGGAATGCGCGGATCACGCAAGTACGGAACGGCGAACAAGATGGCCAACGAACCAACCCCCAACCCCGTGGTGCTTCTCATCGAGAGCGACACCGCACTCGCCTGCGCCATCGAGGTCGCGTTCGCCAAGGCGCACCACGACCTCGTGGTCGCCGAGTCGGCCCGGGCAGGGCTCGCCGCGCTCGACGCGCTCGACGGCGCGACGCCCGACGTCATCGTCGTCGACGCCCAGCTGAGCGACCGCTCCGGCATCGACGTGTGCCGAGATGTGCGCGCCCGATCCTCGGTACCGCTCGTCTTGATCTGCGCCGACGACTCCGAGCTCGACATCATCGTCGGTCTGGAGGTCGGCGCCGACGCGATCATCACCGATCCGACCCGGCTCCGCGAGCTCGTCGCCCGCGTGCGCGCCGTCCTTCGGACCACGAAGCCCACCCCCGTCGCCACCTGTGCCCCCGGCGACCGCGGCCCGGCCGCGGTGTCGACCGCCGGGCGCGCCCGCAGCCGGTCGACGTCGAACGGCAGCTCGATCCGCCTCGTCCGCGACGGACAGGTCGTCACGGTCGGAGACGTGTCCCTCGACCGGGTCCGACACGAGGTCACGGTCCGCGGCGCGGTCGTCCCCCTCCCGCTCAAGCAGTTCCAGCTCCTCGACCTGCTCCTCGAGAACGCCGGACTCGTCGTGCCTCGCGATGTGCTCATCCGGGAGATCTGGGGCATCGACTACTACGGCGACACCAAGACCCTCGACGCCCACGCCACTCGCCTCCGGACCGCCATCGAGGTAGACCCCCGGCATCCGACCCGAGTGCTCACCGTACGAGGAGTCGGCTACCGGTTCGACCCTGTCGAGGCGGTCCCCGCGGCACAGCACCCCGAGGCAGCTCGCCTCTCGCTCGTCAGCGCCTGAGCTCCGATCGCGTCAGGAGCTGGCGGTGGTGCCCGGCGACGACCGGCGGATGCGGCTGTACACCGCGATCGCCGACGGCGGGATGGCCACCAGTCCCAGGACGAGCAGCAGGGGCCACGCCGTCCAGATGGTGGGGTCGGGCTCGATGTAGGCAGCCGGGACCGCGGTGCGCCAGTTGGTGCTGCCACCACCGACGGCCTTGGTCACCCCGGCGACGCCCGCCACCGCCTCGAGCGCCTGTTCACCACCGTCACCAGCCGCGCCGGCGGCCGCGGCGGTCGCGCCACCGCCGCCGCCGGCCGCGGCTTCGCCACCGACGCTGCCACCACCGCCGCCCGGACCACCCCCGAGCGACTCGACCGCGTCGAGCGGATCAGGCGGCGCGGTGCCACCGCCGCCCACGGATCCGTGATACCTGGGGTTGCTGCAGTTGGCCGGCGTGAGCTGCTCGGGGTTCGGATCACCGTTCATGCGGGCGATCGAGTTGACCAGCTCCTGGGACAGGTTCGGCGGGAGCGGCGCGTAGCCGATGGCCGCCATGTTCACCTGGCCGTCGCACGCGATGTAGCGCATCCAGTCCGACAGCGCCTTGGCCACACCAGGGTTCGAGTAGTTGCCCTTGCACGTCGGACGGTCCGCCGCCGGCGCGCACTGCGTGACGAGGTAGCTGTAGGCCGAGATGGGGTAGGCCAGCGGGTTCGGGCTGGCGTACACACCGGAGAGCTCCTGGCTCAGGTCGGGGCGGAGCTTGGCCGACTCGAGGGCGGCGGTGATGTTCTCGGCGTAGGGCAGCACCCACTCACCCGACGCGTTCTGCACCCGGGCCACCGTCGCGTTGTAGGTCTTGGCGTAGCCGAACTCGTCGTAGCCGATGCTCCACTTGCCCGAGTCGTTGGCGATGTAGTTGGCGATCTGGTCGGAACCGGCGAGCGCCAGCGTGCTGGGGGCGAAGCCCGGCGAGCTGTCGAGCTGGATGATGCGGACGTGGGTGGGCAGGTTGTACTTCGCCGCCCACGGCGCGAAGACGTCGGGGGCGACGTTGGCGACGAAGTCGTAGAAGGTGCCCGTGGTGCCCGACTGCGCGCTGCGGTACACGACGGTGATCGGCTTGTCGGGAAGCTGCAAGCCCTTGTTGTCGGCCGAGATCGCCGGGTCATCCCAGTTCGATATCCCGCCCGTGAAGATGCGGGCGATGGTGCGCGGCGAGAGGCGCAGGTAGTCGATCTTGCGTCCCGCCTTGTCCTCGACGTTGTAGAGCACCGCGGTGGCGCCCGCCACGTCGGGCACGTACTGGTAGCCGCGCGACCCCTCGCCGCCGGTGGCCTGCAACGCCGAGAACTCCGCCTCGGTCGCGGCGAAGTCGACGAGGCTCTGACCGTAGGCGGTCATGCCCTGCGGCGACCCGATCGGCAAGAAGTTCACCTCGAGGCCGCGGGTCGACCCTTCGGCGACCCACTGCTGGATCGCCAACGCCGCGTACTGCGACCCCGACCCGTTGACCTTGGCCCGCCCCTGTGCCAACGCCGGTCGCCCCGACAAGCCCACCGACACCAGGACGGACATGACGATCAAGGCGATCCCAACCCGAAGGCGGCGGTGGCGGGTTCGCGTGTTCATCCGAAGCGGCCTTCCACGTAGTCGAGCGTCCGCGGGTCCGACGGGTTCGAGAAGATGGTGTCGGTCGGCCCCTGCTCGACCACGTACCCGGGCTGGTTCTCCGCGGCGAGGAAGAAGGCGCACCGGTCCGACACCCGGTGGGCCTGCTGCATGTTGTGGGTCACGATCACGACGGTGACCTCGTTGCGCAGCTCGGCGATGGTCTCTTCGACCCGGCGGGTCGACGTGGGGTCGAGGGCGGAGCACGGCTCGTCCATCAGCAGCACGTTCGGCTGCACCGCGAGGCTGCGAGCGATGCACAGCCGCTGCTGCTGCCCGCCCGACAGCGCGCCGCCGGGGCGATCCAGGCGGTCGCGCACCTCCTTCCACAGCCCGGCCCGCAGGAGCGACTGCTCGATGAGCGCGTCCTTGTTGCTGGCCTTGATGCGACCGAGCTTGAGCCCGGCCAGCACGTTGTCGCGGATGCTCATGGCCGGGAAGGGGTTCGGCTTCTGGAACACCATGCCGATGCGGATGCGCACCTTCTGGGCCCGGACACCGGTGCCGTAGATGTCCTCGCCGTCAAGGAGGATCTGGCCGTCGAGCGCCGCGCCCGGGATCAACTCGTGCATGCGGTTCAGCAGCCGAAGGAAGGTCGACTTGCCACAACCGGACGGTCCGATGAGGGCGGTGACCTCACCAGCGGGCATCTTGAGGTCGACGCCCTCGAGCACGAGGTGATCGCCGAACCACGCGCACGCATCACGCGCTTCGAGCGTCGCCGCCCCCGGAGGCGGACCGCCGACCAGCTTGACCTTCGGCGTCGTCGACGCAGGCTCTCGTTCGAGGACGTCGGTCATGGATCGGGCTCCGAGGTGGTCGTGGGTGTCGAGGTGGTCGTGGGTGTCGAGGTGGTCGCGGGTGTCGACGTGGTCGCGGATCGCCGACCGAAGGTGGCGATCCGGCGTCGGAGGGAGGCGAAGCGGGAGGACCGGGCCCGCCGCTTCGAGGTGTCGCGTCCCACCGTCCTGGCGATGGCGAACAAGAAGAGCACGACAAGGAGCAGCACGAACGCCCCGACGAACCCCCGCTGGATCGAGGCCTCGGACGGGTTGCGGATGCTGCGGAACACGAACAGCGGGAGGCTCTCCTGCGGGCCCGAGAACGGGTTGGCGTTCATGAGGTCGGCGCCGAACGCCGTGAAGAGCAGCGGTGCGGTCTCCCCCACGGCCCGGGCCATGCCGAGCACCACCGCGGTGGTGATGCCGGTGCGCGCCGTCGGGAGCACCACCGACCAGGTGGTGCGGGCCCGGGACGATCCGAGCGCGAGCGACGCCTCCCGCAGACCGTCGGGCACGAGCCGCAGCACGACTTCGACCGTGCGGCAGATGGTGGGCAGCATGGTCATGGACAGCGCGAGGCTCGCCATGAAGCCGCTGTAGCCGAAGAACGAGCTCTCCTCACCTGCGAACGGCAGGATCAGCACGGCGAAGATGAACAGACCGGCGACGACCGAGGGAAGTCCGCTCATGGCGTCGACGAAGACTCGCACCGGGCGCCGCCACCGACTCCGCGACTCGTTCAAGAAGACGGCGGCGCCGACACCCAACGGGAGCGACAGGATGAGGGCGAGGCCGACCTGCTCGATGGTGCCGACGATGGCATGGGCGCCACCGCCGGCGTCGCTCGACATCTGGGGGGTGACGCCGGCGAGGTCCTCGGTGAAGAAATTGAGTCGCAGCGGGGGCAGGCCCTTGGCCACGATGTAGCCGATCAGCAGGGCGAGGGGAGCGAAGAGGGCGGCGCCGGCCGAGATGACGAGAACGGTGAAGACGCGGTCGGCCGCGACGAGCCAGCCCAGCTGGTCGGTGGCGATGACGGCGTAGCTCGTGACGAAGAAGACGTAGGCGACGAACAGGTACCCGTACCACTGGCCCCCGTCGAGCAGCACGTCGAAGACCAGCCAGCTGAGGGTGACGCCGCTGACGAGGCACCCGACCAGCGTGAGCAGATCCGAGCGGGACAGCTCGCGGGGCCGTCGACCGCGAACCGGTCGACGCCCGGCCGTGCTCTGGGGACGGCCGGCGTCGTGCGAGCTGGTCGGGGTACCGGTCACGGTGCCGATGTCGGTGCCGTCATCGATGCCGACGTCGCGGCCGGACGCGCCGCGGAGGTGGGCGTCCGGTGGGTCCAGGACGGTGCTCACAGCTCGACCCCCGCGCCGGACCTGCTCCGGGACACGATGACCGAAGCGATCATGTTCGTCCCCAGGGTCAAGAAGAACAGCACGAGTCCCGCGGCCATCAGACCCGACGTGCCGAACTCGGTGGTGCCCGCACGATGGGTGATGAACCCGGAGATGGTTGCACCACCGTTCTCCAAGATGTTGAAGGTGATCTCCGGCACCTGCGGGAGCAGCAGGACGACGGCGATGGTCTCGCCGAGTGCCCGACCGAGGCCGAGCATGGTGCCGCCGATGATGCCGCCGCGTCCGTAGGGCAGCACGACTGTGCGGATCATGCCGAGACGTGTGCCACCGAGGGCCAGAGCCGCCTCCTTCTCCCCCGCGGGAGTCTGGGCGAAGACCTCACGGACCACCGAGGTGATGATGGGCAGGACCATGAACGCCACGACGATGCCGGCGATGAACATCGAACCGGTGAGACGGGCGTCGGGTTCGGTGCTCAAGAAGGGCACCCACCCGAACGTGTTCGTCAGCCACTCGGCGAGCGGGATGATCTGGTCGGTGAGGTAGAAGAAGCCCCAGAGGCCGAACAGCAAGGCGGGGATGGCGGCGAGCAGGTCGACGAAGGCGGTCAGGTACTTGCGCCCCCGCTGGGAGGCGTACTCGGTGATGAACAGTGCGGCGCCGATGCCCATGGGGAGTGCCAGGACGACGGCGATGGTCGCGGTGATCAGCGTTCCGGTGAGGAGCCCGAGCACGCCGATCGACGGGGGATCGATGTCCGTCCGCCACTCCTCGGTCGTGAAGAACCCCCAGCCCGTCACCTCGAAGGCATCGCGGCTCTGGAGCAGCAGGAACACGCCCACGAAGGTGAGCAGGACCAGCACGACGAGCCCACAGATCATCGTCGCCCGGTCGAAGATCGTGTCGCCCCGGTTCTTGTCGGGCGCGATGACGCGAGGGCTGCGCGTGCGCGGTGGGGGAGCTATCGCGGTCGACACGGCAACCATTCAGGCGGAGGCGTCGGGCCGACTCAACCGGCGAACGATCAACAGGAGGTGAAGCCGCGACACGGCGATGAACGCAAGGTTGCCAGTCGACACGCAGGCATCGACGGCGCAGGCGCCGGTCGCCCGGGCTCTTTTGCCCCTACCCCGCTGGGGCGCACCCGGGCCGGGGCGGGGCCACGGTCAGGTCAGGTCAGGCGCTGGAGCTTGATCAGCGGGATGTCACGTTCGGTGGCCTTCTGGTAGTCGACGTACCAGGGACCCTTCACCGCGACGATCTCCCACACGATCTCCGCCTCGGCCCCTTCGATCTGGGTCGCGACCGCATCGAAGGTGTCCCGCATGTACTGCACGTGGACCGTCGGGTTCGCCTTGAGGTTGTGGTACCAGGCCGGGTTGCGGGGCCCACCCGCGAACGAGGCGACCACGACCATGTCGTCGCCGTAGGGGATGTAGGGCAGGTGCACCGTGCGCGCCTCCCCCGACCTGCGGCCCGTCGTGGTGACCAAGATGCCCGGCAGCTTGCGCATCCGACCCCCGATGAGGCCACCGGTGAGCCGGTAGACCGCGATGAGGGTCCGGGTGATGAAGGTGAGCAACCGCCCCGTCGGCGTCAGCCACCGCTTCCGGGCGGAATCAGATGCGGTGGACACGAGCAGCGAGCGTACCGCTTGCCACGAGCGCGACGAACGGCTCACCCGGTCACCCCGCGGTGTCGAACGAGAGTCGTCGGCCAGACGCGGTGCCGCCCAGGAGCGGACCGTTTCTGAAGGGTGACGAACGAACATTCGTTCGCTACGGTGGAGACGTGGCTGCGCTCCAGCACAACCTGTTCGCTTCGGGCGAACCCGGAATCGTCGAGGACGCGACGTTCGAGCGCGTGCAGCTCGACGCCGACGCGTGGATCGACGTCAGCCGCGGGTGGCTCCGCGGTGCCGACGCGCTCGCCGCCGCCTTCGTCGACGGGATCGACTGGCGACAGGGCACGCGCTGGATGTACGAGCGCCATGTCGAAGATCCACGCCTGTCGCGGGGGTTCGGCTCCGATGAGGTGCTCCCTCACCCGATCTTCACCACCATCGACCATGCCCTCCAACGGCGCTACCGCAAGCCGCTGCGCGGCCCCGCGCTCAACTTCTACCGCGACGGTCGGGACAGCGTCGCGCCCCATCGCGACCGCGAGCTGCGCCACCTCGACAACACGCTCATCGCCATCGTCACGCTGGGTGCGCAGCGGCCGTTCCTCGTGGCGCCCCACGGCGGGGGCCCGTCCACCGACATCTCCCCTGCGTCTGGCGACCTGCTCGTGATGGGCGGCACCTGCGGCCGCGACTGGGTGCACGCGGTGCCCAAGGTGGCGCAGTCCGGACCTCGCATCTCGGTCACGTGGCGGTGGACCTCTCGCCGCGGCAAGCCCGAGATGGGATCCAACTGGGGTGCGCCCCGCAACTTCGGCGACCGCCGCGGTCGCTATCGCTGACCGCCGGTCGACGAATCGTCAGCCGCCGCCGACCGACCAGTGCCAGGGTTCGCCGGCGAGGGGGACCCAGCCGAAGCTACCCGCGTTGGCCTGCATCCACTGGTGGGCGGCCGAGCCGTACCGCAGCGTCGAACCGCCGCTGGTGAAGTCGACCGCGAGCCCCCGCTCGTGCTTGGACAGACCGGGGCGGGCCGTCTCCGGCGAGCACTGCGAGGCGGGCATCTCGTAGATGGCGTAGTTGCTCGACCCACAGTTCTGGCGACGCAAGGCGATCTGACCGGAGCTGTCTCGGTAGCCGCTGCCTCCGAGCGAGATCCCTGCGGCCGACGCGGCTGACAGCAGCCCCTGGAGGTTGCTGGCGATGCTGCTGGCCACCGTGATGCCGCCGACCGTGGTGAGCCCGGGAGGACCGGGAACCTGGGTGACCGGTCCGCCGCCACCGCCGCCGCCGCCACCACCACCGCCGTCACCGGCCGGCTGGCGAGGAGCGACGGTGCGGACCTGGGCGGCCAGGGCAGCTTCTTGCTTGGAGATCTCGGCGGAGAGTGCGGCGTCGGTCGAGGCCAGGCTGGCGGCCTCGGAGAGCTTGGCGTCGAGCCGGCTCTCGACCTGGTTCACGTACTGCTGCTGCTGCGCTTGTGCCGACTCGAGCTGGCTGAGCTGGGCCGTGACCGCGCTGAGCTGCTCATCGGCCTGCTGCTGGGTGTCCTCGGCTTCGCGCTTCGCGGCGTCGAGGGCCGCCTCGGCCGAACGAAGCTGATCGAGGAGGTCGGCGTCGTGACCGCTCCGGTAGCTGAGCAGCTCCTTCTTGCGGGCGGCATCGCCGGCGCTGTCCGCGCGGAAGCCATCGAGGAAGTCTTCGGTTGGCGGGTTGACGTAGGCGTTGACCGCGAACTCGGCGATGGCGTCTTTGAGGGTGGCGATCTCCGCCTGCTTCGCCTCGACCGCAGCCGCCGCCGCGTCGGCCGCGAGTTGCGCGTCGTCGGCCAGGCGCTTCGCGTCGGCGTAGGCCGCCTGTTGGCCGCGCACGTTCTCGTTGAGCGTGGCCAGCGCGGCGCGGACCTCAGCCTCATCGGCCTGGAGGGCGTCGACCTCGCTGGCCACCGCCGCCTTCTCGGAGCGGACCTTCTCCCGTTGCGCTCGAGCGTCGCCGTTCTGGGCGAACGCCGGCTGAACGCCCGGGCTACCGACCAGGACGAGGACGCCGAGCATCGCGATGGCGATCGCGATGAACGGGCGAGTGCGGTTCGAGCGGCGGGGTTCGGTCATCAGGCGGAAGGTTCGCAACCAGACAGCAATGATCGCAACACAAACGCAATGCTACACGTCTGACGCCTGCCTGTGTTGGTCATCGGCCACAGCGACCGGGTCAGTCCAAGGTCGTCGGCCGAACCGGCACCTGGTCGATGCCCGCGGCCGTCACGCGCTGTCAGACGAGGCGAGGCGCGTCGGGCGCGGGGTCGAGCCCGAGGACGTGCAGCGCGACGTCGGTGATCTCGGCGCAGAACTCGTGGTCGTTCGTGGCCGAGGTGGTGGTCAGACCTCCGAACAGCAGCTCAGCATCGAGCATGGCCACGACGATCTCGAACACGAGGTCGGAGGCCCGCCCGGGATCGGTGGCGCGCAATTCGTCACCCCGGGAGAGCAGCAGCGCCTTTTGCTGCTCGGCGCAGAAGCGCACGAGCTCGAGGCGGCTCTCGCGGAAGCGCTCGTCGCTGGTGGCGGCACGCAGCGCGGCCCGAAACAGTGGCGAGGCCCGGCGATAGGCGATGACGTTGACGCGAACGGACTCCGACACGTAGTTGGAGATCGGTTGGTTCTCCCAGCGCAACGGATCGCAGAAGGCGCGCACCACAGACCGGATGTGCTCGTAGGACCGCTCGACCAGCTCGTGGAGCACGGCGTACTTGTCGTCGAAGCGGGCATAGAAGGACCCCACCGTGCGATCGGCCCGCTTGACGATGTCGGTCACCGTGATGTCGTCGAAGCTCCGCTCGGCGAGCAGGTCGGCGGTCGCGCCGAGGAACCGGTCGAAGGTCTCCTGGCTACGGGCCTGACGCGGGGCATGCACCCAGGTCGAGGTCCCACTCGTCTGCTCGACCGTCATCGTCGTCTGCCTTCCCACCACCGTGGTTTCCTGTCGCAACATCTCGGTGCAACCCCATCGTGACCGATTTCGGGCGGCCACGACCAGCCCCGTCTCTCTGCCCCCCAACCCGTGGGGCAGAACCCCCGACCGCGAACTTCGTGGCCGACCGGTCGGACGGCCGTTCGACGTGACCGCGACGCGGCGCACGATCTCACGATGCGTGGGTGACAGGCTACTCCAAGCGCATGATGGGGGTCACACCGAGACGTGATCCGATCGGCCACCACGGGTCAGCGCCGACGGTGTCTTCTCCGACACGGAACACGAGCCCACACGCCCGCCGACTCGGCTACGTGAGACTTGGCTCCGCATCGAACGACCGACGAAGCTGATCCCATGTTCCTCGGCGATGATCTGCTGTCCTGGCTGGTGCTCGCCGTCGGCGGCGCCCTCGCGGTCGGCACCGGCCTCGCGCTGGTGCGTCCCCGCTATGACGAAGACGGCGAGCTGCTGGCCAAGCCCCCGTTCGGGCGCAGCATCGTCATGGTCGTCATCGGCGTCTTCGCCGCGGTGTGGGCGCTGGCCAGCCTCACCTCGTGACGCTCGGTCCCGCGACGAGCTACGACGACTCGGCGGTCGGCTGGAAGACCTGCCAGTCGTCGAGCGAGAAGTCTGCGGCCGTCACCTCGGACCGGACCGCGATCGCGTGGATGCGGTCGACCGAACCCCCCTCGCGACGAAGCTCGAGCTCGGTCATCGCTCCGGTGGCGGCATCGAAGCACATCGTCGTCTCCCGGCCGTAGGGCGCGTCGGGCAGCGCGAGGTAGACCTGCTCGAGCACGAAGCACCCCGGGCCTGCTCGCCGCACCTGGTACACCGGGGTCTCACCCTCGAAGTACGAACGAAGGTTCACGACCTCCTCCGCCACGCGCTCCTCGCGCGAGGTGGACAGCTCGCCCGTCGGAGCACAGCGCATCGCGCCACCCGTGCCGTCGGGCGTGCAGTTGACTCGACGACCTCCGACCTCGCCCGACACGCTGCCCAGCTCCCAGCGGACCTCGTCGGGTGGACGCTGCGCGATGAGCGCCGCCGACTGCAGTTGGCGCCCGTCACCCATCGTCCGGGTGAACTGCGCTTCGACGACATGGGTGCCCTGACGACTGCGCTCGTAGGCCGCGACCAGGTCGGCCTCGGCATCGTCGTCGACCGGGGCGGACGCCTCGTCGCCGAACACGATCGCCAGAGAACCAAGCGTGACCACGAGGATCACGAGGGCGACGATGTTCGTCGCGGACCACGGCTTCGAGGTGGGCTTGGCGGCGGCGGGCACCGCACGACGGTATCTGGTGTGCACCCCAGGCGGGCGAACGGACCAAATTGCGTGGATCTTGTGCGGATACCGCACAAGATCCACGCCAGAAGCGCTGCTAGATGTCGCTGCTGCTGCTGCCGCCGCCTCGGGCCATGTTGGCGAACTTCGTGTAGTGGTCGAGGAACGCCAGCCGAACCATGCCGGTGGGGCCGTTGCGGTGCTTGCTGATGAGGATCTCGGCCGTGCCCCGGTCGGGCGAGTCAGCGTTGTACACCTCGTCGCGGTAGATGAACATGACGACGTCGGCGTCCTGCTCGATGGAGTTGTGCACCACGATGCCCTCGGCCACGAAGTTGTGCGTCCCGGCGACCGTGGCATCGAAGACGGGCTCATCGCCCAGCTCGGTGATGCTGGTGATGACGTCCCAGCGCACATCGGCCGACGCGAGGTGGCCCAGCGCAGCGTCGGGCACCACCCCGGCGATGACCTCGAGCTGCGCCCGGCTGAGCGGCTCGCCGTAGATCTGCTCGATGAACTTGTCGTGGCCACCGAACGGTTCGTGGAGGTCGGCCAGCCCCAACCCGTGCTCGGGGAGGACGCGACGGAGGTAGGTCCAGATGTCGCGGGGCACGACGGCATCGCCGACGGCATCGTCGTCGACGCCGACCGAGACCGGCCATCGACCCGCATTCGGGACGGCGACGAAGTCGCCGACGTCGAGATCCTCGAGGTGGTACCAGCCCTCGAGCGCGAGGAAGGGGTGGTTGGCGCTGGCCTTGATCGACCGACCCGAGGCCAGCGCCAGCTCGTGGACGGTCTTGACCCCGCTCGGAAACACATGGCTCATGCGGCCCGGAACCACCCGGTACCGGTCGTCGAGCGTCCAGACCGGGATGTCGCGCTCGCCTGATTCGAGCAGGGCACCCATGGTCACCTGCTCGCCGGTGTCGGCCCGGGTGATGCGGGTGTCCGCGGTGAGGCAACCCGACTCACGGAGATCGGCGAGGATCGGGCGCTTGTCGGCTCGCAGCTCGAGCTGACGCGAGAGCTGGGACAGGCCGAGCACGGGGCACTGGAGCTCGCGGGCGAGGATCTTGAGCCCACGACTGATCTCGGACACCTCGACCTGACGGTTCTCCGCGCTGGAGCGGCCGGTCATGAGCTGGATGTAGTCGACGACCACGAGGCCGAGGTCGCCGACGCGCGCCTTGAGACGTCGAGCCTTGGCCCGCAGCTCCATGATGGTGAGGTTCGGGTTGTCGTCGATCCAGATCGGTGCCTCGGCAAGACGTCCGGTGGCGTGGGCGATCTTCTGCCAGTCGCCCTCGCTGAGCGAGCCGTCGCGCACGCGGCGGGAGTCGACCCGGGCCTCGGCGCAGAGCATGCGCTGGGTGAGCTCGAGCTGGCCCATCTCCAAGGAGAAGACCAGCACCGGACGACCGCCCTCGATGGCGACGTTGGTGGCGAGACCCAAGGCGAGCGCGGTCTTGCCCGCCGACGGTCGGGCCCCGAGGACGTAGAGCGCGTTGTCCTGCAGTCCCGACAGCAGCTCATCGAGGTCGAGGAATCCAGTCGGTGCACCGGTGATGGCGTCGCCCCGCTCGTAGAGCATCTCGAGCCGGTCGAGGTTGGCGGTGAGCAGATCGTGGACGTGGGCCATCGAGTCGGTGACCCGACGCTCGGCGACGTCGAAGACGAGCGACTCGGCCTGGTCGATGGCCTTGGTCACGTCCTCCGGGAGGCTGTAGCCCATCTCGGCGATCTCACCGGCGACACCGATGAGCTTCCGCAGCAGGGCGTGCTCCTCGATGATGCGGGCGTAGCGGCTCGCGTTCGAGGTGGCTGGCGTGTTGATCTGGAGGTGGACCAGCGCCTGCGTGCCGCCCACAGAGTCGAGGAGCCCGGCGCGCCGCAGTTCGTCGGCCACGGTGACCGGGTCGGCGGGCTCCCCCGCGGACGACAGGTTGGTGATGGCCTCGAAGATGTGGCCGTGCGCCGGCTTGTAGAAGTCGGTGCTGGTGATGACCTCGGTGGCCGCCGAGATGGCGTCCTTGGAGAGCAGCATGGCGCCGAGGAGCGACTCCTCGGCCTGGAGGTCGTTGGGCGGGACCCGCGCCGACCGGCCGCCCTCGGCACGGGGGGGTTCGGATCGAGTGGGGACCGACCGTGACGGGTCGAATCGGGAAGGTTCGGACGGAGGCGGACCCGGGTCGTAGTCGGGGGGCATCTCGTCGAGGTCAGGAGAGCTCATGAAGGATCCACCCTGACCCAACCAGCCTGGGGATCGCTAGAGCCGAAACCCTGTGTATTGCCGGCGATCATCCTGTGGATGACCTGTGGAAACCCGTGCCTGTCTGTGGGTGGGCTCCGGTGCATGACCCCCAGCATCCCGCCGGTGTGTGACAAGAACGCGGATGGCGTGCACGCGAAGAGGGTCCCGCCGTGGCGGGACCCTCTTCTCACGTCGCTCACCTGATCGCCGGATCAGGTGCTGGGATCAGGCGGCGCTGATCTCGACGGTGATCGCGAACTGCACATCGGCGTGCAGCTTGACCGGCACCGAGTGGGTGCCGATGGTCTTGAGCGGCTCGTCGAGGTGGACCGACTTGCGGTCGAGCTCGACCCGGGTCTGCTCCTTCACCGCGACGAGCAGCTCGCTGATCGAGATGGACCCGAACAGC
The DNA here is from genome assembly GCA_964485515.1 of uncultured Rhabdothermincola sp. GTDB lineage: Bacteria > Actinomycetota > Acidimicrobiia > Acidimicrobiales > Acidimicrobilacustridaceae > CAZALT01. Next base: position 7,234 of record CAZALT010000012.1, on the reverse strand, counting down.
TTCTCCTCGTCGGCGGCCCGACCCGACAGCGAGATGATCGCGGGCACGAGGACCTTGGCGATCTCCTCGGCGGCACCGCGGTCGGCGGCGTCGCGCAGATCGCGGGACCGGCGCATGGCCTGGCCCTGCGCGTCGATGCCCTTGGTGGCCTTGATGGCCCAACCCTTGGGGACGAGGTAGTTGCGGGCGAAGCCGTCGGCGACGTCGAGCACGTCGCCCTTCTTGCCGACGCCGTCGACGTCGGAGCGGAGGAGGACCTTCATGCCTCGCCTCCCTCAGCAACGACCGGGGCCTCGGTGGCCACCGCGGCATCGGCCGGGATCTCCAACACGGAGGTGTCGGTGTCGGACGGTGCAGCGCCGCTCTCCGCCTCGTCGCGACGCGGACCACGGGGGCCTCGGTCGCCGCGGTCACCACGGCCACCGCGCTGGGTGGTGACGCGGTTGGCGTAGGGAAGCAGTGCCATCTCGCGAGCGTTCTTGATCGCCTTGGCGATCTCCTTCTGCTGCTGCGAGTCGTTGCCCGTCACGCGACGGGCCCGGATCTTGGCCCGGTCGGACATGAACCGGCGAAGCAGGTTGACGTCCTTGTAGTCGACGAACTCCACCTTCTCGATGGTGAGCAGGCTCGTCTTCTTCTTGCTGCGGCGGGCGTTGTCTTTGTTCTTGCCGCGCTTCACTGCTGTCTTTGCCATCAGAAAGGCTCCTCGTCGCTGCCGTAGCCGGCAGGGGGTTCAGGTGCGGGTGCGGGTTTCGGGGCGCTGAAGCCACCGCCGTCACCGCCGTCGCGGCGTTCGTTGCGGTTGATCTGGGCCGTGGCCCACTTGAGGCTCGGGGCGATCTCGTCGGCGACGATCTCGACCTTCGAACGCTTCTCGCCGTTGTCGGTCTCCCAGCTGCGCTGGTCGAGGCGACCGGTCACGACGACGCGGGCACCCTTTTGGATCGACTCGGCGACGTTCTCGGCCATCTGGGCCCAGCACGTCACGTCGAAGAACGACGTGGCTTCTTCCCACTCGCTGGTCTGGCGGTTCTGCCAACGCCGGTTGACGGCGAGGCCGAACGATGCGACCGCTTGGCCGCTCGGGGTGAACCGGAGTTCGGGATCACGGGTGGCGTTGCCAACCACCGTGACGGTGTTGTCGATTGCCATGGAGATGTTCCTCTCGGCTAACCGGCCGCAGCGGCCGGGGTGCCCTCGCCGACAAGGCCGCGTCGAGCGGCTTCGTTGTCGGGGAGGCGCAGGACCTTGTGGCGGACGACGTCGTCCGCGAGTCGGAGCGTGCGCTCCACCTCGTGCAGGTCACGTGCTTCCGTGACGATCTCGAGGACCACGTAGTAGCCCTCCCACTTGTGGTTGATCTCGTAGGCGAAGCGACGCTTGCCCCAGAAGTCGCTCGTGGCGACCTTGCCACCCTCGGCCTCGATGGCCTTGGTCACACCGGCGATGTTGTCCCGGACCTGCTGGTCCTCGGTCTCGCCCGTGTAGATGATCATGAGTTCGTACGCCCGCATTCGAGCATCACCTCTCCCTCTGGTCCGCGGCCGCAGCCGGGGGCCCCGGACGTTCCGGGGCAGGGTCCAATTTGGAACCTTGCAACTGTAGAGGAGTCGATCGCCGGACCCCTCATCGAAGGGTCCGGCACCGAGCTCGACAGACGATCAACAGCCAACGACCGACTGACCGACGACGATCAGTGTGCCGAACGGGTGTGACAGCTATCGATCAGGCCGACCTGGCCTCGACGTCGGAGCCGTAGAGCCCGAGCGCCTCGGCGACCTCGTCGGTGAGGTGGTAGCTCTCACTGGCGTTCGGGAACGACCCACCCCGGACGTCGGTGGCGAAGTCGCGCATGGCGGCAACCGCGTCGGACTTGAGCGACGCGTAGCGTCGCACGAACTTGGGCGTGATGCGGTCCTCGATGCCCAGCAGGTCGTGGAACACGAGCACCTGGCCGTCGCAGGCAGGTCCGGCGCCGATGCCCACGGTGGGGATGGTGAGCGCGTCGGTGACCATGCGGGCCACCTCGTCGGGCACGCCTTCGAGCACGAGGGCGAAGCAGCCGGCCGCCTCGAGGGCGAGTGCGTCGTCGACGAGGGCCAGAGCCGCATCGGTGCGACGGCCCTGCACCTTGAAGCCCCCCATGGCGTGGACCGACTGCGGAGTGAGCCCGATGTGGCCCATGACGGGGATCTCGGCATCGACGATGGCTTCGACCATCGGAACCCGCTTCGCTCCCCCCTCGAGCTTGACGGCCGACGCCCCGGCGCGGATCAGCAGTGCGGCGTTGCTCACCGTGTCGGCCACCGAGACGTGGTAGCTCATCCACGGCAGGTCGGCGACGATCAACGGCTGTGGCTTGGCCCGGGAGACGGCGGCGACGTGATGCGCCATGTCGTGCACCGTGACCTGCAGCGTGTCGTCGTAGCCGAGCACCACCATGGCGAGCGAGTCGCCCACCAAGATCATGTCGACCCCGGCCTCATCGGCGATGCGCGCCCCGGGGGCGTCGTACGCCGTCACCATCACCAGGGGATCAGCCCCGGCACGGACCTTTCGCGCCTGCACGGACGGCGCGGTGACCTGCTTGCTCATGACGAGCCTCCTTGTCCGTCCAGCGCCCCTCGGCTGCCGGCGGATACCGAAATCGTAACCCGCGAGCACAGGCGCCACACAAACTTCCTCGGAGGACGATCCCGACGGTTGCTCGACGTCGGCAACGATGGCGAACAAGCCGTCGAGCCGAGTCGCTACGGGGGATCTGCCGACGTCGGAGGTGTTGCCGTGGTGGGCGGTGACGTCGTCGGTGGCGATGTCGTCGGCGGTGTCGTCGACGTGGTCGGCGGCGCCTCGGTGGTCGGCGACTCTCCCGCGGTCGTCGTCGTGGCCGCTTCGTCCGGCACGGTCGTCGTCGTCGTCGTCGATCCGGCATTGGACAGCACCGTGGTCCCGGGGGGAGCAGGAGCGATCGAGGGCCTCTCGAACGAGCACGACTCGAGGTCGGCGGCCGCTTGCTCCATGTACTTCCGCCAGATCTCGGTGGGCAGCGTGCCACCCGCGACCTTGATGCCGTGGACGTTGGTCATACCACGAGGGTTCCCCGCACCATCGCCGTTGGGGTAGCCGACCCAGACCGCGGCGGTGAGCTCGCACGTGTAGCCGACGAACCACGCGTCCTGGTACCCCTCGGTCGTCCCGGTCTTGCCGGCGGTTGGTTGACCGAACTTCGCCTTCGTGGCCGTGCCGCTCTCGACGACCTGGTTCAGCGTCCAGTTGACCTGCGCGACGACGTCCTCGCTCAGCACCCGGTCGGGTGTGGTGTTCGGCTCGTAGAGCACCGTGCCCTTCGCATCGGTCACCTTCGTCACGGTGATGGGCGTGATGTGCTCCCCGTCGTCCGCGAAGGTCGAGTACACCGACGCCATGTCGAGCGGCGACACCTCCGCGGTGCCGAGCACCAACGAGTTGTAGGGCTCCAAGGTGGCGGTCACGCCGAGCCGCTCGGCGAGCGCCACGACGTTGTCGGGACCGACATCGAGCATGAGTTGCGCGTAGGCCGTGTTCGACGACTTCTTGGTGGCATCGACGAGATCGAGCCTCCCCAGGCCCGCATCGCCGTAGTTGGCGACCGACCAGTCGTCGCCGTTGTTGGCATCCGGGAAGACCTTCCTCGCAGGAGCGTCCAGCACCGTGGTGAGCGGAATCCCCTGGTTGAGCGCCTCGGCGAGCACGATCGGCTTGAACGACGAACCCGGCTGCCGGCCGCCACCACCGCCCGCGGTGCCGACCGCCAGGTTCACCTGAGACGTGTCGTAGTCGGTGCCTCCCATCATCGCGACGACGCGTCCGCCGCTGTCGATCGACACCAGCGAACCGGCCGGATCGTCCGGCCGGTCCAGGGTAGAGGTGACGGCGTCGTAGGCCATCTGCTGGTTCTCCAGATCAAGCGTCGTGTAGATGCGCAGGCCACCGCCGTAGATCTCTGCGTCGGTGAAATTCCCGGAGCCGACCAACCAGCTCTTCACATAGTCGACGAAGTACTCCGTGCCGATGTCACGGCGCGCCACCGTGCCGAAGTTCCCCGAGCTCTCCGGGCGCACGATGACGCTGCTCCAGTCGTCGATCATGGCCGCGTCGTAGGCCGCTTCGTCGATGAACCCCGAGTCGAGCATCGACCCGAGCGCCTTGGACCGTTGGAGCTCGGCTTCGGCGTGCTGCGCGGCCTTCTTGGGGTTGTCGTCGGGCAGGTTCGCGTCGGCCAGCTCCGGACCGCGGATCAGACCGGCGAGATAGGCCGCTTCCGGCAACGTGACCTGATCGACGTCCTTGCCGAAGTAGGCCCGAGACGCAGCCTGCACCCCGTAGGCACCGCGACCGAAGTAGATGAGGTTGAGGTAGCGGGTGAGGATCTCCTGCTTCGAGAGCTCGCGCTCGACCTTGACCGCCAGCGCCGCTTCCTTGGCCTTGCGGCTGAAGGAGCGCTCGTTGGTGAGGAAGGTCTGCTTCACGTACTGCTGGGTGATCGTGGACCCGCCCTGGGTGAGCGCCTCGTTGCGCACGTTGGCGACGAAGGCTCGCGCTATGCCGACCGGGTCGACTCCTCCGTGCTTGAAGAAGTCGCGATCCTCGGTGGCGAGCACGGCGTTGATGACCTCGGGCGGGAGCTCGGTGTAGGTCACGGTCTGGCGATCGACGCCACCGGAGAACTGGGCCAGCGAGTTGTCGGCGCTGCACCCCGACTGCACCTCCGATGAGCACATGTAGGTCGTCTCGAGCAGCGGTGGTTCCGACGGCGGAAGCGACACCTGGGTGAAGAGGTATCCCGCACCGGCGATGGCCAGGATGAAGACGAGGCCGAGGGCGAAGAAGACCCGGCGCCAACGCCACAACCGACCGCGGCGGCCCTCCGCCTTCCCGGCGCCACGCTGCCCTCGGCGGCTTGCCCGCCGGCCCTTGGGCGCCGTCCTACCCACCACGCCGCCCGCCGGGCGCGACGAACGAGACGGGGATCGATTCGGGCCGCGCTTCGCGGACGGGGTTGACGGGCTCATGGGGAGAGGTGCTCGGGAGATGCAGGCGGGGTGGGGGATCAGAAGGTGCTCGACGCTGTCAGGAAGGGCGTCGTGGGTTCAAGACGAAGGAGCGGGCGAGATGGTTCCATGCACATTCGGGACACACCTCGACCACGTACGCCGAGAACTCGCCGCGTCGTTGGCTGAGCGCCTGCAGCTCGGACTGCTTGGTGATGCAACGGCCATGCGCCGGAAGGCGTGGACCGAAGACGTAGGTGACGTGGACGAGCTTGGCGTCCCGGCAGATGGGGCAGACCTGGCGGGTCTTCTTCGACGCTTCCCGGGCGGCGCGTACGAGTTCGGGATGGGCGTCGCACACCTCATGCCGAGCGAGGTTGCCTTTGCGGTACTCCGAGACGACGTTCTGGCGCGCCAGCCGGTAGTCGATCTCACCGGGCGTGCCGGTCTGCGATCCCTGCAGGGCTCCAGATCGGAAGCTCACGGGCCCCGAGCGTAGCGAGGGACATCCCGAACTGCGTCGCGGCAGCCATTCGTCGCGGGGTCTGCCCAGTTCGCGCCCACGGTCCCCCGCTTTCCCTGGACCCGGCTCGCCCGACCGCCGGTGGGATGCCATCGACCCGTTCAACGATCCTGGCGGGCACACTTGTCCTCGATGACCGACGGCTTCGAACCAGACCCACCGACCTCGACCACGGAATCGACCAGCTTCACGACGGGTAGCCACCCGAGCGCCCACCTGCGCCCGGTGGCTGAACCCGTGTTCGAGCTGCTCGACGGGGGATCCGCGGGCAGTTCGGCTGACCCTGATGCGCCGCTGTCGTCGGTCTTCCCGGCCGGAGCAGCGCTCCCCGACGACGTCGTGTCCTACGGGCCCGACATCGCCGACGAGTCCGCCTTCCGCCTCCTGGGTTCGCTCGACGGCAAGCGGGTCCTGGAGCTCGGCGCCGGAGGTGGCGCGCTGACCGTGGCGATGGCCCGCCAAGGCGCGCACGTCATCACGGTCGACCCGTCGCTGGCACGGATCGAGACGGTCCGCCTCGCCTGCGAGCGGGCCGAGGTCAAGGCCGAGCTGCACCAGAGCGACCTCGCTGAGCTGGCCTTCATCCGCGCCGACCAGATCGACGTGGCGCTCGCCGTCTACTCCCTCGCGGGGGTCGACGACCTCGACCGCGTGTTCCGCCAGGTCCACCGCGTCCTCAAGACCAGCTGCCACCTGGTGATCTCGCTGCCCCACCCCGCCTTCGACGTCGCCCGTTCGGGCAGCTACTTCGACAACGCACCCGTGCCCTACGCGGGTGGCGTCGAACACCCCCGCACCATCAGCGAGGTGTTCACCAGCCTCTCCCGGGCGAACTTCCGGGTCGACACGCTGCTCGAGCCCCAACCCGTCGAAGGTCCCCGCAGCGCCCTGTGGAACGACCACATGGCCGAGGTCCCCGCCACCCTGATCATCCGCGGCCGCAAAGAGGGTCTGTAGCCAAGGCGAGCGGACGACCCCAGACCCGCCTGGGGAGTTCCCCCGATTCCGCTCGGTGAGCCGTCGGGCCATCGTGGCCCCATGAGCTACGAACCGACCGCGCCGTCCACCTCCGCCTTCGCCATGCAGGCGGCGATCAGCTTCGCCATCGCCAGTGGGGCGGTGCTCGTCGGGGTGGTCTACCTCCCGGTCAACGCCTGGATGCGGGCCTTCCTCGCCCTCGGGATCCTGTACGTCATCACCTCGACGTTCACCCTCGCCAAGGTCGTGCGCGACCGTCACGAGGCAACCCGCGTGGTCAGCCGCATCGACGAGGTGCGACTGGAGAGGTTCATCGCCGACCACGACCCCTTCGGCTGATCGACCCTGGCTGCGATCGACACCGAAGACCATCGACACCGTCAGCCCTCGCCGCTACCCTTTCGAGCACGCCTTCCCCGGTGCATCGGCCACGCAGGTGGTCCATCGAACACCGATCCGAAGGAGCGCCGGTGGCTCTCACCGCACGTCAGCGAAGCATCATCTTCGAGCAGTTCTCCCCCGTTCTGGGAGAGGAGGTGGCAGAAGCCTTGGTTTCGCAGTTCCCCGCCAACGACCTCGAGACTCCCGCAACGAAAGACTTCGTCCGCGCCGAGTGCATCGCACTCAAGAGCGACATCGTCCAGGAAGTCGGCGCGCTGCGAACCGAGGTCAAGGCCGAGATCAGCGACCTCCGAACCGAGGT